>JAYVCD010000065.1:0-5665 GCA_043750125.1 Archangiaceae bacterium | reverse complement strand
GTACGGTCCCGCGTCGGCCGGCTCAATCCACTGCACTGCCGTAAACCGAGACACGCACGACGCGCCTGCATCGAGGAAACACTCTTCCCACGTGTTGGGGCACATGACGGTTGAACAAGCATTGGCCACCCCACCCCCGCTGCCTCCTCCGCCCCCAGCCCCGCCGCCTGCGGCTCCTCCGCCGGTGGATCCACCTCCGACTCCACCGCCGGTTCCCGCCGCGCCGGGGGTCACGCAAAACCCGCGAGCGACATCACAGGTGCCTTGCTCACACTGCGAATCCGTCGTGCACGGCACGGGTTTCAAGCAGCCCGTCGCCAGCACGGCAGTGAAGACCAAGACTCGGTTCATGGAAGGTTCCCCTGCAGCATTACTGCGGCGCCACCCGGCACCGGCACGATCGTGGTGGTCGTCTCTTCGGGGCCGAACAACCAGGCGCCGACTCCGACCGCTCCCACCACTGCTCCAATCGCTATCATCGCCACCCCAACCGTCTGCCCCGTCCGGACAGCACCGACGCGATCAGCGTCTTCCCGGTAAACATTTCGATTCGCGTCGGTCCGAACGTTTCCCGATCCGGTGAAGACGATGCCGCCACCGAGGACGAGCACCGCTCCGACTCCCGCGGCCATCTGCCCGGGAAAGCGAAAGGCCTGGGTCACCACCACCTTCTCAGTGGGGTTCATCGGCTCCAGCGGCTTGACCGCTTCGGGCGGCTTGACCTCGGCGACTTCTTCTTTCGGCCGAAACGGCGACAGGTGGGCCACGTCGAGCGCGACGAGCAGCTCTCCGATCGCAGCTCGCGCGATGTCATTGAACGCTGCCTTGCCTTTGGGCTTCTTGATCGTCTTCGACAGCCCCATCGCCTTCCCGTCATCACGAACCACCCGCCCGCTGACCACCACGTTTCCATCGAGGTCGTAGTCAATCTGCGCAAAGAACCCGTAGAGACTGCCGGCCAGTTTCGCGAGCTGAGACAAACAATTGTCATCGCGGTTGCAGTCTTGTCGCCGCAGATTCGCAATCGCTGAGCTGAGCTTTGCGCTGTCGGGAACTGCTACGTCCGATGCACGAAGCATCATCGGCAGCATCTTCTGCAGGTCCTCTTTGTCCTTCTTCGAGGAATCCGAAGGGGTGCGAGCGAGCTCGAGGGGAAAAGGTGCAAGCTCGGGCAAAGGCTGTTGAGCAAAGGAGCCGCCCGCAAGCACTGCAATCAAGACGGCTACCGGTCGGTTAATCATTGAATTTTCAGCTTCTCCTTGAAGTTGGCCAGCTGCGCATCCACGACGCCACACTCGTTCCTGCTGGTGGCCGACGCGATTGCGGCACTCAGGGTTCGCTCCCGTTCGTCTGCCCACAGCACGAACTCAGCGCTCTTCATCTTCGACGCGCGGGCGGCCAGCTCGTTGAGCGTCGCTTTTGCGTCCTTCCGCCATTCGTCGTCCGGCGAACAGTTCGGAGCTTCGATCGTGAACTGAGGCCCCGTGCGCGCCTTCTTCAGCATGACGAGCTCTGAGTCAGTGGCGGCCGTCGTGGCCGGAGGGGGAAACGGAGGGGGCGTGAGCTGCGAAGGATCCAGGACGGGCTCGATCTTCGGGACCGGGTCGACATTCACCGGTGCCTCGACCTTCAAAGGAACCGCGACCGCGGGAACGGTCGCCACCCCCTGCTCACGCGTCCCAGGCAGCAGAAACCAGAGCAACAACAGCAGCGCGATGATGATGGCTGCAACAATTGTCTTCGTCCTGCGACGGGGAGGAACCGCCAGGGCGATCATGTCCTGGGTCGTCGAAGGGACCACCGGCCGCTCGAACGTCGAGGTTTCCACCGGCCTCGCGGGCATCGGCTTGATCGTGGTCGCGTCGCGCTCGAGCGTCTTGAGCAGCCGATTCACCGCCTGCCGGGCCACATCGGCGCTGGCGGGTCGCTGGTCGGGCTCCTTTTCCAGCAACTGGTGAACGAACTCAGCCACATCTGCCGACAACCCGGCGACCGCGATCGACAGCGGGGGCGGCTTCTCGAATGCGTGCTTCTTCATCAACCCCAACACACTGTCTGACTTGAACGGCAGCTGTCCCGAGAGCATCTCGTACAAGATGACCCCCAGCGCATAGAGGTCCGCGCGCCCATCGCCGCGAAGCCCGCGGGCCTGTTCGGGCGCGATGTATTCGGGTGTGCCGGCCACCAGCGAGGCCTGCCCCTCTCGCACCGACGCTTCGTGCAGCAGGTTGACCGGCTCCTGCCGGGCCAGACCGAAGTCGACGATCTTGAGCAGCACTTCGCCGCTGTGCTCGCGCACCTTCATGATGTTGGCTGGCTTCAGGTCGCGATGAACGATGCCCTTCTTGTGAGCCTCGCCCAGCCCGTTGAGGATCTGCTCTGCGAACTTCAATGCCTGCGCCGGGACGAGTGGCAACAGTCCCTTCGAGTTCTGCTCGGTCAGGTAGTGCTCGAGCGAGGTGCCCTCGATGTACTCCATCATCAAATATTGAAAGCCGTCGGCGGTCGCGCCGAACTCGAACACCTCGACGAGGTTGCGGTGCTTCAGCGCTGCGAGCGCGCGGGCCTCGGTCAGAAAGCGGGCCGTCCACTCGGCGCTGTTGGCGGCCTCGGGGCGTAGGAACTTCACCGCCGCCCGCCTGCCGATCGCCTGGTGCTCGGCGAGGTAGACCATGCCCATCCCCCCTTCGGACAGGCGCTCTTTGACGACGTACCCCCCGATGGTTCGGCCGGGCAGTGAATCGATCGACGGAAGGCCAGGTGCAGTGTCGGACTTCACGCGAGTGCACCCCCCACGAGCCGGCTGAGGATCGGGTTCCGGCCGAAAGTCTCTCCCACGAGTCGCATCGTCGCGCTTCTAACAGGGCGCGATCGATCGGTCGACTTCGCATCACCACGAAACCTCGGGAAAAAGCGCCTCCCATTCGCGCCTGCCGCGATCCCTCGGACAGCATTTTTGTCTCAAAGTTTCGGCGCGTGCTTGAAATGCCACTCAGTCCGGTTCGTGTGGACGATGAACGCGGCGGATTTCAGCGTTCCGGAAGTGCCGCCCCGTTCTCGCTGTCGCCCACGGGTTGCGAGCGCAACTCCGTCGAGGTTCTGAGCAAGCTGGTGCTCCGGTAAGACCGATCGGCTTCGTTCTCGTCTCGTTGATCGGCGGGGCACCGAAAGTCGGCGGGGATCAACACCACCTGCTTTCCCAATCTCGCAGCCGTGGCGAAAAGAAAGTGCCGCCAACCCCAGCCGATCGAACCTGCTCTTCTTTCGGGGTGCGCTCGAGCATGATCGTCGAGATGCAGAGGTCACCGGGCTGTATGGGGAAGCGAGCTGCAGAACCCGAACCGCTGTCTCTGGAAAGAACGGGCAAATTGCCCCTCAGGGGTACTTTGCCCCCTTCGCCCTGCCCCCTCTCACTGCAAGCCCGATGGCACGTCGGGTGCTTTCGAGCCGCCGGCTTCATTTCCCTCAATCGGAGTCTCCGTGAACCTTCGCCTCGCCCTCGTCCTGCTTTCGCTGTCTCCATTCGCTGCGCTGGCAGCCAGCCCCTCGACCGATTCGTCCGCACCGGCCGGAAAGTCAGCCAAGAAGGAAGGGAAATCATCGAAGAAGAAGGCTGACGCGAAGAACACCGATAAGAAGGCGACGCCTCAGTAGTTTCGGCCTTCCCCGGAGTGCGGCGACGTGAAGCTCTCCAGACGCATGACCCTGGTCCTGGTGTTGCTCGCCACGGTCGTGCTCGCCGCACTCCAGATTTTCGAAGTGACGCGTGAGCTGCGATTGGCTTCACTCGATACGCAGCACGATCACCTGCTGCTCGGTCACACCCTCGCCGGTTCCCTGTCTCGAGCCTGGCAGCGAGATGGAGAGGCCGAAGCCCTCACTCTTCTCGATCAGGCCAATCGCTTCGAAGACCAGGTGCAGGTGCGCTGGCTGTGGCTCGATCGCGAACCGCTCCCATTCCCACCAGAAGCCATGGCGCCTCTGAAGTCCGACCAGGCGGTCTCGCTCGTCAATGAGAAGACCTGGCCGGGGGTACGCGCGACCTACACCCCGGTGTCGATCAACGGGCGAAGAGGCGCAATTGAGGTCTCTGAATCACTGGCGGCCGAAGCGCTGCAGGTGCGCCGCACCGTGATTGGAAGCGTCCTGGCCACCGCTGCGATGGCCACTTTGTTCATGATCGCAGCAGCGTTGTTGGGTCAATGGATGATCGGCAAACCGGTGCGAAAGCTTTCGCATCTGGCGGCACGAATTGGATCCGGAGACTTCAGCGCCCGGGTCTGGCTGCCCAACGCCGACGAGCTCACCGACCTGGCCACCTCGATCAACCAGATGAGCGATGCGCTGCTCGAGAGCCGCAAGAAATTGGAGGCCGAGACGATCGCGCGGCTGGCCACGCTCGAGCACCTGCGCCATGCCGATCGCCTCGCGACAGTCGGGAAGCTGGCCGCGGGCGTTGCGCACGAGCTGGGCACTCCGATCAATGTCATCCACGGTCGCGCGCGGATGATTGAGAAAGGCGAGCTTCAGGGGCAAAGCCCGAACGACAGCGCGCGGATCATTGCCGAGCAGGCCCAGAGCATGACGAAGATCATTCGCCAGCTGCTCGACTTTGCCCGGCGGCGCGTTCCTGCCCGGGCGCCCCAGGACCTGCGGCAGCTGGTGGAAAAAGTACTGGTGCTGTTGCGGCCTCTGGCAGTTGCGAAGCAGGTCAAGCTTGAGCTGGTGCCGGGGGAAGTCCGCGTCGCCGAGGTCGACGCGGGGCAGTTCGAGCAGGTGATCACCAACCTGGTCGTCAACGGCTTTCAGGCGATGAGCAAACCGGGCTCCGTTCGGGTCGAGATCCACAGCGAGCGGCGTTCACCGCCGACCGATGCGCAGGGTGCCCCTTTGGAATGGGTCCGAATCGATGTCGAAGATTCCGGATCTGGAATTTCGCCTGAGGTCTTGCCCAAAATCTTCGAGCCGTTCTTCACCACCAAAGACGTGGGGGAAGGCACCGGCCTGGGGCTTTCAGTCGTCTACGGAATGGTTCACGAGCACGGCGGCTGGGTGGCGGTGAAGAGTGAGCCCCAGCAGGGGTCGGTCTTCTCGGTCTACCTGCCCCTGCTGATGTCCGCTGGAGCTGCGAGGTGATCGGGCGAGTGCTGATCGTCGAGGACGACCCGGACATGGGCTCGATGCTGGTGCTGGGGCTCGAGAGCCGTGGGTATTCCGCTTCACTGCGGAAGACGGCCGACGAGGCGCTCACCCTGCTGGTGTCCGAAGACTTCGACGTAGTGCTCACCGATCTCAACATGCCGGGGATGAGTGGCATCGTGCTGTGCGAGCGCATTGTCGGAAACCGACCCGATGTGCCGGTGGTGGTTCTCACCGCGTTCGGCAGCCTCGAAACGGCGACCGCGGCGATCCGCGCCGGCGCCTACGACTTCGTGACCAAGCCAGTGGAAATCGACGCGCTCAAGATCGTCCTCGATCGCGCAGTGGGTCACCGCAAACTCGATCAAGAGGTGCGCCGCCTGCGGAAGGTGGTGGCGGGGCTGTCGCCGCACGACGACGTAATCGGCGACTCGGCTGCGATCAGGAAGGTCTACGCGTTGATCGATCGGGTGGCGGACTCAGAGTCGTCGGTGCTGATCACCGGCGAGAGCGGCACGGGCAAGGA
>JAYVCD010000064.1:0-25480 GCA_043750125.1 Archangiaceae bacterium | reverse complement strand
AGCGCGGCGGGTGGCGGCAGCGCGGCGGGCGGCGGAAGCGCGGCGGGCGGAGGTGCTGGGGGCGGTGCGGCGGGAGGCAGCGGTGGGGCCGGCGGTGGCTCATCTGGACCCGAGCTGGCCTGTGCCGACAACATCGACAACGACCTCGACAACAAGACCGATTGTGACGACCCGGACTGTGTCGGCCGCAGCTGTGGAATGGGCTGTACCTGCGTCATCAATCGCAAGACAGAAGTCTCGTGCAGCGATGGAATCGACAACGACGGCGATGGCAAGACCGACTGCCTCGATTCGGACTGCGTCGGCGTCGGCACCGAAAACTGCACCGACGGCATCGACAACACCTGCGATCGCGCCATCGATTGCGGCGATACGAAGTGCGTCGGCAACGCGGCCTGTACGGGCCAGGCCGATGGCAAAGAGTGCACCGCCAACAATCAATGCGCGGGTGGAAAGTGCTTCACCGAAGCGGCCACCGGGGCGCCGAACGGAATGTGCACCAACCTGGCGACCTGCAATGTCGCGACGAATGCCGGCTGCAACGGTGGAATCTGTACCGAGTCGGGGGCGATCGCTACCTGTCGACCCCGGTGCACCGGCACCGGCCTGGGAACGACAGGGCGCTGTCGCCCCGGGTACAGCTGCTTTGACCCGGACACCAACACCACCAACAACAACAGCGGGTGCATCGTGTTGTGCACGGCCGACTCGGAATGCGCCGGGAGCACTGCCGGTTACGGGTGCAACCCCTGGAGCAAGGCCTGCAGCTCCAAGGACAAGGGACTCTCACGCTATGGCGGGTCCTGCACTTCGGGGGCTCAGTGTGAAACCGGTTACTGCGACACCAGCGCGACCCTCCCCTTCGGCTACTGCTTTGGCCTCTGCCGCGGCGACCTCAAGTCTTGCGCCACTGACGGAGTTTGCGACTTCAGCGCCGCGTTCGGAGACAACGTCGGTTACTGCATGGACGCTTGCACCACCCCCAACGGGTTTGCCCAATGTACCAACCAGGAAAACCTCTGCCGCAGCCGCACTCCCAGCAACTTTTGCTCTTGCGGAAACTTCCTCGAGCAATGTTTCGTCAACCACGACTGCTGCTCGGGCAGCTGCTCGTCCAACCAGTGCAACTGACATTTTGAGTCCCGTCACAGTGCTGGTCGTCGACGACGATCACGCCAACCTCGATTCGGTCTGCAAAGTCTTCCAGCGCGAAGGCGTGCCGACGTTGAGCGCCGCCAACGGCCAGGAAGCGATCGAGCTGCTTCGTCGCCCCGAAGTCGGGGTGATGGTGACCGACCTGATGATGCCCGGCGTCGACGGGCAAGAGCTGCTCAAGGCCGCGCGCGCCATGCGCCCCGACGTAGAGGTGGTGCTGATGACCGCCTACGCGACCGTCGAGACCGCGGTGAGCGCGATGCGCGATGGGGCGTACGACTTCATTACCAAGCCGCTCAAGCGCCATTCCCTGGTGAAAGCGGTACAGAAGGCGATGGAAAAGCAGGCCCTGGTCGCCGAGAACCGGGACCTCAAGGCGCAGCTGGCCGCCGTCGGGCCCCGAACGATGATTGGGCAATCGCCCGCAATTCGAGCGTTCCTCGAGACGCTGGGCCAGGCGGCTCCGTCCACGGCGACGGTGCTGTTGATGGGCGAGTCAGGCACCGGCAAAGAGCTCGCCGCCCGAAGCATCCACGACCAATCGCCGCGGGCGAAGGGTCCGTTCGTCGCGGTCAATTGCGCGGCCTTGCCCGAGAGCATCCTCGAGGCGGAATTGTTCGGCGTTGAGAAGGGCGCCTTCACCGGGGCCGTGGCGCGCAAGGAAGGCCGGTTCGAGCGCGCGAGCGGAGGGACGCTGTTCCTCGACGAAGTCGGCGAGATGAGCGCTGGCGCGCAGGTGAAACTGCTGCGGGTCCTTCAGGAGGGCGAGGTCGAACGGCTCGGAGGAACGCACACCATCAAGGTCGATGTGCGTGTCGTTGCTGCCACCAACAAGGATCTACAGCGCGAGATTGCCGAAGGCCGCTTCCGCGAAGATCTCTACTTCCGGCTCAATGTCGTGGAAGTGAAGATTCCTTCGCTGGCGAGCCGCCGCGAAGACGTGCCACTGCTCGCAGACCATTTCCTTCGTCGCTATGCCGCGAAGAACAACAAGACGCTGCGAGGCTTCTCTGACGCAGCGCGGTCGTTGCTCGAGAACTACGCCTGGCCGGGCAATGTGCGTGAGCTCGAGCACGCGCTCGAGCGGGCGGTCGTGCTGTGTCGCAACGACATCATCGATGTGGGCGACCTGCCGGAATCGGTTCGAAAAGGCCCGATCGGAGCAGCGAGTCAGATCGTGATTCCGATTGGGACTCCGATGGAAGAGATTGAGCGGCGCGTAATTCACGAGACGCTGCGGCACACCAAGGGCGACAAGAACCTTGCTGCGCGGTTGCTTGGAATTGCTGCACGGACCATCTACCGCAAGCTCGCCGCGGATGAGGCTGAGGTCCAGAAAGCGGCTCCCGGGGCAGAGACCTGATAGGGCTGACCCCGAATTGGCCAGCGCGCGCTGGGTGTTGTTCCACTTCGCCGATCAGACCTTCTAGTGGCCGTGGCTGTGGCCACCGAAGCGCACCATGCGCTCGTGAGACTTGCGTAGGCCCTCGACCGCCTTCGGCTTCAGCGGGCCGGTGACTGCGTCGACCATCGCGTGCCACCGCCGGTCCAACTGCCCGAGGAAGTCTCCATCGTTCGCAGCGTCGGCCTGGTCCGAGAGCGCAGCCAGAGCCCCCAGCACCTGATCGGCGGCCTTCAGGTGCATCAACGCGTCAATCGCAGACATTCGGGCGTAGTCGTCGCGGGCCCCATCGTCGGCGATCGTCTGCAGCTGCGCCAACGCCGGAATTCGCTCGCCTTTGGCTGCCATTACCAGCGCCGCCGAGACTCCCTGGCGCACGGGGAAGAGCACCTCTTCGACGGCGACGAACCTTTCGGCGTGCTTGACGTGACCGTCGCGGGCCAGGCCCTCGGCCATCAAGTCGAGGGTCTCGAGTGAACCCGACAGCACCATCACCACCTCGGCCATGAAGTGATCGCGTCGTTCGCCCGCATCGGGCAGCCGCTTCAGCACGGCTTCGAGCTCATCGAACTTCGCGTCCACCGGAGCAGTGTCCTCGCGCTTGCGAAGCTGCATCAGCGCCTTCAGCAGCTGAGTCAACGCGTCGACCACATCGAGCGGCTGGAGGATGTCGGGGGCCAATCGCCGCCACAGCTCTTCGACCGCCGCCACTGGAAGTTTTGCGAACTTGCCGGTGCCTTTCCAGAGGTTCATCCAGCTCTGGGCGATCGTCAGCGGGTAGAAGAGCTCGGCCTGTGCCCTGAAGGACTTCGAATCCATCGAGATTCCGTAGTGCTCGAGGGTCGCCCGAATTGCCGGGGTCGAGTAGCTCTTCAGGCCCTTTTCCTGCCACTGCTTGTCGAGTCGTTCGTCACTCATGAACGGACGATTAACAGCCGACGCTCGTTCTTCAAAGCGGCCATCGCGCCGCGTCAGTTGGGTTATGAGCGCGCCCATGGATGCGCGCACCGAAGCCATCGCCGCGGCAGTCGCCCGAAACGGAGCCACTCTGCTTTCGTGCAAGCCGCTCTACGGTGGTGCGTGCCAGGAAAATTTCCGGCTCGAGCTGACCTTGGCTGAACAACCGCTGACACTCGCCTTGCGCAGCGATGCGGTGAAGGGTCTGCCCAGCAGCCTGAAGCGCGCTGAAGAATTCCAGGTCGTCCAGGCCGCCGTCGCCGCTGGAGTGAAGACCCCTTCGGCCCGCTGGCTCACTCCTGACCTGCTGCGAAAAGGCGCCGACGCTTATTTCCTCGACTGGGCACCCGGTGAAGCGATTGGGCGGCGAGTGCTGCGAAGCCCTGAACTCGCCGAAGCGCGCAAGACCCTGCCCACCACACTGGCGCAGTCATTGGCACGGTTGCATCGGGTTACTCCGGGCTTGGCGAAACTTCCCTTCAGTCCGCCTACGCAAAGCCCTGCGCTGCAGGCGCTCGAGGATCTTCACGCGATGATTGCGCGGCTGTCGGGCAACTTTCTCGCGGTGGAATTTGCGCTCGCCTGGCTGTCCACCCGCCTGCCTCGCGACGAGCGCACCGTCCTGGTTCATGGTGACTTCCGCACTGGAAACTTCCTCGTCACTCCTGACGGCCTGGCGGCGATCCTCGATTGGGAATTTTCCCACTACGGAAGCCCGTACGAAGATCTGTCGTGGATCTCGGTACGCGATTGGCGGTTCGGTCGGCTCGATCTGCCCGTCGGCGGGTTCGCAGCGCGCGCGCCTTTTTACGCTGCGTACGAGGAAGCCGGCGGGCAGAAGGTCGATTGGGCTGACGTGCTGTGGTGGGAAATCATCGGCAACCTTCGCTGGGCCGTCGGCAGCGTCTTCCAGGGCGAGCGCTACCTCAGTGGCGACGAGACCGACCTCGAGCTGGTGGCGATTGCCCGCCGAAATGTCGAAATGGAATTCGAAGCGCTGCGGCTGATTCGTCGCGGAACCCTGTGATCTTCAACCGGAGCGTCCGATGCAAAACCGACCCGATGCCAGCACACTGCTCGACGCCGTTGCCTCGTTCCTGATGGCGGAAGTGGCGCCGAAGCTCGAAGCCGACAAGGCGCTCCAGTTTCGAATGATGATCGCCGCCAACCTCGCCACGGTGGTGGCGGCCGAGCTGCGCACTGAAGACGATCGGTTCGCTGCCGAAGCCCAGCGGCTGTCCGCGCTGGTGCCGTCTCCTACCCACTTGCTGTCCAGCCCGCGCCGCAACGAACGAATGGCCGCGCTGGCGATGCTCGAAGCGGCCCTGGTGAAGAAGCTGCGAGAGCAAGACCCCGACGAAGCAATCGCAAACCATCTGTGGGAAACGGCCAAAGAGACGTTACAGGTCACCAACCCGCGGTTCGACCTCTCGGAGAATCTATGAGCGACTTTCTGCTTTCAGCCGAGCTGGCGGCGATTCGGGCCCAGGTCCGTGCGTTCGTCGATTCGAAAATCATCCCCGCCGAGAAAGCGATCTTCGAAGAAGACCGGGCGGGCCGTCGCAACACGCTCAAGGCGCTGCAGGCCGAGGCCAGGCTTCAAGGCCTGTGGACCCCTCATCTGCCGATCGCGCTCGGGGGGCGGGCGCTGGGTCCAATGGGCATGTGCGCTTTGTTTCGAGAGATGGGTCGATCGCCGGTGGGCGCGAAGGTCTTTCATTGCGATGCACCCGATCAGGGAAACATGGATCTGTTGGTGCAGATCGCAACTGCGGCCCAGCGCGCGCGCTTTCTCGAGCCATTGGTGAAGGGCGAAGTCACGAGTGCGTTTTGCATGACCGAGCCGGCTCCGGGGGCCGGCGCGGACCCTTCGAACCTGAAGACCACCGCTCGACCCACTTCCGGAGGTTGGGAACTCGAGGGCCACAAGTGGTACTCGACCGGTGCGCGCAACGCTGCCTTCCTGCTGGTGATGGCGCGGACCAGCGAAGATCCCAAGCGCGGCGCCTCGCTGTTCATCCTCGACAAAGCGACGGCCGGGGTGGAGTACGTGCGCGACGTGGCGACGATGGGCGAGCAGGTGCTCGACCACCACGAAGGCGAGCTTAAATTTCACAACGTGAAGCTCGGCCCCGAGGCGCTGCTGGGTGCCGAAGGAGATGGGTTCGCCCTCGCGCAGACGCGGCTGGTCCCCGCGCGACTGACCCACTGCATGCGCTGGCTGGGTCTGGCCGAACGCACGCTGTCGCTGTGTCGCGAATACGTCACCACGCGCGTCAGCTTCGGCAAAGAGCTCGCCCGCCATCAAGCCGTCCAGCGAATGATCTACGATTCGGCCGAGGCGATTCACGCGGGAAACCTGATGACGCTGCACGCCGCGTGGCTGCTCGAGCAGGGAAAGAGCAAAGAGGCCAAGCCCTACTCATCGATCGCCAAGACCTTCGTCGCGAAGGCGCTGTGCAAAGTGCTCGATGACGCGATTCAGATGCACGGAGCCAAGGGCTACAGTGAGGACCTGCCGTTCGCCGCCTGGTACCGGGCCGCGCGCGCGGCGCGAATCGCCGATGGCCCGGACGAGGTGCACCAGATGACGGTGGCGCGCGACTGGTTGCTGGGTCGGGTCGAACTGCTGGTCTGAAACCGCTTACGGCTCGCCCAGGCCCAGCAACAGATCGAGCAACTGCTGAACTCTCGCCCGCTGCTCGGGGGTCGGTGGGGTGAACCTCAATCCGGCGATGTGCTTCCCGTCGGGCGACACCTCGACGTGCGTCACCGTCCCTTCAATCCAGATCAGCTCGGCGTGTTCAGCGATTCCGAACTCGACGCTCAACTGGGAGCCTTTCTCGACCGGCGCTGGACAGCGAATCGAAAAACCGCCCTGCGAGAGGTCGTTGAGCAACCCATCAAATCGCTCCCGGCTTTTGCAGCGCACGCTGACCCTCGCCGATACCCGGGGATGCTCCCGGCGCCCTCCCCCGCGCTTGCCCGCCAACAACTTCAGCAGCGCCAACAGCTGCTCTTCGCTGTCGGGGGGGAGCGCCTCGAAGCGCACTCCAAAGACCGCCTCTTCACCTTCGCCGACGATGCGCACCACCGTGCCCGAGACCGCCAGCGTGATTTCGCCTTCGGCCCGTTCAAGCATCACCGACACCGTTTCGCCTTCCTTCACCTGGCCCGCCGCGGCCAACACCGCCAGGCCTCCCCGCGAGACGTTCACTACTTTCGCCTCGAACGTCTGATCCGCGGACGCCACCGTGCATTCGAGGCTCGCTTCGATTCGCGCCCACCGTCTTCGCTCTTCGCCCATTGGTTTCGCCGCCCTGACAGGCGGTCACTTGGCCGCCATCGTCCGTTGACAAATTGTCGCACGCCTTTTCGAAAAGTGGAGGATTCACCCGTTATTTCAAGAGGCTGCGTGGCATTGGCCTTGCTGAGTGCACCCACTCGTGGAGCTCCTGTTCAAACGTCACTTCTGGTTCGTTCACCTGGTCTTCATCTTCTTGGTGATGGTGCTGGCCGCACGCACCGGAAATGCCTTTGTCGAGTCGGCCCTGATGCCGCTGCCCACGGGCGCGCGGGTGAAGGCGAACCTGCGACCCCGCGCGGTCGAGCCCCTGGCGGCGCTGAATCCTGAGCGGCTGAGCAAGCTGACCGGGCTGCCGCTGCTCAAGGAGCCCGAGGTCAAAGACCCGAGCATTCCGGCCATCGACCTCAATGCGGCGCCGGTGCGCAGCGCGCTGCGGGTGAAGTTGTTGGGAACGCTGATTGCCGCGCTGGTCGAGTACTCGGTGGCGTCGATTCAAGATGTCGTGACGTTGAAATCGGCAACCTACATGGTGGGCGACAAGATCCAGGGCGCTGAAGTGCAGGAAATCGAGCGGGCGCGGGTGATCGTCCTCAACAACAACCGCCGCGAATACATCGACGGGACTCCGGGGGACGGCAGCGCGGTCGCCTACGCGCCGGCGATTCCGATCGTCCCTGCGGTCACCGGTCGTAGCAACGACGGAGCCCCGCCCTCGGTCGCGCTCGGCGCCACCATCAAGCCGACCGGGGAAAACGAATACGAGATCCCCCGGGCGGAAATCGACAAGACGCTCTCGAATCTCAACGACGTTGCGATGCAGGCCCGCATCGTCCCTGCGTTCAAGGACGGCGTCGCTCAGGGCTTCAAGCTGTTCTCGATTCGCCCGGACTCGATCTACACCAAGATCGGAATTCAGAACGGCGACGTCATCAAGCGCATCAATGGGTACGACCTCAACAGCCCCGAGAAGGCGCTCGAAATCTATTCGAAGCTCAAAGAAGCCTCACGGATCGACATCGAAGTCGAGCGCAACGGCGCCTCCGTGAAGAAGACGTACAACGTTCGCTGATCACAACCATGCCAATGCCTTGGAAGTGTTTGTTGTCTGTGATTCTCGTCGCGGGGCCGGTGCTCGCTCAGGTCCCGACGCCTCCCCGTGCGCCTCCCCCGCCAGCAGTCGGAGAGCGTCGAATCTCTCCCACGGCTCCGGTGGGCCTCGGTGCGGTCGAGGGCGTTGGAAGCGTGACTGCGGTGCCCCCCGGAGCGAAGAAGCCCAACTGCGAAGAGATGCGCAAGAAGGCCCGCTACAACATCTATTTCGACAAGGTCGAGATCGAGAAGCTGGTTCAGACCGTCTCGGACGCGACGTGCAAGACCTTCATCCTTCCCGAGAACATCCGCGGAAAAATTTCGATCATCGGCCCCGAGAACGGGAAAGTGGAAGTGAATGGCGAGCAGTTCTACGCCGCGTTTCTCGCCGCCCTCGATGCCAACAGCCTGGCCGTCTACGAGCACGGCCGGTTCTTGAAGATCGTCGACAAGCAGCGGGCGAAGCAATTTCCAATTCCAACCATCACCGACCCGAGCGCCGAGTACACGACCAACGAGCAGATGGTCACCCGGATGTTCAAGGTGAAGTACGTCGAAATCGAGCAGTTGCGCGGCGTGCTGCAGCAGCTGGTTACTCCGTCCGGCGATACGATTCCGTTTCAGCCCGACACGATCATCATCAACGACCTGGGCTCGAACATGCACCGCCTCGAGAAGGTGGTGGAACAGCTCGACTCGCGAAGCAGCAGCGATCAGGTGCAGATCATTCAGATTCAGTACGCCACTGCGCAAGAGATCGCCGACAAGGTTCAGAAGCTGTTCGAGACGAAGACGCCTCGGCCTGGGCAGCGGCCGGGAAACATCGCCGCGATGCCCCCACCGCCGGGGGCCAGCGCCGCGGGCCAGCCTCCTTCAGGCTCAGTGGCAGGCGCGGGCGCGGGCGCCGACACCGGGGGGCCCTCGACCTTGAGCCAGCTCATTCCCGATGAACGCACCAACAAGCTGATCATCATCGCCAGCCCCGCCGCGATGGATCGGATCAACGCGCTGATTCGCGAGATCGACATTCCCATCTCGGGTGGTGAGGGAAAGATCAACGTCTACTACCTCGAGAATGCCAACGCCGAAGACGTGGCCTCGACGCTCCAGTCGCTGGCGCAGGGCACGGCCAACCGTCCGAAGGCACCTCCGGGGGCACCGGTGGGCGCGAAGCCCACGACCGCCGCCGAGCTCTTTGCCGGCGAGGTGAAGGTGTCGGCTGACAAGCCGACAAACTCGTTGGTGATCATCGCCAACCAGAACGACTACCGATCTTTGGTGCGAGTGATTGAGAAGCTCGACATTCAACGCAAGCAGGTCTTCATCGAGGCGGTGATCATGGAGGTCAACCTCGATCGCAACTCGGACATCGGAGTGAACCTCCACAGCGGAATTCCGCTCAAAGACGCGAACGGCAACACGCTGCCGGCGCTGATCGGTACGAACACCGGCAAGGCGGGGCCGGCTCCGTCGATGAGCCTGGGGAGCCTGGCGAGCTTCGGTGGATTCCTCGCGGGTGTTCAAGGCCCGGCGATTCCCGAGCTGACGAAGCTGGGCATCAACATTCCAAGCTTTGGCGTGATTCTCACCGCGCTGCAGAGCACCAACGACGTGAACGTCCTTTCGACGCCTCACCTGCTGACGACCGACAATGAAGACGCCGAGATCACGGTCGGTCAGAACGTTCCGTTTCAGTCCGGGTTTTCGGCCAGCCCGTTGGGAAGCCTCGCCAACATCCCCGGCCTGCCGGCGGGCCTGGGCAGCGCGCTGGGGGGCGGCGGTGGAACGCCCTTCGGCAGCATCACCCGCACCAACGTCGACTTGAAGCTGTCGGTGAAGCCGCAGATCAACGAGAGCGACTACGTGCGCATGGTGATCTCGGAGCAGATCGAAGAGATCGCGTCGATCGACCCGGTGCTCGGCCCGACCACCAGCAAGCGGAGCGCGAAGACCACGGTGATCGCCAAGGATCAAGAGACGGTCGTGATCGGCGGGATCATGCAGGACCGCACCCTCGAGTCAGCAACCAAGGTCCCGCTGCTGGGCGACATTCCGCTGCTGGGTCACCTGTTCCGCTCGTCGTCGAAGAAGAAGGTGAAGACCAACCTGCTGCTCTTCCTCACCCCGTACATCATCAGAGACAGCAGCGACTTCCGGCGAATTTTCGAGCGGAAGATGAAAGAGCGACAGCAATTCGTCGAGCAGTTCTACGGGCAGGTCAGCGGGTACGACGTGGCCATCGACTTCTCGCGCAAGGCCGGCCCGTTGGCGCGCATGACCCAGGTGCTCAACAAGGAATCGCTGCGGCTCGAGAACGGTGGGCCCGGAATTTTGGGCGAGAAGCTGATTTCTCCGGGCACCAACCCCCGCATTCCCCCCGGGCCGGTCTCTCAGCCCACTCCCGCCCCCGGTCCGAAGAGCGAGGCGACACCGCCCGCTGCGGTGACCCCGGTGCCGACCTCACCGATTCCTGCCCAGCCGGCGCCGATGCCGCCCCCGGTGCAGGGCACGCCGGCGGTTCCTCCTGTCGAACGCCTGCAGGTTCAACCCTCGGGCGAGGAGGCCCGCTGACCCGTGTCTACCCGAGCCAACACCGCTGAGCTTCCGGTCACTGAGCGCACCCAACAGGTTGCGCATGGCCCGGCGTACCTGTTCGGGCGCCCGCTGGGGCAGATCCTCATCCACTCGATGGGGCTGACCGAAGAGAGGCTCAACGAGGCGTTGGCGTCTCAAGTCGAAAAGGGCGGGCGGTTGGGCGAAGTGCTGGTGGGCTTGAAGGCCTGCAGTGAAGAAGACGTGGTGCGGGCGTTGGCCGCTCAGCTGGACCTCGAGTACGTCGCGGCGATCTCGGCTGACGACGTAGAGGCCGAGCTGATCGCGCGAATGCCGATCAACTTCGCCAAGCAGAACAAGGTGCTGCCGCTGAAGATCGAAAGCGATCAGGTGGTGCTGGTCGTCTCGGATCCTCTGGACACCGCGACGCTGGACCACGCGCGGATGCTGCTGGGTCGCGACGTGCTTCCCAAGGTCGCGCTCGCCAGCCGAATCGTCGATGCGATCAACCAGGTCTACGACCGCAACCTCAACGAGGCCGAGCAGGTCGTCGATGAGATGGAAGCGCAGGACCTGCAGTCGGCCGAGGCCTCGCTCGAAGAAGCGCAGGACCTGCTCGACACCGGCGACGAAGCGCCGATCATCCGGCTGGTCAATTCGCTGCTGTTCCGGGCGGCGAAAGAGCGGGCGAGCGACATTCACATCGAGCCGATGGAACGCGAGCTGTCGGTGCGCTTCCGAATCGACGGCGTGCTGATGGAAATCATCAAGCCGCCCAAGCGCTACCAGTCGAGCATCTTGAGCCGCGTGAAGATCATGGCGCAGCTCAACATCGCCGAAAAACGGCTGCCCCAGGATGGCCGCATTCGAATCAAGCTGGCCGGCCGCGACATCGACATTCGCGTCTCGTGCATCCCCGTCACTCACGGGGAACGCATCGTGATGCGGCTTCTGGACAAGAACGCGGTGCTGCTCGACCTGGCTGAGATCGGAATGAACCCCGACATCCTCGGCGACGTGGACGACATCATTCATCGCTCGCACGGCATCGTGCTGGTCACCGGCCCCACCGGCTCGGGAAAGACGACCACGCTCTACGGCGCGCTGTCGCGGATCAACACCCCGGACCTCAACATTCTCACGGTCGAAGATCCGGTCGAGTACCAGCTGAAGGGCATTGGCCAGATGGCGATTCAGCCGAAGATCGGGCTGACCTTCGCCGCCGGGCTGCGCAGCTTTCTTCGCCAGGATCCCGACATCATCATGGTCGGCGAAATCCGCGACAAAGAGACGGCGCAGATTGCGATCGAAGCCTCGCTCACCGGGCACCTGGTCTTTTCCACGGTCCACACCAACGACGCCGCCGGCGCCGTGACCCGTCTGGTCGAGATGGGAATCGAGCCGTTTCTCGTTGCCAGCTCGCTGACCGGGGTGCTCGCCCAGCGGCTGGTGCGCCGGGTCTGCCGAGAGTGCCGGGTGAAGTACACCCCCACCGACGACGAGCTTGGAAAGTTGGGCATGAACCGCGAGCGCTTCAAGGCCCTGGGGGGCGGCGACGTGTACCGCGCCGAAGGTTGCAACGCCTGCGGCAAGAACGGGTACCGCGGCCGAACCGGAATCTACGAATTGCTGCTGGTCGACGACGACATTCGCCAGCTGGTCTTGAAAAACGTCGACTCGGCCACGATCAAGAAGAAGGCGATGGAAAAGGGAATGCTGTCCCTGCTCGACGACGGCGCGCTGAAGATCGCCATCGGAGAAACCACCATCGCCGAGGTCCTCAGCGTCACCCAGGAGGACATGTAATCGGCCATGGCTGTCTTTGAATACAAGGGCCTCAACGAGGCCGGCAAGGCGGTGACGGGCCTCAAAGAGGCTGACAGCCCCAAGGGCTTGCGGGGCGTGCTGCGCAAAGACGGCATCTTCCTGACCGACGTGCTCGGGCAGGCCGACGCAGCGGGAAAGAAGGTGAAGAGCGCGAAGAAGACGGCGGGTTCGGTGGGCGCCGCGCTCAACCAGGACGTAAACCTTCGAAAGTGGGCTGGCGGTGGAATCAGCACCGACGACATCGCGATCATGACCCGCCAGCTCGCCACGCTGCTCGGCGCAGGCGTCACTCTGGTCGAGGCGCTCACCGCCCTGGTCGAGCAGGTCGAGAAAGAGCGGCTGAAGCGGGTGCTCTCAGAAACGAAGCAGAAGGTGAATGAAGGCAGCTCGTTGGCTGACGCGCTGCAGATTCACGAAAAGGTCTTCGGCAAGCTGTACGTGAACATGATTCGCGCGGGTGAGCATTCGGGCGCGCTCGACGCGGTGCTGTTGCGGTTGGCCGAGTTCACCGAAGGGCAGTCGCGACTGAAGCAAAAGGTCGTGGGAACGATGATGTACCCGGCGATCATGTCGGTGGTCGGCGGCGGCGTGCTGGTGCTGTTGATGACGGTCGTCGTCCCGAAGGTCACCAAGGTGTTCGACGACATGAAAGTCACGCTGCCGTGGACGACCCGGCTGCTGATCTTCACGTCCAATGCCTTGCAGGATTATTGGTTCATCTTCATTCCGATGGTGGTGGGCATGGTCTCGGCCTTCGTCTTCTGGAGCCGAAGTGAGACCGGCAAGCCGGTGTTCGATCGCGTGCTGCTGAAGGTACCGGTGTTTGGCGGGCTGGTGCGAATGCTGTCGGTGGCGCGCTTCACCCGGACTCTGGCAACGCTGCTCAAGTCGGGGGTCCCGTTGTTGACCGCGATGGACATCGTAAAGAACGTGATCACCAATTCGGTGCTCGCCGACGTCATCGACAAGGCGAAAGAAGCGATCTCGGAAGGAGAAAGCATCGCCGCGCCGCTGAAGAAGTCGGGCGAATTTCCGCCGCTCGTCTACCACATGATTGCGATTGGCGAGAAGAGCGGCCAGTTGGAAGACATGCTGGTCAACGTTGCGGACAGCTATGAGTCGCAGGTGAACGTGCGAATCGGAGCGCTCACCAGCTTGCTCGAACCGCTGATGATCGTTGCAATGGGCGGAGTGATTGCCTTTGTGGCCTTCAGCATTCTGATGCCAATTCTGCAGATGAACTCGAGTATCAAATGAAACAACTCGCCCACGAAAATCCGCCGCTCGATCGCTGGGTACAGCGATTGACCACCACCGCCCTGCTTGCGCTCGCAGCAGGACTGTTGGGCACCGGCATTGCGTTCTATTTGATGTGAAGGAGACGACACCATGAACCGCCGATTGCAGACCCTGACCCGCCGCATGGCTCGCGCCGGACGACGCGGAATGACGTTGATTGAAATCATCGTGGTGATCACGATCATCGCGCTGCTGACTGCCTCGGTCGCGGTGGCCGTGATTCCCCGGCTCGAAGAGGCCAAGCGCGACCGTGCCCGGGGGATCGACATTCCCGCGATCAAGCAGGGGCTCGACACCTACTACGCGAAAAAGGGGAAGTACCCCGACACCGGCCTGGGCTTGAAGGCCCTGGTCGACAGTCAGATCGTGGACAAGCTGCCCACCGACCCCTGGGACCATGAGTACGTCTACCTGCTCGAGAACGGAAAGCCGGTGATCATGACCTACGCCAAGGACGGGGCGCCGGGCGGGACGGACAACGACGCCGACATCTCGAGCAAGGACTCGGCCGTCGCAGACAAAAAATGACCGACCCGCGCAGCCAGAAGCCGTCAACGGCCGAATCGAACACCGGGCTGAGTCCGGTGCAGATCGGCGTTGTCCTCGGCCTGGCCGCGTTGGTCTGGATGTTCACCGACCTGCTTCGGGGGCTGTGGTGAGAGCCCGCGGCTTCACGTTGATCGAGATGGTGGTCGCCCTGGCGATCATCGCGGTGCTGTTCGCTGCGGTGATCATCGGAGTCGGCTCGCTGACCGGGGCCAAGGCCAAAGAGGCTGCGACCGAGCTCACCGGCGTCATTCGTTCGCTCTACGACACGGCGAATCTGACCGGAAAGACGTGCCGGCTGGTCTTCGAGTTGCCCTCGGAAAAGGACACCGGTGGCGCGGTCACCTACCACGCCGAATGCGCCAAGTCGGGGCTCACCGCCGCCAAGAACCGCGACGAAGAACAGAAAGATGCCTCCAAGGAAGGCCACCCACGCAAAAAGAAAGACCGGCTCGATGAGGACGACAAGCGCTTCACCCGGTCGGACTCGGACGACGCCCCGACGCTGCAAGAGTTGATGGCCCGGGAGAAAGCACGGGTCGATGAAGCGGCCAAGTTCAGCACCTTCACGACCGAGCAGATTCCCGCGCGCACCCTGCCCGACTCGGTTCGCGTCTGGGTGTGGACCAAGTCGCTGCGCGCGGCGACCAAAAGCGGTCCGGCCTATCTCTACTTTTTTCCGCAGGGCTTCACCGAGCGGGCCCAGGTCTACGTCCGTCAGGGCCCGAACGTGTGGACGCTGTCCGTGTCGCCACTGACTGGAAAAGTCGCGTCGGCTTCAGAAGAGCTCGAGGTGCCCCGGTCATGAGGCGCGCGGGGTTCACGCTGCTCGAAGCGATCATCGCGCTGGCGATTCTCGCGCTGTCGTTGATGGCGATCTTCCAGATCAGCTCGCAAGCGGTCTACGCCCACGTCTACGCGAAGAAGCTGACCGTCGCTACGCTGCTGGCCCGATCGAAGATGGTCGACCTCGAGCAGGACCTCTACGACAAGGGTTTCCAGCTGGACGATGACGAGCAGGCGGGCGATTTTTCCGAGGAAGGGTGGGCCAGCTACAAGTGGCGCGCGAAGGTGATCGCTCCGAAGACGAACGGGCTGACCCCGGATCAATTGATTGGAGCGATCTTCAACCTTCCGACCGGCGGTGGCGAGGGTGAAGCCGGCGCAGGAATGGGTGCGATCGCGGGCCTCTTCGGGGGCGGCAAGCCTCCTCCGGGCGCGCCGGCCGGGGATCCGAAGGCCGGAATGCTGGGAGCGCTGGGCCCCGCGGCAGGAATGGCGCAGCAGCAATTCCAGACGATGATCGACACCCTGCAGAAGTCGGTGCGGGAAGTGCACCTGACCGTCAGCTGGAAGGAAGGAAAGCTGACTGAGAGCATCGACCTGGTGACGCACGTGGTTTCGCTCGGGCCGGGCAGCGATCGCAACGGTGGCGCAGCGGGGGCCGCGGGAGCTCCGGGGGCTGCGGCCACCGGCTTCGTTCGCGCCGATAACGGAATGCCGGTGGCCAACCCGGTGGCGGGAGCCGATGGGACGATGCGAGATCCTTCGGACAACACGCTTGTCGTTCCGGCAGATCAGTTCGGCAGTCCCCGAGGCGGGCCCGCCACGCTGGGCGCTGGAGCCGCCAGCAAGTTCCAGATTCCCGGTCTGGGTACCGTGCCGAAGAACCGACTGCCCACCCAACAGCGGGTATTTCCCCAATGACCCGGCCCACCTCAAGGGGCTTTACGCTGATGGAAATCATGATCGCGATCGCGATCACGTCGTTCATCGGGCTGGGAATCGGGGTCGCATTCAACAACACGATCAAAGCCAAAGAGACGATCGAGGGCACGGCCGAGCGCTACCGGATGCTGCGCACGGCCATGGCGCGGATGACCCGCGAGATCGGCGCCGCCTACGTCAGCGATCGGTATGACTCGAAGCGGTACCGCGATGCCTTCGATCGCCCCACCAACTTCATCGGCACGCGCGAGAAGCTGCTGTTCACTTCACTGGCACACCAGCGGCTGTACTCAGATGCCAAAGAGAGCGACCAGATGGTGGTCGAGTACCAGGTGAAGTCTTCGGTCGAGAAAGGCGTACGCGACCGCAACGACCTGGTGCGCCGCGAGAAGGCGCTGCTCGAAGAAGCGATGGACCGCGGCGGCACCGAGGACGTGCTGTTCGAAGGCGCAAAGAAGATCGAGTTCCAGTACTGGAACAGCGAACGCAAGCAGTGGGAAGACGATTGGGACACCCGCAAGTCCGATCGGAAATCGATCTTGCCTACGCGGGTGAAGATCACGCTCTTTGCGCTCGACGAGAACGGCAAAGAGGTCAAGTACACGACCCAGACGCGGATCATGCTCAACACCGAGATGCCGAGGTTCTGATGAGACGCCTCTATCAAAATGTTGGCCGGGACCGCGGGGTGGCGCTGCTGTTGGTGCTGGTGGGTCTGGCGGTGCTGGGGCTCGTCTCGAATGAGATTCGCTACAACTCGATCGTAGAGATCCGGCTGGCGACCAACCAGCGCGACGATCTGCGCGCCCATTACCTCGCGCGCAGCGGCATCGGCCTGTCGCGACTGATGCTCAAGTTCCAGAAGCAGATGGACCAGATCCAGATTCCGAACATCGGCGGAATGTTGCAGCAGCTGACCCAGGCGATGAGCGGGGGTGGAGATCCCGCGACGGCAATTGCGGCAGCGCTGGGGGGCAAGGGCGGCGCGGCGGGAGCTCCGGCGGCTCCTTCTTCGATGTCGCTGCAGCTTTGGCGAATGGCGAAGATCGACTGCTACATGCTTCAGCAGATGATGCCGGAAGAGGACCCGAAGAAAGGGGGCTTGGCGGCGACCAAGAGCAGCAGCAGCAAGAAGTTCGACTTCGACGATGAGAACCCCGAGCTGGCGCAAGCGCAGACGAAGCGCAAGTTCGGAGGGTTCGAGGGCTGCTTCACCACGGTGCTGTCGGACGAGGAAGAGAAGATCAACGTCAGCAAGCTCAACGCGCCCCAGCTGTCGGCCCAGGTCGCGCTGATTCAGACCCTCGCGGCGTTCGCCGACAAGAAGTACGAGTTTCTCTTCGAGAAGGAAGACAGCAACCGCGAAAAAGTGGTGCCCACCGACGTGATCATCGCGATGCGCGACTGGCTCGACGAGGATGAGGTCGGGACCCAGCTGAATCTGTCAGGCAAGGGCGACCCCTTCGCAAAGGGCTTTTCGGACGAGAACTACAGCTACAACAAATTCGAGCCCCGCTACCACGCGAAGAACGCCGGCTTCGACAGCATGGACGAGCTGTACATGGTGCACGGGGTCAACGACCGCTTCATGGCGGCCTTCGGCGACAAGCTCACCGTGTTCCCCGATCAGAACAGCAAGCAGAACATCAACACCGATGACCCGGTGCTGCTCGAGTTGGCAATACGCGCGATCGCCGACCCAGCCAAGCCCGACCCCCGGCTGCAGGACCCGCTGTTCATCGACACGCTGATCAAGAAGATCCGTACTGCGCGGGTGTTCGCGATGTTCGGAATGAGCGTCACCGACTTCGTCAACATCGTGCAGAGCGCAGGCGTCGCCACCAATTCGACGATTACCAACAACGCGCAGAACAACCGCTTTATCGGCGACAAATCGAACACCTACCGAATCAAAGTGACCGGCGAAGCCGGAGACGTGACCCGAACCATCACCGCAGTGATCCGCCTCGATGATGGCCTCGGCCGTCTCGTGTATTGGAAGGAGGAATAATGGCCAGAGTCCTGGGCTTGGATCTGGGCAGCTACAGCGTGAAGGCGGTGGTGCTCGAGACCAACCTTCGCGGCTATTCCACCCAGGCGTTCGCTGAAGTGCGGGTGGCAGAGGGCGCGACGCCGCTGGTGGATCGCATTCGCGCGGCGCTGCCCGAGCTGTATTCGAAGGGGCCGTTCGCCGCCGACACGGTGGTGGTCTCACTGCCGGGGCCGTCGCTGGCGACCCACCAACTGGTGATGCCGTTCTCGGACCCAAAGAAGATCGAAGCAGCGCTCGCCTTCGAGGTCGAGAGCCAGCTGCCGTTCGATTTGTCCCAGGCGGTCTGGGACTACCAGGTGGCATCGACCGACGACAAAGGCACCCAGCTGATGGTTGGGGTGGTGAAGAAGGTCGAGCTCGAGGCGCTGCTGGCGTCACTGAAGGAAGCGAAGATCGAGCCGCGGATCGTGAGCCACCCCGGCCTGGTCTACCAAAGCCTGCTCGGGGCCCTGCCCGCCCATGACCTTCCCGAAAATCCGCAAGGCGCGGTCGCGATCGTCGACCTCGGCCACGAGCGGGTCTGCGTCGCGGTGGGTCGCCCAGGTCAGGGCATCGAGCACGCCCGCACCTTCACCGGGGGCGGCGCGGCGTTCACGCGCGCGTTGGCCAACGAGTTCAAGATTCCTTTCGCCGAGGCTGAGAAGTGGAAAGAGGTCCATGGCGCGGTCGGTGACGCTGCGGTCGGAGTGGGGGGCGATGCCGAGCGCGCCGCCGCCTGTTTCGTGCGCGGAATGCAGCCGTTGCTGCGTGAGCTGCGACCGACGCTCAAGGCGTACACCGCGAAGACCCGCCGCACGATTGAGAAGGTCTTCATTTGCGGCGGTAGTTCGCTGCTGATGGGGCTCGACGAGCAGCTGTCGAAAGATCTGGGCCTGCCGGTGCAGCGGCTGCCGTTGCCGGACGAAACCAAAGAGGCGATCGGGCCCTACGGCGCGACCGCCGCCCAGGCCTTCGCGCTGGCCTTGAGAGGCCACGCGACCGGAGCCAAGGCTCCTCGGTTCAACCTTCGCCGGGGTGAGCTCGCCTTCAAGAGCGACTTCGACTTCGTGCGCGAGAAGGTCGGCCAGCTGGTCACCTTCGCCCTGATCCTGCTGGTGCTGTTGATCGCCGGAGGCATCGTGCGCAACACGGTGCTCGAGCGGCGCGAGAAGCAGGTCGACCAACAGCTGTGTGATGTGACCCAACGGGTGCTCGGCACGTGCGAGAAGAACTTCGACAAGGCGCTGAACCTGCTCAAGGGCAAAGAGAGCCCCGCCGCAGTGGTGCCCCGCCGCAGCGCGGTGAACCTGCTCGCCGAGCTGACCAGCCACATTCCCGCGGACATTCCGGTGACGATCGAGCAGATCGTGGTGGATCTGGATCGCATCGGCGTTCGCTGCGAGGCCAACACCACCAAGCAGATGGAAGACCTGATCGCCGCGCTGAAGACCTTCAAGTGCTTCAAGGAAGTGAAGGAAGGAAAGATCGAAAAAAGCAAGGACGGGACCAAGGTCAACTTCCGGCTCGATGTGCAGGTCAGCTGTCCTGATGAGGGGACGACCTGATGCTCCGCCAATTGCTCAACAATCTGCAGGGCTCGTTTGCCACGCTCTCGCTGCGCGAACGGCAGATGGTGATGATCGGTGGCGCGTTGGTCAGCCTCTTCGTGGTGGTCCTCGTCACCTGGAGCTTCTCGTCGAGCGCGACTGCGATTCGAACCCGTACCCAGAGCAAGTTGGCGCGCCTGGAAGAAGTGCAGGACCTGGCGGCGACCTACCGCGATGCGAAGAGCGTGCAGGAAGCGATGGAACAGCGGCTGGCCGCGAGCAACGTGCGGCTGATCAGCTACCTCGAAGACAAGGGCAACAAGGCGGGCCTCACCATTCCCAGCATCAACCCCAAGGCCGACGTGACGCTCGAGGGGGACAAGATTGTCGAGAGCGCAGCCGAGTTCACCCTCACGGACGTAGCCCTCAACCGCCTGGTCGACTTTCTTTCGTCGGTCGAGGCCGGGCCCGGGGTCGTGAAAGTGAAGTACCTGCGCATCGAGCCGCGGGTCAAAGACGAGACGCTGACCGCCTGGGTCGTCGTTGCCACCTACCACACCAAGAACTGACCGATGGCCGACGAGAAAAAAATTGCCCTCTGGAAGCGCATCGCGGGCTACAGCGCGTTCAGCCTTTTTGCGCTGATCACCGCGCTCTTCCTGACCTTCCCGTACGAGACGCTCAAAGAGCGGCTGCGCATCGAGGCCGACAACGCGGGGTATGTCCTTCGCATCGGCTCGCTGGGGCCCGGCTTCTTCACGCTGCGCGGTTCTGATGTGAAGATCAGCAAGAAGCCCACCGGCGCAGCCGACGAAAAGCCGCCCGAGGCGTTGCAGCTCGACTCGGTGTCGGTGGGCCCGGCGCTGTTTCCTCCCGGAGTGGCTTTCTCAGCCAAGGCCTTTGGCGGCTCGGTTTCAGGGAAGGTTGGAGGGCTCACCAACATCAGCGTGAAGATCGACGCCGACGACGTGGATCTTTCGAAGGGCAACCTGAAGGGCTTCACCGGCATCGACTTCAGCGGAATCGTAGGTTTGAACGCGTCGTTGACGATGCCGCGCATCTCAGTGGGCGGCGGGCCTTCCGAGCCGGACCTCGGCGGGGCGACCGGCAACATCGTGCTCGAGACGAAGGGAGTTTCCATCAACGGTGGCACGGCGAACGTGGTGATTCCGATGTATGGAGCCGAGCCGACTCCGCTGGACCTGCCGAAAATTGTCTTCGGGGACATCGTCGGAAAAATGAAGTTCGACAAAGGCGCCGGCACGATTGAAGAGTTTCGCGGCAAGAGCAGCGATCTCGAAGTCGGCATCACCGGAACAATCAAGCTGGCGAAGGCGCTTGCGTACGCAGAGCCCAACTTCGAAGTGCGCTTCAAGCCCGATGCGGAATTTCAAAAGCGGCTGGGCCTCATTGGCAGTGCCTTGTCAGCGGTGGGAAGCGACCCCAAGGATCCCAACTGGCGTCTGGGCCGGCTGACGGGCTTCATGGGCAAGCCAAATTTCCGCTGATTAAAACGCGGCGACCCGGAAGTCGTGGGCCTTGCAGCTGGGCGTCGCTCGACAGACGAAACGGCCGCCAATTTTCAACACCGCGAGGGGTCCAAACGTCTGGTAACCCATGCGGTAGCAAGACTTCAGCGAAGCGAAGTTGGTGGCGTCCACATACGAGACGATGCCTTTGAGCCCTTCGCGGGTCAGGTGGCTCTCAGGGTCGTCGACGCAGGGAAGAAGCTGTTCGGCTTTGAGCATCTTGCTGTTGGCGCCCGGCACCGCTTCGACAATCGAAGGGTCGACGCGATCGAGGGTGACCGCCAGGGCGTTCCAGTAGGCGACCTTGGCGAGTTGATTGGCGGCGCGATAGGCGGCGTACATCAACGTGGAACCCACGCCGTGCTGCTGAACCGATTCCCGGTAAAATTGCAGGTCCATGCGGTGCTCCTCCCGCGCGTGACGGCTGCAAAGGGCAGACCTTCGGCTGAGCCCTGAAGGTTCACGAAGCCGAGCGCAGGGGTTGCGCCAGGCCTCCCCGGGGCGGACAAACCGTTCAGGGCTGAAGCGATTTTTCGTAACAGTGAAACAACCCTTTGCGAAAGGTGGACGACCGAGCTCGAGGGCGCGGTTTTCGGCG
The DNA here is from genome assembly GCA_043750125.1 of Archangiaceae bacterium. Classification (GTDB taxonomy): domain Bacteria; phylum Myxococcota; class Myxococcia; order Myxococcales; family Myxococcaceae; genus JAGSPQ01. Next base: position 3,911 of record JAYVCD010000064.1, on the reverse strand, counting down.
AACGCCATCAACTGTTGTGCAAGCCCCTGCTGCTGCGCGGTGGGGTGGATCATCAAGCGATGAACTACCGCGACGGGGCCAGGCAGGGCCCAGGCGACTTCTGAGTACTCGGGATCCTGCTGCCCGTTGAGCACGAACATCCCGACCCGGTGCCCCTCACGCTCGGCGAGGTAGAGCTCGCGCGCGGCCAGCGGCGACGAGCGCCATCACGGAATCAATCAGACGAGGGGTCCCGGCAAGATCTCGAGCGCCATGATCGGGTCTGTATTCGGAGCTCTCTGCAAAGAACAGGAACGTCCGCGTAGAAGCCGTCAGTCCACAGCTGGCGTGCGCCCGCGCGACCGAAACAGGCCGGGCTGACGAACTACCCGCGTGACACCAAGGGGTTGGACGTGGCGTGCGCCTTGCCTTGCCCGCAGCAAGAGTCGGCGCCCTTCCGAGGTTCCCCATGTGTCGAAAAGAGTCCCGCACCACCCCCCTGACCCGATTGGTTTGCACCTTGCTGCTCGCGAGCGCAGCGGTGTTTTCAACGGGATGTGGCTGCGGCTCGATCGCGCAGATTGGCGAATTCAAGAACGGGGCGGGAAGCCCGTGCGCCTCCGATGCCACCTGCAACTCGGGCGTCTGTAGGGCGGGCCACTGTCAGGGCGACGTGCCGGGCCTGGGCGGTGGAATGAGCTGCACCGCTGATCTCGACTGTGCCTCGCACAGCTGCGTGGCCGGAAGCTGTACCGCGCCAAGCAGCAGCACGAACCCTTCGACCAATCCTTCCACCAACCCGGGCCAGCCGAACGGAGCGCCCTGTGCCGCTTCCTTCCCCGCGGGAACAGCCTGCATCCACGCGATTCAATGCGCGTCGGGCCGGTGCGTGAGCGGGGCCTGCGTGTCCGCCCAGCCGATTGGAGCTCCCTGTACCAACGCCGCCGAATGCACCTCGTTTCTCTGTAACCTCGGCAAGTGCTCGAGTGCGCTTCCGGACGGTTCGCCGTGCGCGGCCCCCGGACAGTGCGCTTCAGGCTCGTGCCTGGCCGGAATCTGCGGAGCACCCAAAGCGAACGGCTCGACCTGCGCCGCGGGCTCGGAATGCGCGTCGGGCCGCTGTTCGGGGGGCTCGTGCCTTCCGACGTTGCCCAATGGCTCGCAGTGCACCGTGATGGACGAGTGCGCATCGCTCAGCTGCGTGAACGGAAGTTGTCAGCCCTCGACGCCGTCGGTCAGTCTGCCCGACGGCGCAGACTGTTCTCGTTCATCGCAGTGCGCGTCGGGAGCCTGCAAGAGCAACAGCTGCGAGCCTTCGAACACGCCCACCCCGGGTCTTCCCCCCTCGACCAGCACCGGCTGCGCCGCAGGCATCTGCAGCAATGGGATCTGCGAAGTGCCCCGACCCAACGGCTCGCCCTGCACGTCGAATGTCCTGTGCAGCTCGAAGCTGTGCATCAGTGGCATCTGCGAAGTGCCGCGGGTGAACGGCAAGACCTGTGCGGCGAACGGCGAGTGCAGCTCGAACCTCTGCATCAGCGGCATCTGCGAATCGCCGCAGGTCAATGGCAAGCCCTGCGCGTCGAATGGCCAGTGCAGCTCGAACCTCTGCATCAACGGTATTTGCGAAGCGCCCCGACCGAACGGTCAGATGTGCGCGGCGAACAGTCAATGCAGCTCGCACTTGTGCATCAGTGGCATCTGTGAGGCACCGCGGATGAATGGCCAACCGTGTGCTTCGAATGGCCAGTGCAGCTCGAACCTCTGCTTCGCGGGAATCTGCGAAATGCCGCGGGTCAATGGCGCGATGTGCACCGCGTCGGGCCAATGCAGCGCGAACAACTGCGTCAACGGAATCTGCGAGACGCCCCGGCCCAAGGGCTCGGCCTGCACGCTCGGTGGACAGTGCAGCTCGCTGGTGTGCTTCAACGGCACCTGCGCAGTCCCGCAGTCTAACGGCCCGACCGGCGCTCCTTGCACTTCGCAAAGCCACTGCGCGTCGCGTCTTTGCACCAGCGGCATTTGCGAGGCGCCGCGAGCCAATGGCCAGCCGTGCAGCACGGGCGGCCAGTGCAACTCGGCTCTTTGCACCAATGGGATCTGTGAGGCGCCGCGGTCCAATGGCCAACCCTGCACTTCGAGCGGCCAGTGCAGCTCGAAGACGTGCATCAGCGGCATCTGCGAGACGCCAGGTCCAAACGGCTCAGTGTGCATGACCAATGGTGGGTGCACTTCTCAGATGTGCATCGTGGGGATCTGCAACAACGTGCGGCCCAACGGTCAGCCGTGCGCGATCAACTCGCACTGCACCTCGAACTTGTGCACCAACGGTCTGTGCGAAGCGCCGCGGCCCAACGGGCAGGCGTGCACGGTCAACGGGCAGTGCAGCTCGGGCCAATGCATCGTCGGCATCTGTGAAGCGCCGCGACCCAATGGCCAGGCGTGCGCAGGCAACAGTCAGTGCAGCTCGAACCTCTGCATCAGCGGCATCTGCGAATCGCCCCGGCCCAATGGGCAGCCGTGCACCTCGCCCGGTCAGTGCAGCTCGAACCTCTGCATCAGCGGCATCTGCGAGTCGCCCCGGCCCAATGGGCAGGCGTGCACCTCGGCAGGTCAGTGCAGCTCCAACCTCTGCATCAATGGAATCTGCAACGTTCCTCAGCCGAACGGTTCGGTGTGCAGCTCGAACGGACAATGCTCCTCGGGGATGTGCATCAACGGGACCTGCAATGTGCCGCAGCCCAATGGCTCGGTCTGCACTTCGAACGGACAGTGCAGCTCGGCGATGTGCATCAACGGCACCTGTAATGTGCCGCAGCCCAACGGCTCGACCTGCGCCTCGAACAGTCAGTGCAATTCGAACCTGTGCAACAACGGGATCTGCGAGGCGCCTCGGCCCAATGGCTCGGTCTGCACCACGGCCGGACAGTGCACTTCGCAGACGTGCCAGAACGGTGTCTGCGGAGGACCTCAGCCGAACGGCTCGGTATGCACCGCCAACAACCAGTGCTCGTCTGCCATTTGCCTCAACGGGCTGTGTCGGTCGGGTCTGCCCGGAGGCTCGTCTTGCACCAGCAACGTTCAGTGCATCACGGGACTCTGCACAACAGGGATCTGCGAGGCCGGGCGGCCGAATGGTTCGATCTGCACCCAGGCGCAGCAGTGCATCTTGTCGATGTGCACCAGCGGGGTCTGCGGCGGGGGCGGTCTTCCCAACGGCGGCGCCTGTCTGAACAGCTCGCAGTGCGCATCAAACTTGTGTGTGAGCAGCGTGTGCACTGCGCAGATCAATTGAGCTGCTGAGCCACCGGACCCAGGCCCCCTGCAGCCAGGGAGTGAGGACCGTGAAAGTGCTTACGTCCCTCGGGCTTTTCGGTGGGCCTTGAGCAGCAGCGTCGAGACTTCCTGGAGGATCGGCTCGAGCTCACTTTCGAGCACACGATCGGTGACCAGGAAATGCAGGTCGAAGGACCCAAAGATTTCAAGCGCACGATGGAGAACGACTTTGCAAGGCCCGCCCTGATGTTGCGCGCGAAACGTCGTTTCATCCGGATCGCCGTCGTCGGGGGAAGAGAGATCTTCAATCAAGATCCCCTCGGTGAGCTCGTGGGGTTGCGCGAAGGCAACAATCGGCACGTGGCCCCGTGCGGCCCATTCGGAGAACAGCTCGTCGAGCTCGGGGCGCGCGAGGGTGAGGGTGCGTTCGAGCAGACCGTGGTCCACCGAGGCTTCGGCGGCGAAGGACAGCGAGAAAAAATGGCTGTTGAGTGCGGGTTCCATTCATCGTCTGCGGGTCCCGGGTTATCAGAACATGGCAGACCTGTCGGCGGTTGGTGATCCGGGCGGCTTGAAAGTGATCCACCTGGCGGTCTGAAACTGATCCACCTCGCAACTGGGGACAGCTTGCCGGGCACAGCCCGGCGTGCGTTCCC
>JAYVCD010000063.1:0-1978 GCA_043750125.1 Archangiaceae bacterium | reverse complement strand
TCGAGCAGGCCAGCCGCGCGGGCGGGGTCGGTGTCCCCCAGTCGATCTCGGGCCGAGAGCCCGTAGTAGGTCGTCGGGTGCTCGCGGGCGACCTTCTCGTAAAGGGCGAGGGCCGCCTCGCTGTCGTCTTCCCCCGCCAGGAGCCGGGCCCTCCAGTACGAAGCCCGCTCGACCTCGAAGCTGTCGTCGGCGTTGCCAAAGCGCTCGACGATCGCGTCGAGAACCAGACCGGCGCCGTGCAGATCATTGGCGCGTCGCAAGACCCAGAACCGCTTGAAGAGTGCCTCGGCCACGAAATCGCCATTCGGGTACCGGTCGATCACCTCGGACAGCAACTTGAGCCCGGTGTCCTGCTCGCCCTGCTTGAAGCGAAGCTCGGCGGCGGAGAAAAGAGCGTCGTCGGCGTACGGGTGGCCCGGGTAATCATGCCCCAACATCTCGTAGGTCGCGGCGGCGTTGTCCGGGTCGACGATGGTGCGTGAGAAGCCGAGGATGAACAGCGCCCGCGCCCGCAGGTCGGCGTCGGTGCACTGCTTGACCACCGCGGCCAGGAGCACTGCGGCCTTCGCGTGCTGGCGCTGCTTTCGGTACCCTTTGCCCAGCGCGAACTGGGCTCGGCAGGCCAGAGGCTCGGGCAGCTTCAGGGTCCCCATCAAGGGCTCGAGCGCCCCGATCCCCTGGGCATTGAGGTGGGCGTCGATCAGGGCTTCAGCGCGGGTGACTCTTTGAGCTTCAGAGGGGACCAGCGCCGGGCCCAATCGGGCGGCCGCCCGCGCGGCTGCAGGCGCCATCGGGTGGGCCGACCACAGCTTGAGCAGGGTTTCTCGTTCGGCTTTGTCGTCTCGCTTGGCGGCGTAGACATCGGCCAGCGTGAGCAGTGCGTCCGCGCCGATGTCGCGCCCCCAGGCCGGAGGGGGCCTGTCGACCCATTCAGTCAAGGCCGCCTTCGCTGCAGTCAGATCGCGAAGGCACCGGCGGGTTCGGGCGAGGCCGAGGCGGGAATCAGGAAATTGTCGCGAAGTGGGGGCGACCTTTTCGTACAGCAAGGCTGCGGCTTCGAAGTTCCTCAGGTTCTCGTAGGCCCAGGCGGCCTGGACCAAACAGCGATCGCGCATCGCAGGGTAGACCTCGGCCAGCGACTGAAGCTCGGCGGCCGCCTTTGCAAAGTCCAGCCCCCGAAGAGAAACGAGCGCGCGCAGGTACCGCACTGGCGCAGAGCTCCCCTGGCCCTCGAGCAACTTCAGCGCGGTGTCGAGGCGGCCTTCGTCGTAGGCCCACTTCGCGCCCAGAAGCTTCCCGGCCGCAAAATAAGGGGCCAGGTCGGCCCGGAGGATTTTCGGGCCCCGATCCACCGGAACCAGGCGCACCACGGGACTGGGGAAAGCGGGGTTGAGCACGCGCACGTAGCCCGGGTCGGCGTCATCGAAGGGCAGATCTGGCGCGGCGGTCTCGTCGGACGGACTGCCTGCGAGCGCAGAGATGAGAGCGAGCAAGGCTGCGGCGTGCATGGGCGAAGCGCTACATTAAGCCAGCTCCAGATGGACATCCGAACTCAAAGCTCGTTGCTCGCGGCGATCGTCGGCCTCGCCCTCGGGGTCTCGGTTTTGCTGCGCGCCCAACGGCCGCGGGTGCTGACCCAGTTTGGGGCCTTCGCCATTTCGGTCGGTGCGTTCTACCTGACGAAATTCCTCGAGGGCCTGTTCCCCTGGGACGACGGCACGCTGACGGGCCGGGCCATGCTCGGGGCGACCATCGTCACCGGAGCGATCGTCCCCTCGACCGCGCTGAGCTTCTTTCTCGAGTTCCTCAACTTCAGTCCCCGCGCCGCCCGGTACGGCCGGCGAATGTCGTTCTTCTCGGTCGTGTTCGGCCTGGCCGTGGGAGCCTCGCCGCTGGCCGAAGTGCTCTGGGCCCGGGTCGCCGTTTCGGTGTGGGTGTTGCTGGCCCTGGGCTTCTCGGTCTCGCTCGTGCTCGGAAG
>JAYVCD010000062.1:0-3878 GCA_043750125.1 Archangiaceae bacterium | reverse complement strand
GCGGCGAAGCGGGCACCGGCGGCGGCACGGCGGGCACCGGCGGAGGGACGACTGGCTCGACCGGCGGCGGCACGGGCGGGGCGGGCGGCAGCGGGGGCTCGAACGGAGGGGTGATTAAGGGCGAGGAGCCCGGCACCGGCTGCTCTGCGATGCCGATGGGTGGGCTCGCGGCGCTGGTCCTGGCCATCGCACTGCGCCGCAAGCAGCGCTGATTCTCGCTTTCCCTTTCGGGATTCCTCCTCCAGCAGTGAGGAATCCCGAAGCGACTGTCATTGCCGCGAAAATCTACTTCCGGTTCAGCTTGTGCATCACCCCGTCGTTCTCGGTGAGCACGAACAAGTCGCCCTTGTCGTTGAACGTCAGCCCTTCGACCCGTGCGAGCGGCTTTTGTTTGTCATCTCGCAGCGGAAAGGACTGAACCAGGCGACCGACAATCTTGTCCCCGTCGCGCTTGAGCTCGATCTGGGCCACCGTCGACGACTCGTCTGACGAGATGAAGATGTTCCCAGTCACCGGGTCCACCGCGACCGCCGAAAAATCTTTGCAGACGCTCTTCACCTGGTCTTCGAGGTGAATCTTGACTGGCTTGCCGCCGCCGCCGTCGCCCAACAGCAGCAGCTCGCGCGGGCTGCCTTCGTGCGCGGCCAGCAACTGCGGAGTTCCCGTCGGTGAGAAGTCGCCCGGAAGGTAGGCCAGCCCTTCGATTCCCTTGTTCGCCGGCCCCTTGACGCTCTTCAGCTCGAACGTCTTCTCGAGCTTCGGTGGGTCGTTCTTCTCTGGGTTCCAATCGTAGCGAAGGATCTGCCGGTTCTCTTCACGCGACACCATCAACTGGTGGCGAACCGGATCGTACGCCGCGCCTTCCAGCTGGCTGGGGCCATTGGACAGGCCCGGCAGCTTCAGCTTGTTCAACTTCCCGTTGGCGTCAATGACTCCGACCTTGTCCGCGGTGTCGCCGACCACCAGGAACATCCCCCCCGGCAGCGAAACCACGTCCGAGGCTTCCTTCACCGAGGTTTTGGTCTGCCTGGCCGCTTCGAATTGCGCCGCCCCTTTGGGCGCGTTGTTCGAGCTCTTGTTCGAGACTCCGCCGACGCTCCAGCCACCACCAATGCGATTGCTCATTTGAAACTCTCCTTTAGGCGGAAAGACGCTGACGGTGGAACGCGCTCGATTCGAAGAGCGAGGTCCCTGGGCCAGAACGGGCTGAGTCCATTGTCGGCAAATGTCCTACATCGTTTCGGGTTAATATTCAGGCAACGATTCCATGAGGTTACGGCCATGCACCGGCTTCAAGTCGATAAAACCCAGACAAATAGCCCGAAGGGGCCGGCAATCGAGAGCGACGACCCGGAACAGGCGGCTCGAGTGCAGCCCCACCCGTAGCTGCAACGCGAAACTGAACAGAGCGGCGCGTGACTGGGGGACCCGCGCGCCTCCGGTTGGCGGGCGACCTCTGCTGTGAGCTCGGCCGCCGCACCCGCTCATCCACCTAGGATGCCGCCGATGAGAGCGATGCAGGCGCAGCTGCTGGAAGGCGAGGCGCTGGGCCGGGAAGTCTGCTGCACGCCGAGCTGCCCAGCCGGCCGTTCCGCGAGGCGTTCGATTCACGGCCCGCATTGTTGCGCACCGAGATGACGCTCAAGATCTGCCCCCGGGTGCACTTCAAGTGCGTGCGCATCGACGGCGCCTGGCTCTACCTCGGCAGCGCCAACCTCACCGGAGCGGGCCTGGGCGCCAAGCACAAAGACAACCGCAACTTCGAGGTGGGGTTCGTCACCGAGGACTTCGACACCATCGACCGGGTCACCGCGCTCTACGAGCAGGTCTGGTCGGGCGTGTCGTGTCGGACCTGCCGGCTGTACGCGCTGTGTCCGGACCCCATTGGGCCGGGGCCCTCGAAGCGGCGCACCCGCAAGGCCAAAGGCGGCTCGGACGTGGTGCTCGGTCGCACGCGCCGGTTTCGCAAGTAGCTGTTAGGAAACCGGAATGATCGACGCGCTGATCCTCGACCTGGGAAACGTCCTCGTCTTTCACGACAACGCGCTGCTGTTCGAACAGTTGGCCCAGGCGTTCCACACCACGCCCGCCTCGATGCGGGCCCGAATCGAAAAAGACGTCTGGGATCGAACCAACACCGGCCGCTTGCCGGGCGATGCGCTGCGGGCCGAGCTGCAGCAGGCGCTGGGGGGCGAGATTTCTCCCGCGCTGTTCGCCGAGCTGTGGAATTGCCACTTCAAGATCAACACCCCGATGGTGAAGCGGGTCGAGGCGCTGGTCGGCAAGGTAAAGCTGTGCCTGCTCTCGAACACCCACGACCTGCATTTCGAGCTGCTGCGGCCCCAGCTGCCGGTGCTCGAAAAGTTCGACGCCCTGGTCCTCTCGTACCAGGAAGGCCTGATGAAGCCGGCGCCCGCCCTCTACCGCACCGCGCTCCAACGCCTCTCAGTCGCGGCCGACAAAGCGGCCTTCTTCGATGACATTCCCGCCTACGCCGAAGGGGCGAGCGCGGTGGGGATCCACGGCCGGGTCTTCACCGACGTAGAGACCTTTGATCGCGACCTAGCGCAGCTTCTTCGCTGACGCCGGTTTGATCGACAGCCGCGCATGGGCGGGCACGATGCCTTTGGCCGTGATGAGCGTGAACCAGACACTTCGGGCCCCGCGCAGCTCGTGGCTGCCCACGGTGACCAGCTTCTGCCCAGAGGGAATCGGCTGCCCGTCGAAGCGCATCGAATTCTGAGTCGGACCCGTCGGAATGCTTTCCAGGTCCTTTTCCGGACGCATCGACATCAGCACCAGGGGAGGTGGGCCCGACTGCCCCTTCACGACCGACAGCCGCAGCCGGTACACCACCGACGGCGCCAGCACCCGAACGTGGAAGCTGTCGTCCTTCTCTATCCGCAGCAGGTTCGCGGTCTTGAACGGAATCGATTGGCCGTTGACCTTCGCGAACAAGGAACCGGTGGGCAGATCTCCGCTCTCAGCCGGGACGAACAGGTGGTACGCGCCACCCTTGACGAAGGTGACCGGCTTGCTCAAATCGATCGCCTCGAGCCCCCCCGCGGTGGTGCTCAGCGCGAAGACGTCGAGCGCCCGGTAGCCTCGGGAGGTCGGCCAGTTGGCAGACGCCCTCATCATCCCCCGACGTTGCGGGGCGGCGTCATCGAACGTCTTCGGTTGGGTCCAGATGGAAAGCGCCGCGCCTTCGTCCACCCCGGCCACCGTCCCGGGGGCGAAGTCGAACGGGGAACCCACGTCTGCGTTCACGCTGTGAGCAGCCGTCAGCAGAATCTCCACCGGAGGCGATTCGGCGTCGAAGACCACCTCTTCCCGAGGGGGCAGCTCGACGAAAGCGGGCTCGAGCGCGCGCTGCACCTCGGGAACCGGGTCGTCCTGAAGCGGCTTTTCCTTCACCCCGGGACGAGACCCCTCGTAGCGCTCTTCCTCGATTTCCCCGGTCACGAGAGTCACCCGAAGCTTGTGGGTGTTCGAGACGTGGCCTTTCCAGACGCCAAAACCCTGCTTCTTCAAGACCAGGTCCTGAAGCTCATCTTTGGCGATCATCAGCGTCAGCGGGGTTCGGCGGTCCTGGAGCAAGCCGTCGACGAAGACCTGTGCACCCGACGGAATCGACGTGAGCTCGAGGGGGCGGCCCTCGGGCGCCAGGACCGCCGACCGGGAGCAAAACGGAGCGTCCCCTTCCACGTACCGCAGCACCCCGACTCCCAACATCAGCGCGAGTCCCACCCCCGCCGCCGCGACCTGGAACCGACGCCCGGTCGCAGACCGCGGGCCACCTGGGACCGGCGCCGGGGCCTGCTCCACGACAGGCAAGGCCTCTACCGCCGCGAGCTTCACCGCATCCAGCCGGGTGA
>JAYVCD010000061.1:0-5577 GCA_043750125.1 Archangiaceae bacterium | reverse complement strand
CCCGCCGCCTTCACCCAGGCCACCGCCTTCACCCCCACCCCCTCCTTCTCCTCCAACGCCAACGGGGCCGCAGGAAGCAAGGACGACGACGACGACGCCAACGGCAAGGTGATGGATTTTCAAAGGTGGGTCTCCGGCGGTTAAGTCGTTTGACCCCTCCCGTATCAGGCAACGTCGCACACGTCTTTCGCCTCGCGGGCAAATGACGCGGTCATGCGACGCCCAGCAGGCCGGGCCCGCGCAGGCTCGGTGAAACGCCTCAAATCAGGTCAGAGAACGCCGGGGCACGAACGGGTCGGGCCTGTAAAGCGCACGAGCGGTGAATGCTTCTGGTATTCGCGCGCGATGAACGCCCTCTTTCAAGCGCATTCCGGTCTTCGGTTTCTAGTGCTCCTCGCCGGCGGTTTCAGCCTCGCCGTCGGGATCATCGGCCTGGTGCAGAAGAAACCGTTTTCGAAATTGGCGCGAATCAGCGGCTCGATTTTCGTCGGGACGCTGCACCTGCAGGTCCTGCTCGGCCTCTCGATGGTGGCGATGGGGACGTGGTATCCGCGGCTGATCGGACACCTGGTCCTGATGCTCGTCGCTGCTGTGCTCGCACAGGTGTTGATGATCAAGAACCGGAAGTCCGCCCAGCCCGGGTACGTGCTGCCGGTGATTGCGGTGTTCGCCGCGCTGGTTCTGATTGTCGGGGGCATCTACGCCATCGGTCGCAGCCCACTGGGGATGACGACGGTTCCCCGGGCCGACCGCTGAGCCGTCACTTCCCCGATTGATCGCCGTCCCATAGGAATGTTCCGAGAATAAGCTGCCCCCGGTGATCGCGCTGCTGTTGAGGTTGTGACATTAGCGAGTGACGGCAAAACGACATTCTCACTTCGGTGCACGCCGAAATGACGCTCAGTTAGGTGTCGAATATGTCCCATCTCACGACCCATCGGCCCCTTCCTCCCTTGTCGGCACACGATGTCCATTACATCCAGACCCACTACCTGCGGCTGGAAGAGATCGCAGTCGAAAGAGGCTGTGACTCGGGCCCCCTCCTGGCTGCAATCCGGGCGGGGAAGCTGCCACTGCCTTCCTACTGCTTGCCCGATGGGACGCCGATGTTTCCCGCAGACCTGCTCGGGCTGATGCAAGCGGCGGGGGGACTGGAGCTGCTCGAGGCGTGGTTCGTGGCGCGCTGTCCAGAGCGGGCGCAGATCGAATGGGAGGGCTACCTCACGGGCGAGTACGGCGTCTGTCTGCACCGCGTGACCCCCGAAAACATCTTCCTCAAAGAGCGGCTGGTCGCCGAGCTCGACGAGCAGTTGCTGCGCCCCTTGCCGACGGATGCGCAGTGGCGCAGCGCGTTCACGGCGAAGATGAACGCTCTGGACGAGCTCATTCGCCCCTTCACGGCGTGTGACCGGATTCGCTTTGGCGGACCTCCCTCACGCGAGCGGCTGATTACCGAGCCCCGCCGGCTCTACGGGCTCTGAAGCGTTGAATCCGAACCTCGCTGGGATCGCCGCGTTGATTGGGCACCCGTCTCGGGCGGCGATGCTCGAGGCGTTGCTGAGCGGCGAGGTGGCCTCTTCGGGTCAGCTCGCGCGGCACGCCGGAGTGACGGCGCAAACCGCCAGCGGGCACCTGGCAAACCTGGTGAGCGCGCGGTTGGTAACGCGTACGGTGCGGGGACGTTTTCGCGATTACGCGCTGGCAGGGCCTTCGGTGGCCGAAGCGGTCGAGGCCTTAATGCGGCTGGCCACTCCGGTCGTGGCTTTGACCGCCGGGCAGGGACAGGCGGGGCAGGCACTTCGACGGGCGCGCACTTGCTACGACCACCTCGCGGGCGAGCTGGGCGTGGCGGTGACCGAGGCGATGGTCCGCCGGAAGCTGCTGACTTTTCTTCGCGGCTCGTATGCCATGACGGCCGCGGGTCGACGCTGGCTGGCGGCCCTGGGAATCGAGCTCCCCCCGGCGCAGTCGTCGCCGCGTCCGCTGCTGCGCGCGTGTCTCGATTGGAGCGAGCGTCGCCCCCACCTGGCCGGAGTCCTCGGGGCGCGCCTGGCCGCAGCGTTCTTCCGCCTCGGGTGGATTCGCCGCGTCCGGGGCAGTCGCGCGGTCCGCGTGACGGACTTCGGGTCGAAAGCGCTTCTTGCCCATCTGGGCCTGTGCGCCGCGCTGAGTCTGGAAGAGAGGCCGTGACGACCGTTACTTCTTGCCGGCCGGCTCGGGGGTGACGATCGCTCGACGGTTCTTCGCCCAGCACGCTTCGTCCTGCGCTTTGCACACCGGCTTGTTTTCACCGTAGCTGATGGTGTCGACCTGGCCCGCGCTGACACCGAGCGCAACGAGGTACGACTCGATCGTCGCGGCGCGCTTGGAGCCGAGCTGAAGGTTGTATTCCTCGGTGCCGCGCTCGTCGGCGTTGCCCTGAATCGCGACCTTCATCGATTGATCTGCGCGCAGGCACCGGGCCATTCGGAGCAGATCTGCCTTGGCGCTCGGCTCGAACGCGACCGAGTTGAAGGCGAACTGAACCTTGAAGTCCCGGCACTCGGCCAGGCCCTTCGAGATTTCGACGCACGCGTGGCGAATGCACAATTGACCATCACCGCACTCGCCATCTCCCGAGCAGGTCGTCTTCTTCTCTGCAGTCTCGGCCGCGGGAGGCGCCTGTTCTTTGGCCGCTTCGGCAGGCGCCGGCTGTTCCGCGGCAGGGACGTGGGCGCAGCCGGCAATCAACATTGCGAGACTCAGCGACTGGATTTTCGTCATCGTGACTCCGGAGCTTTTGAGGGCGCGACGATAAGTCCATTCGCGCCCAGATGGCACCGGTGCTCTTCGACCAGCCGCGCGACCACTTCGGGATCCGCCAGGGTCGAGAGGTCCCCCAGTCCGGTGTACTCGGCGGCGGCGATCTTCCGCAGGATCCGGCGCATGATCTTCCCGCTGCGAGTCTTGGGCAGACCCTGGGTCACGTGAATCACATCTGGAGTCGCGAACGGGCCAATCACCTGTCGGACCTTCTCTTTGAGCATTCCGATGAGCTGCTCGGGGCCCGTCGACGCGTGGTCCGCGGAGAGCACGACGTAGGCATAGATGCCTTGCCCTTTGATCTCGTGGGGGCAGCCGACGACGGCGGCCTCGGCGACCGCCTCGTGCGCGACCAGGGCGCTCTCGACTTCGGCCGTGCCCAATCGGTGACCCGACACGTTGATCACATCGTCGATGCGGCCGGTGATCCAGTAGTAGCCGTCTTCGTCTCGACGACAGCCGTCGCCGGTGAAGTACTTGCCCGGGTAGGCGGTGAAGTACGTCTCTTTGAATCGCTGGTGATCTCCCCACACCGTGCGTGCCTGCCCGGGCCAGGGCGCGGCCAGACAAAGCGCTCCTTCCACGCTGTTGCCGAGCAGCTCTTCTCCGGTCGTCGCGTCCACCAACACCGGCTTGATCCCGAAGTAGGGCAGGGTGGCCGAGCCGGGCTTGGTCGGAGTGACCCCGGGCAGCGGAGAAATCATCACGCCTCCGGTCTCGGTCTGCCACCAGGTGTCGACCACCGCGCAGCGGCCCTCGCCCACCACGTCGTGGTACCAGCGCCAGATTTCCGGATTGATGGGCTCTCCGACCGAACCCAGAATTCGCAGACTGGTGCGCCGATGCTTTTTCACCGGCTCGTTGCCGGCCTGCGCGATCGCCCGCAGCGCGGTGGGAGCGGTGTAGAAAATGTTGATCCCCAGATCGTCGACCATCTGCCAATAGCGGCTGGCGTCGGGGTAGGTGGGCACCGACTCGAACATCACGGTCGTCGCCCCGTTCGCCAGAGGGCCATACAGAATGTACGAGTGGCCGGTGACCCAGCCCACGTCCGCGGCGCAGCAGTAGACCTCGCCCGGGTGGTAGTCGAAGACGTTCTTGAAGGTGCTCGCCACGTAGACGAGGTAGCCGCCCGTGGTGTGCAGCAGCCCCTTGGGTTGGCCGGTGCTTCCCGAGGTGTAGAGAATGAAGAGCGGGTCTTCGGCGCCCATCCATTCCACCGTGCAGGTCGAGCGCTGCTTGCGACATTCTTCGTCGAGCCAGAGGTCTCTTCCGCTTTCCATCGACACCTCGGCATCGGTGCGGCGCGCGACGAGCACGGTCTCGACCAGGCTCATGCCCTCGATCGCGCGATCGACGATCGCCTTGAGCGGCACCCGGCGGCCCCCGCGCATTCCCTCGTTGGCGGTGATCACCACCTTGCAGCGGGCATCGACGATTCGGTCGCGGAGCGCTTCGGCACTGAAGCCGGCGAAGACGACGGAATGGACGGCTCCGATTCGCGCGCACGCCAGCATCGCGTAGGCCGCTTCGGGAATCATCGGCATGTAGATCGCGACCCGATCGCCCTTCTTGACCCCGCGCGAGATCAAGACGTTCGCGAGCCGACAGACCTGGTGTTTGAGCTCGCGGTAGCTGATGTGTTTGTAGACCCCCGGCGCGTCGGCGGCCCAGATGATCGCGGTGCGATCGGCGTGATCTTCGACGTGGCGATCGACGCAGTTGTAGCAGGCGTTGAGCCGCCCCCCGGAAAACCACGCGAAGTCGACCTCGGCGTAGTCGGCATCGAACACTCTTTGCCAGGGGTAGAACCAGGTCAGCGCCTTAGCCTGCTCGCCCCAGAACCACTCGGGATTGTCGAGCGAGAGCCGGTACAACCGCTGGTACTCGTCCATGCTCTTGAGGTGCGCCCCGTCGCGAATGTGGGCCTTCACGGGGATCAGGGTCTGGGACATCGCAACCTGCCTTTGAAAAGAGAGTTTTAAAATTTTCCGTGACGTCCGGCGCCATCGGCAAACCGTTGCGTGCCGGCGAGGGCCTGATTCTCGAGCGCGACGACCCCGTTCTTGAACTCGCTTCGCAGCGCCGTCGAAAGATCGCCGTCGAACGCCGCGTAGGCCGAGCTGCGGTCGGTGTTCATGCAGAGCTGTGGAAAGGCGCACAGCTCGGCGGCGAGCGCCTCGGCCGCAGCGCGGGCTTCCCCCTTCGGCACGACCCGATTTACCAGGCCAATCGAGAGTGCTTCCTGCGCGTCAACCGGGCGACCGGTGAGGATCAGGTCCAGCGCGCGAGACAAGCCGATCAGCCGAGGCAGGCGCACGGTGCCTCCATCGATCAGCGGCACTCCCCAGCGGCGACAGAAGACTCCGAGGACGCTGTCTTCTTCGGCAATGCGCAGGTCGCACCAAAGCGCGAGCTCGAGTCCCCCGGCGACCGCGTGCCCGCTGATTGCTGCAATCACCGGCTTCTTCAGCAACATCCGAGACGGCCCCATCGGCCCGTCTCCTTCGGGCTCGAGGCGGTTGAAGTTCCCCTGTGCCACCGCCTTCAAGTCGGCGCCCGCGCAGAAGGTGCCTGCCTCGCCCCACAGGACTGCGACTTTTGCCTCGGGGTCGGTGTCGAAGGCCACAAACGCGTCCGAGAGCTCCTGCGCGGTCGGGCGATCCACCGCGTTGCTGCGCCCGGGCCGCCCGAGCACCACGGTCGTGACCGCGCCGTTCCTTTCGATTCGCACGCTGGCCATGGGGTGTTCATATCCGTTGGCCCTCGGCGCGC
>JAYVCD010000060.1:0-3973 GCA_043750125.1 Archangiaceae bacterium | reverse complement strand
GGCTGTGGCGGTCACTACAAAGAGACGCCGGACGACTTCGAGGTGGAAGAGATTCCCGCCTACCTGCCCTGCGGCGAAGGCGAGCACGTCTACCTCTACGTCGAGAAGCGCGGCATCGCGACACCCGACGCGGCGAAGCGAATCAGCCGACACCTCGGCCTGCCCGAGGGCGCGGTCAGCTGGGCGGGCCTGAAGGACAAGCAGGCGCTGACCCGACAGTGGATGAGCGTGCAGGCCAAGCCCGGCCGAGAGAGCGAGCTGGCGACGTTCATCGACCCCGAAGTGAAGTTGCTGCAGGTCAGCCGCCATCGCAACAAGCTCAAGGGCGGTCACCTCAACGGGAACCGGTTCAAGATCCGCATTGCCAAGGTCAAGGACCTGCCCGCGGCACAGGCGGTGCTCGCCGTGCTCAAAGTCCGCGGGGTCCCCAACTTCTTCGGCGCTCAGCGCTTCGGAGCCGCTGGCACCAACGCCGCGCGCGGAAAGGCCGTGTTGCTCAAGGCCGCCGCGGGGGGTCGGCGCGGGCGACCGGACTTCGAGCGGAAGATGCTGTTGTCTGCCTATCAGTCGGAGCTCTTCAACCGGGTGCTGACCCGGCGGCTCGACGAAGGCCTGTTCTCGAAAGTGCGCAAGGGCGACGTGCTGAAGAAACACGAGACCGGAGGCGAGTTCGTCTGCGCCGACCCTGCCGTCGATCAGCCGCGCATGGACGCCTTCGAGGTGAGCCCGACCGGACCGATGTATGGGCCCTCGATGCGGCCGGCCGAGGACGATGCCGGCGCCGACGAGGCCACGGTGCTGACCGAAGAAGGGCTGACGATCGAAGCTTTTGCCGCGGGTGGGGGCGAGACCGAAGGGACCCGGCGCCTGCTGCGCATCGGCTTGCCCGACGTGACGGCCGAGCCCAGCGGCGAAGATCTCTGGTTGGCGTTCAGTCTGCCCGCGGGCTCCTACGCGACCGTCGTTCTGGGCGAGCTGCTCAAACCCCGACCCTAGATCGCTCCCAACCGCCGCGCGCGGCGGGCGAACGTCTGGGGGTCCACGTCCAGATCTTTCGCAGCCCGACGCAACACTCCTCCGTGGCGCTGCAGCGCCTCGAGAATCAGATTCTTCTCGGTGTTTTCCATCAACACTTTGAGCGATTTGATTCCGTTCGCCGCACCGGACACGGGCCCGCCCTGCATCGCCTTGGGCAGCCGTTCGCGGCCCAGCTGTTCCATCGGGCCGGACAGCAGTACCGCGCGCTCGACCACGTTTCGCAGCTCACGCACATTGCCCGCCCACTTCCAGCGGGTGAGGGTCGCCTCGGCTTCCGGGGTGAAGGCCCGCGCCGATTTCCCCAGCGCGCGGTTGAAGGTATCGATGAACGCCCGCGCCAACGGAAGAATGTCCTGCTCGCGCTCGCGCAGCGGAGGCACCTCGACCAGGAAACTGTTGAGCCGGTAATAGAGGTCGGCGCGAAATCGGCCCCGCTCGACTTCCTCGTTCAGCGCCTTGTTGCTGGCCACCACCACCCGGACATCGACCCGCTTCACGCTCGAGCCTCCGACCGGGCGGACCTCGCCGACCTCTAGCACCCGCAGCAGCTTCGCCTGCAGGTTGGGAGTGGTGTTCTCGATTTCGTCGAGGAAGATGGTCCCCCCATCGGCGAGCACGAACAGCCCGGGGTGATCTGCGACCGCTCCGGTGAAGGCGCCCTTGACGTGACCGAACAGCTCGCTGTCGAGCAGGTTCTCGACCAGGGCGCCGCAGTCTTGAACGACGAAGGGGCGGCGCACCCGCGGAGAGAGCGCGTGAATGCGTTGGGCGATGACCTCTTTGCCGGCGCCCGTCTCGCCCTGCAGCAACACCGTCACTTTGTAGCCGGCGACCTGGCGCACCTGACCGACCACCTCGCGCATTGCCGCGCTGGTGAAGCCCGGGCTGTCGTTTCCTTCGGGGACGCTCGAGAGCGGGCGGCCGCGATCTCTCAGCACGCGCTCGAGCTCGACCGCCATGCGCTGTTGCTGCAGTCGCATTCCGTGGGTCCGGCACTCTTGACGAACGGCGTCGGCCATCTGGGTGACCGGAGCGTCCGGGGGCAGCGCTTGATCCACCGCTCCGACGTTGAAGAGCTCGACCAGGCGACCGGGCGTCGTCCGGCCGGCAAAGATGACGCGCGGCTTGGTCTCTGCCGGTCGCCCCAGCTCGAGGGTGGCCGCCCGCGACGTGCTCTCGACCAGGTGCGCGAGGGCCAGCGATTGAAATTCTTCGCCACACAACAGCAGGGCCGACACGTCCCCTCGAAAAAGCGACGACTCGAGCGCCGCCGCGTCGTCGATGAATTCCAGCTGCACTTCCATTCCCAGGGCCAGCTCGAGCGCACGGCCCAGGCTGCGATCAGCCCCTGAGACCACGACCCGCACCCGGTACTCGGCGAGGAAGCGCAGCAGATCCACCTGGCTGGTTCCTTCGAACGACTCGAACCGGATGCCGAACGAGGTCACTCCGGCGTCGGCGCGATCCGATTCCAGCCGCCACCGCACCACACCGCGCGCGAAGATCTGCGGCCCGGTGGGCAGCGGAAAAGCCAGCTCGACGGTTTCCCCCTCTTGCGGCGATCCTTCGTTCGCCTGCCGCGCCACCAGCCCGATGCCGCTCTCGGTGATGTTGACCGACCAGCAGCCCTCGAGTTTCGGCTGGGTCGACACCGGAACGAACACCAACTTTCGCATCTTGTCGGCGCTCATCGATGAGTGAGTATGACTCAAGTCTGAGTGAACGCTATTCCAGCGGTTCAAGGGACTTGAAGTTTCGAGGCATCTACCGCAGCACATTCGTCGAAACGTGTGGCCCGCAGTCCACACAATTCCAAGGGCTTAGGAATGGTCCTCGGCTTGCTTTGGGGCACCCCGTGCTCGGTCGACGAATGCAGGAAGAGGAAGTCCGCGAAGCTTTGCAGTTCGTCGCCGCGCGGGTGCGGTCGGGCTCGACGGCCGCAGCAGAAGTGCCCGTGCACCAGAAAGAACGAGAGCTGTTGCGCCAGGTGAATGCCGAGCTGGTTCGGCTTCAGAAGTCCGAAGGGCAATAGCGGGGATCGCGCGGGAAGCAAGCCGCGCGGGCGGGGCCATCATCAACGTTTGTTTTGTTCCCGGACCGTGGCGGCCAACGGCGAAGCCGTGTCCGGGAGCTCAAAAGGGGAAAGATGAACCGAATCTTGGGTTGGAAAGGGCTGGCCGTCTGCGTGCTGACCGCCGGCTGCATCGACATGGAACGGGTTCCCGCGCGCGACTCGGGGGAACCGCCGGCGACCGACGAAGACGCAGGTGAGGATGGGGGCATCGACGCCGGAAAGCGCGACGCGGGCCCCTTCGACGCCGGCCCGCTGACGCCCACCAACACCCTGTTTTCGATTGGCATCACCGACAACTCAGGAGGCATGCCGCAGTCGGCGTCGCTGATCGCGCTGAACTTCGGCAGCGGAGTCTCGGGACCGAGCACGGTGGTCGCAAAACGAATCAACTTTCCGATCACTCTCGACGGCAACGCGCCCGAGTGGGTCGGCCTGCCCGAGAGCATCATTCCCATGCTGACCCGCGGCGGTGCGGTGGGGATGTCGAAGCTGGAATGGGACACCGAATACACCCTGCTGATCGGCAGGACCCCGGTGTACGACTTCGGGATCAACTCGGTCGCAGTGCGCGCCGCCTTCGACGACCAGAAGATCTACTTTCTCTTCACCTGGGCCGACCCCACCGAAAACCGCGATCGAGAGACCTGGTACGTGGACGGGGGCGTCTTCGTGCGGTCGAAGGACAACGAAGACCGCATTTTTCTGGGCTTCAACATCAACAAGAGCTCGCCCGCGTTCGAGGCGATCGGCTGCTCGGGCAGCTGTCACATCCAGGAACGGTTGGGCGACACGAGCGACGCGGGAAAGGCCTACCGAATGCGGATGCACACCTCGTATCCGGGTGAGGCGATCGACACCTGG
>JAYVCD010000059.1:0-30675 GCA_043750125.1 Archangiaceae bacterium | reverse complement strand
GATGGCAGCTTCGATTCGATTGGGCAGACGGGAGGAATGGTGGCGGTGGCGACTCCTTTCGATGCCGAGCTGGGGAAGCTCAACGGGGCGGTCGCCGACACCACGGTCTACGCCGGAGCCGCGCGGGGCCGAGCCGACGGAGAGGCGTACAAGCGGGACCTCAAAGCGATGGCCCCGGCCGCGAGTGCGGACCGGTTGAGCTTCCGTTCCAACAGCGGCCTGGGCGCGTCGGGCGGAGGAAGCATCGCGGCGGTCGACCTCACCGCGGCACCGGAAAAAGTCGCCGCGATGAAAGAGGACGAGCTTCCTGAGAGCCTGCGCGGAATGAGCAAGCCGAAGCAGATCGAGTTTCTTCAGCAGCAAAATGCGCAGCGCAAGCAACTGGAAGTGAAGGTGATCGAGGTGAGCAAGAAGCGCGAAGAGTGGATTTCGAAGAATGCGAAGACCGAGAAGGACTCGTTCGATGGCCGGGTGTTCGAATCCGTAAAGAGCAGCGCCGCGAAGGTCGGAGTCGCGTACTAGCTTCACCCGCGTGACGACGATCGCGATCGCAGGTGGCACCGGAAAAACAGGCGGGGCTCTGGCCGAAAGGTTGGGGTCCCGCTTCTGTGTTCGCCGCATTGGCAGCGGCACCAACCTGTTGTCGATTTCCGAAACGGAAGCGGCGCTGGCGGGGGCCCAGATCGGCCTCTACCTCGCGCGTGCGAGCCGGTGGTCGTTTCGACTGACCCAGGCCCGGCCGCAGGACCTCGAGCTGTTGATGGCCGATTCTTTTGCGCGGGCCGCCGCGCGGTGTGGCCTGCGTCGAATCCTCGTCTGGCGATGTGGGCCGGACGACGAACGGCTGGTGGCGCTCGCCGCGGCCGGAGTGCCGCTGACAGTGGTCGACTCGGCCGACGCGCTCGAGGCGGCCCTGGCCTCCGAGCCCGAGCCCACGAGCCAGTCGAATGAGCTGCTCGCGCCTCGGCCCAGCGCCGGGAAGGACGTCCTGTCGCTGCAGCGGCTGCCGTTGCCGGCAGGGTGGACGGCGGAGCAGGCAGCCCGGGCCTACTTCGACTGGGCGGCGGCCCTCCCGGCAGTGAGCGCGGTCTGCACCGGTGACGCGTGGACGCTGCGTGCGTTTGGGGCTCCGGTGTTGCGCCTGTCGTTGATCAAGGGCCGCACCACCAAAGATTCCGCAGTGCTCGCGAGCGGGGGTGGCTGGCTCGAAGGCGCGTTTGCCGGCAACTCGCTGTTCGAATTTCGAGTGGTGCAAACCAGCAAAGGCCCGGCGCTGTTCACCAACTTGATGGGCTTCGTCCCTTCGCTTCCGTGGCTGCTGTACCGCATCGGTCAGGCGCCGGTGCACGCGTGGGTGATGGCCCGGTTTGGAAAGTGGTTGGGGCTGCAGACCGGTGAAGCTTCAGATTGAAATCGACCCTTCGCGGAAGTCGGTCTTCGCGATGTGGACGTTGATGCAGACCGGCTTGCCCTGCTTCGAGAGCGCCTTGGCCTGGTCGAGCACTTCGTCGACCTTCTTCGGGTCGGTGAGCAGCAGCCCGACTCCGCCGTAGCCTTCGGCGACCTTGTGGTAGTCGCTGCGCAGCAGGGTGCAGGCTACGTCCGAGCCCAGAATCGTCACCTGGTCCCGCGCGATTTGGGCCCAGGACGCGTCGTTGCCGATGACGGCGATCGGAGCCATTCCACTGCGCACGAAGGTGTCGAATTCCGCCAGGCTGTAGGCGCTCGAGCCGTCGCCCCAGATGATCCACACCTCGGCTTTCGGTCGCACCGCCGCGGCTCCGACGGCGAAACCGCCCCCGACGCCCAGGGTCCCAAAGACGCCGGGGTCGAGCCAGGACAACGGCTTTCGCGGCTTGAGGACGTAGGCGGCGGTGGCGACGAAATCTCCACCGTCGGCGACCAACACCGAGTCGTCGTCGAGCTTCGCTTCCAACCGTTGGAACAGATACAGCGGGTCGATGAGCTCGCCGCCGCTGTTGGTCTTCGAGCGGATCTCGGCATCGCGCGCGTCCTCGCGTTTCTGACACGCGGCAATCCAGCTTTCGCGGTTCGGCTGGGTGTCGAGCTTCTGAGCGACTTTGATCAGGAAGTCGGCCGCGTGCATCTGCACCGCGAGCTCGGGCTTGCGGTTCTTGCGCAGCTCTTCGGACGAGAGGTTGGCGGCGATGACCTGGGTGTTCTTCCCGAAGCCCATTCCGTATTTCATCCGGAAATCGAAAGGGAAGCCGCACACCACCACGACGTCGGCTTCTTTGAGCGCCTTGCCGCGGGCGTGGCGAAACTGAATCGGGCTGTCTCGGCCGAGCAGTCCGCGCGCGACCCCTCCGAGCCAGGTGGGAATTTTGAGCTTCTGGACCGCGCGGATCAGCGGGGCGGGGTCGGTGCAATTGACCATCGTCTGGCTGCCGATCACCAGCGCCGGCCGGTCTGCGTTGCGCAGCAGCTCCACCGCCTCGTCGAGCTGCGCGTCGAGCCGCAGCTTCGGCAGCTTCAACTGCGGAAGTGCCACGTCGACGTGACGCACGTGAAACTGCCGGTAGAGATGGCCCGAGAGGTAGACCTTCAGCGCCCGCTGTCCCAACGTCTTCGGGTTCTCGACGCCGCTCTCTTTCATGAACCACTCGCGGACGATCGACTCGGGGTACAGCACGTCGACCGGCACTTCGATGAACACCGGGCCGGGAATTCCAGTGGTGGCTTCTTTGAGCGCGCGCTCGACCAGCGGCTCGAGCTGGCCGACCGTCGAGCACCGCGCGGCCCACTTCACCGAGGAATGGATCAACGCCATCTGATCGATGTCCTGCAGGGCGCCGCGGCCCTTGAGCACGGTGGCTGTCGCTCCGCCGAAGAGCACCACCGGGGACTGGGCGAGCTGTGCGTTCTTCATCGCGGTCAGGGTGTTGGTGACTCCAGGGCCCGCGGTCACCACCGCCACGCCCGGCAGCCCGGTCATTCGCGCGACGGCATCTGCGGCGAAGACGGCATTTTTCTCATCGCGACAATCGATGACCCGGATCCCCGCGTCTTTGGCTCCGACGAGAATCGGCGAGATGTGTCCACCGACGAGCGTGAAGAGGCAGGGGATCTTCCAACGGGTGAGGACAGAGGCAATGGTGTCTCCGCCGTGGCGGGCCTGGTTGCTGGGTCGCATCGGAGGCCCTTACTTCGTTGTCAGGGGACGCAGCACCTTCACTGACGATTGCGCGATCGCTTTACGTAGTTGCCGAAGACCCGCCCCGGAGCGACCGCGGGCGTGGTCGGCTACGACTGCTCCGGCTTCGTGGTGGCCATGTTCCGCAAGGCGGGCGTCGACCTCGGCGCACAGGGGCTGACCAGCACGCCCAAGATGAAGGCTTCGTTGCCGGCGGTGCCGAAGGATCAGCTCCAGCCCGGTGACCTGCTGGTCAAGAACGGCCACGTCGTGATCTACCTCGGCGGCGGCAAGGTTCTGCAATCCACGTCGGACGGCGATCCGGATGGGGACGGGCTCGCAAACGGCAGCGTGCGCGTGAGCGACGCCAGCAAGTTTCTCAACGACTCGAGCTACGTCGGGCGCCGCGTGCCGGTGTAGCGAACGCCGGCGCCTGACCGGCCATTCAGCGCCGTCCGGCCGGCCATTCAGCGCCGTCCGACCGGCGGGACAATTCCGGACGCGGTAACCTGCTGCGATGGGTTTGCCCGACGCGCGGTCCTTCGAAGGGACCTGGAGGCTGATCCCCGAGCGGTGCAGCTTCGAGCACACGTCCGCGCCGCGCGATGGGACGTGTCGAATCGCCGCCACTCCGGAAGGGTTGGCTTTCACCCTCGATTTTATCACCGCCACCGGCGTCGCCGAGTTCATCGAGTTCCGGCTGACCTGGGACGGCGAGGTGCCCGCTTCGCTCGAGCTGGTGGATTCCCACACCCTCAACACCACCCTCGAGCGCGACGATAAAATCGTGGCCCACGCGTCGCGCCGCGTCTCGGACGACGGTACCCAAATGGAGGTGGTCCAGAGCGCCTACACTCCCGAGGGCAAGGCGTTCGTAAATCGAGCCTGGTATCGACGCGAAAGCTGATCGGAGAAATTGCTTCAGAAAGGGTCAATCGGCTTTGGAGCATGGACGCTCCTGTGAACTGGAGTGGGCACCCGAAAGCCCAATAAGCGGGCGAGATTGCATGGTGTTTGGGGGGGGGTAAAGGTGGAGCCAGACTTGCTTTGGCGCCTGCTGTGAAACGCTCTCTCAATCTGATGATTCTCGCTGGCAGCGTGCTGTGCGCGTGTGAAGGCAGAATCGAGCCCGGAAAGCTGCCGTGGATTCCGAATGGAGGCACCGGCGGAGCCTCTGGAATCGGCGTCGGCGGCGGAACGGCATCGACCGGCGGCGGCAACGCAGGCACCGGCGGGAACAGCGGCACGGGCGGTGGAATCCCGGTCGAGCTGGCGGCCTTCGCTCCCGCGCCGATTCAGATGCGCGTGCTGCTGGGCGCCGAATACCGACACACGATTCGCGATGTCTTCGGGGTTGCGGCGGCGGCGGCAGTGACGCCTCCTCCGGACGCGGCGATCAACGGTTTGACGGCGATCGGCGCTTCGCAGCTTTCGGTGTCGACGGCGACGGAAGGGATCTACGAAAAGAACGCCTACCTTGCAGTCCAGGCCGCGCTCGCCAATGCGGCGCAGAAGGCGAAGCTGATTCCCTGCACTCCGACCAAGGCGAACGACACCGTGTGCTTCACCCAGGTGCTCGACACCGTCGGGAAGCGGCTCTTCCGCCGGCCCCTGACTGCGGCCGAGCACGTCACCTGGCTCAAGGTCGCTGACGACGCCGCGACCGCGTACGCCACCTTCAACGGCGGCGCCGAGTTCCTGCTCGCCGGCCTGCTGCAGTCTCCCAACTTCCTCTACCGCGCCGAACAGGGCGTCCCCAACGCCGCGCGCCCGGGCGAGCTGAAGCTGACCGGCTACGAGATGGCGACCCGGCTGTCGTACTTCCTCAGCGGCAGCACGCCTTCCGACGCCCTGCTCACCGCTGCGGCGGCGGGCGAGCTCGATACTCCCGAAGGTCTCAAAGCCAACGCGGTCAAAGCGCTCACTTCGGCCGGTGCGTCCACGGCGTCGACGGACTTCTTCGCCGAGTTCCTTTCCCAGGACGGGCTGTCGTCGATGGCGAAGGACCCGATCAGCTACCCGAACTACCGGCCGGCGATGGCGGCCTCGATGCGCGAAGAGACCCGGCTGTTTCTCGAGAACGTGCTGTTCACCAACAACCTCGATGCCCGCACGCTGTTCGACGCGGACTACACCTACGTCGATGCGAACCTCGCCCCGCTCTACAACCTGGCCCCGCCCGCTTCGGGCTTCGCGCGGGTGCAGCTGCCGGCCGCTCAGCCGCGCTCGGGGCTGTTGACCCAGACGGCGTTCCTCGCGCTGATGGCGCACCCTGCCTCGACCTCGCCGACCTACCGCGGGAAGTTCATTCGCGAGCGGCTGCTGTGTGAGACGGTCGCCGCTCCCCCGGTGAACGTGAGCACCACGATTCCCGTCGGCGACCCGACGATGCCGCAGACGCTGCGCCAGAAGCTGTCGAACCACATGACCAACGCCGGCTGTCGGGCCTGCCATGTCTCGATGGATCCGATCGGCTTCGGGTTCGAAAATTTCGATGCGGTCGGCACCTACCGCACCACCGAGATTGGGATGCCGATCGACGCCACCGGTTCGCTGGACGGAAAAGCCTTCACCGATGCCCGCGGTCTGGGCCAGGCGCTGAAGGCGGATCCCCGGGTGATGAAGTGCCTCACCCGCACCTTGTTCCGTCATGCCGCAGGTCACGTCGACCTCGCTGGCGAGGCCCGCCCGCTGGCTGCACTCAACGATGTGTTTTCTCAATCAGGCTTCAAGTACCAGGACCTGCTGGTCGAGCTCGTCGCGTCCGACGCGTTTCGGTTTGCCCGTCCTGCCGAAGGGGTGATGCCATGAGCTTCAAGCTCGCACGTCGCACGTTGCTGCAGGGAATGGGCGCGTCGCTCGCGTTGCCGGTGCTGGACTCGATGCTCAATTCCTACGGCACCGCCTTCGCCGACGGAATCGTATTTCCCAAGCGCTACGTGGCGTGGTTCTTCGGCAACGGGGTGCTGCAGAACAAGTGGACCCCGGCGACGACCGGGCCGAACTGGGCGCTGACTCCGCTGCTGCAGCCGCTGGTCAATGCGGCCCGTGGCGTCGACGTGAAGAGCTACGTCAGCGTCGTCTCGGGGTACGACGTGAAGACCCCCAACCTGCGCGGCCACCACAACGGGGTCTGCGCGCTGATGTCCGGGGCGCCCTTCATTCCGCTGGCTCCCAATGGAGCGGGCTATTCCTCGAAGTTCTCGGTCAAGAGCATCGACCAGGTGATTTCCGACGCGATCGCCGGAGCGACGCCGATCAAGTCGCTGCAGCTGGCGATTTCGAAGCGCTACACCACTGGTGAAGGTCCGACGCTGCAGTACCTGTCGCACCGCGGGCCGGATCAGCCGATGTTGCAGCAGACCAACCCGGCGGCGCTGTTCAACCAGCTGTTCGGGAGCTTCACTCCGAAAGATCCGACCGACCCCCGAGACCGGATGCGGGCCAACGTGCTCGACGCGGTGAAGGACGACGCGAATCGATTGAAGCCGAAGCTCGGCACCGCAGATCGCGGCCGGCTCGACGCCCACCTGACCGCCATTTCCGAAGTGCGCGCCCAGATTCTGGCGCTGCCCCCGGTCGTCACCTCGGCGTGCGTGAAGCCCGGCGCGCCGACCCAGACGAACAACGACGTAGCCGGAGTCGAGCCGTACGAAGCCGTGAGCAAGGTGATGAGCGACCTGCTCGCGCTCGCCTTCGCGTGTGACCTCACCCGGGTCGCGACCTACCAATTCTCAGGCTCGGTCGGCGGGCAGTGCTTCAAGTCGCTGTCCCCCACCGTCCCGCGGGACAACGAGCACGCGCTGACCCACGACGCCGCGGCGCAGGGCATGGTCCAGGACGGAATCACCTTCACGATGCAGAACTTCGCGTACACCTTGAGCGCGATGAAGAAGACGGTCGAAGGGCTGGGCAACGTGCTCGACAACAGCTGCGTGCTCTGCACTTCCGACCTGTCCGAAGGCTTGGACCACTCGATCGACGACTACCCGATTCTGGTCGCCGGCAAAGCGGGCGGAGCGCTCAACGCAGGCATCCACGTGCGCGGCGCGGGGCAGAACACCACCAACGTGCTGCTCTCGTGCATGAAGGCCGTCATCGGGCCGCAAATCACTTCGGCCGGTGCGGCGGAAGGCCTGTCGACGACTGCGGCTCCGATTCTGGTCTGAGAGAACGGCGGGTGCGCCCGCAGGCGCTGAGCGCGGCGCTGGATACAGTCGCCGCGCGCTGAAGGTCCGCGGTGCTGTTACGCCAGAAGCAGATCCGTTTTGCTGAAGTCGTTTCCGATGCACAGCAAGGGCTGTCTCGAGAGTCTGGCAATCGCGTAGGTCAAACAGTCGCCAAAGTTCAGGGCGGCGCGATGGCGACCCTTCCCGAAGCGCTCGTACGCCTCAAGAGCCTCGACCCAGTGCTCGTCCCCAAACGGAACCGTCTCTACGTCGACTTCCTCGAGAAAGCGTTTGAGAAGGCCGCGCGGGTCGCGCTTCAGCTTCGCGGTCAAGACGAGCCCCGTTTCGGCGAGGGTGGGGGCCCCGATTCCTTTCGGCCCTTTGACGACCAGCTTGTCGACCAGGGACTCAAAGCCGGGTTCTCTGAGCACGACCGCAAGCACTGCCGAGCTGTCGAGGATCACACTCCACCCGGCCCGTACCCCAGGATTTTAGCGCGCTCTTTCTTGGTGATTGCCTTGTCGAGGTGGCGCTTTGGAATCGTCGGCCAGACCTCCCGCGCCAGAAAGCGGAGGAGATTCGCACGCAGATCTCCAGTCGAGCTGCGCAGGCTCAGCCGCTGCTGTCGCTCTTCGAGCGCTCGTCGAATCGCTTCAGTCTTGGTCTCGCCGGTCGCTTCCGAAACTTCCGCTGCCAGTTGCTCGACCCGCGCGTTCTTGATGTTGAGTGCCATCTCACCCCAAATATACACCTTGGTAGAGATATTCTACCAAGGTGGACCAAAGTCCCCACCCACCCGAAGTCGCCGTGAAACATCTCCTTCGGCTCCGGTCTTGCTTCCGTTGCGCGACGAGTCGTTTTTCCAGAGGGTGTCGCTAGACGAATTCGGGGCACGGTTGGCCGAACGGCGCAGACCTGGCGCCAGATGCCTCTCCCGAGGAGCCCTCCTCGATTTTCGACGACTGACGTTCGATCTGCCGTGTCAGCCCTGCGTGTTATGCGGCCGACTTCTCCGCAGTGAACAGCCATGGAGCCCCGATGCCCGCCGCCGTCGCCCTTCAATCCCCCGATGCAGATCGGGAGGCCTACAACGTCCTTTTGTCCGAGGCGGATGGACATACCGGAAGCATTCCCGCGGCGCTGATTGCCGAGCACATTCTCCGCGTCACGCCTGGGGGCGACTTTCCGCTTCGCCGGGCGGCTCTCGAGGCGCTGCTGCGGCGTGCGAAGGCGATGAAGGAGTCGAGCGATTCATGGCACATCGAAGCGAGACCCCGTGGGCGTTCCGGCTCTGGGCTCTACCGCGTCGCCGTCGCCAAGGAGAAGTCGTATCGCGTTCTGGTTTTGTCGATGGGCGATCTGGCCGGAAGCTGTGACTGCCCCGATTTCTCGCGCAGCTCGCTGGGTCTGTGCAAGCACCTGTGGTGGCTGGTCGAGCGAGGTTTCGACGCGAATGGCAGAGCAGCGGTGGGCTCAGTTTCACCGCCCGCGATCTGTTGGGATCCGGTCCGCCCGCTGCTCGGTGCAGGGGACTGGTTGGAGGGCGTGCGCTGGACAGCGGCGGACGTCCCCCTCGAGCTCAAGGGGTGGTTCGACCCGCGCGGTGCCCCGCGATTCCTCAGGTCGGCATTCGCCGATGCGCCGGCGAAGAGACTGAAGCTGGTGGGTTCGCTGTGCTCGTGGATCGCCCGCAGCAAGGGCTCCGAGCTTCGAGCAGACCCCGCCGTCTGCGCTTTGCTCCAGCAGGAGCAGGAGATGCTGACTCGCAGGGCCGAGGCTGCCCCAAGCCAGAAGGAGTCAAAGCGGGCGTTGGCGAGCCTTCGGCGCCCTCTGTTTGCGTATCAGGAGGAGGGGGTTGCCCGCTTCCTGGCGGCCGGGAGGCTGCTGCTCGCTGACGACATGGGCCTGGGAAAAACGGCGCAGGCCATCGCCTCGTGTCACGTGCTGCACTCGACCGGCCGCGTTCAGCGCGGCCTGGTCATCGTTCCGGCTGCGCTCAAACCGCAGTGGCTGAGGGAATGGAAGCTGTTCACCACCACGCCGGCGGCAATCGTCGACGGTCCTCCCGAAGACCGAACCCGCCAGTACCGTGAGACGAAGTCCGGGTTCCTGTTGGTGAATTACGAACAGGTCCTGAAGGATCTGCCCCAGTTGATCCGATTTGCACCGCAGATGGTCGTCCTCGACGAGGCCCAGCGAATCAAGAACTGGGCTGCGAAGACTTCGCTGTACGTGAAGCGATTGCGGCCACAATGGCGGCTGGTGCTCTCGGGGACTCCGCTGGAGAACCGCGTCACAGAGCTCGCCTCGCTGATGGACTGGGTCGATGATCGCGCGCTCGAGCCGAAGTGGCGACTGTCCGAATGGCACACCACCCGCGTCGACGGGCTGCGCGATGTGGCGGGAGCAAAGAACCTCGACACCCTTCGGGCGCGCCTGAAGCCTGCCTGCCTACGGCGGGTTCGCAAGGACGTGCTCAGCCAGCTTCCGCCGCGGACCGACACCCGCGTTGCCGTGACGATGACCGAAGAGCAAATCCAGGCGCATGCTGAACTCGATCAGCCAATCGCCCGGTTAATTCGGACATCGAAGACGCGCCCGCTCACTCAGCCGGAGTTCTTGAAGCTGATGTCGTTGATGACGCAGCAGCGGATCATCTGCAACGGCCTCGCCCAGCGAGACTTCGAGCAAACCTGGTCAGGGCTCGCGCAAGGTCAACGTCCCTCGGAGGCGAGCCTGCGTGGCCTGTTCAGCCCAAAGCTGTTTGAATTTCGGGAATTGGTGTTCAACCTCGCCGTCACCCAGGGCCGCAAGGTGGTGGTGTTCAGCCAGTGGAAGCGAATGCTCCGGCTGGCCGAGTGGGCAGTCTCGGACATCCTCGCGGACGCCGGCCTGCGCGCCGTCTATTTCACAGGCGACGAAAGCCAGAAACGGCGCACTCAGAACGTCGTGGATTTTCACGACGATCCGCGGACACGGGTGTTCTTCGCGACGGACGCGGGTGGGGTCGGACTCAACCTGCAACGCGCCGCGAGCGCCTGCGTTCAACTGGATCTCCCCTGGAACCCAGCAGTGATGGAGCAGCGCTCGAGTCGCATCTACCGCCTTGGACAAACAAGTCCGGTCGAAATCTACGCGCTGGTTTCCGCGACGGGCATCGAGTCGAGGATCGCGTCGATCGTCGGCAACAAGAAAGCGCTGTTCGATGGGCTCTTCGATGGCTCGTCCGACGAGGTGCAATTCGAGAAGGGGGGATCCTTCATGGCGAATCTGCAGAAAGTGCTCGAGCCGATGGTCTTACCGGATCTGCCGGTGGCGGCGGATGACGAAGATCGCGAAGAGGGTTCCGCAGACGTGAGCGACATGACAGCGCTCAGTTCTGTGCAGATCCAGCCCGCGCCGACGACACCAGGCTCGGACTTCATGGCTGGAATCCGAGTGCAGCGAATGGAGGACGGCCGAATGGTGCTCGAGGCCAAACCCGAGGCTGCAGCGGCTTTCGCTGCGATGCTCGAGGGGATCGCGGCGCTGCTCAAACAGGTCTCGCCCCCGGGGCCGACGGGATGAAGATCCTCGCCAAGGCGCTTTAGCGCTCGCCTTCCCACTGCATCGCCTGGTCGCCCAACGCGGCGAAGCGCCGGGCGAGCTCGAGCAGCTCGAGCCGGTCGGCCTCGTCGGACATTCCCTGGGCGTAGCCGCGGGCGGGATCCTGAGTGGGCATCAAATTTTTCTCGAGCTGCTCGACGATGCGATGTCGCGCCCCGAGTGCCTGGTTGGGGTAGCTGAACAGCTCGAGCTGGGCCATCGCTGAGCCGTTGTCCGGGCTGTGACAGACCAGGCAGTTCTGCTGGCGCAGCTTGAATTCCGAGGCCCGGTAGGCGGCCTCGAGCGGAACGACGTACGGATTCTCTTTCGAGAAAAAGTATGTGTAGAGCGCCGCGAAGGGCATCAGCTCGCCGCCGGTGCGCCATTCCCACTGTCCGCCCCACTCATGGGTGACGAAGTCCGAGCGGTCGGTGCGGGACGCGAAGCTGCGCGAGGCGCCGAGAATCTTTTTGTCCTTGATGATGAAGACCAGCTCTTCGGCCAGCTGGTACGACTCCCACTTCGAGATGCGGTGCCAGAACGGGTACGGGTAGGCGCCCATGTCGAGCTTGTTTCGGAAATGGGGTTTGAGGTGGAGCAGCGTCCTTCCATCGGAGAGGACCTCGACCCGGTGCTCGGACGAAAAGCTGTAGAGCGACAGGTAGAGCCTGCGCCAGACGCGGGGATCAAACCGGGTGACGTGGGCCTCGAGGTCCCAGCCGTCTTCGACTCCGCCGTCTTGCTGCTGCTGCCCGCCCCACCGGAACGGGCTCGCCATCGAGTCGCGCAGCAAGCCGAAGTCGGTCAGCGCCGCCGCACAGAGGTCGCGGGCCTGCTCGTCGTCGGCCGGCGCGGAAGGACACGCGCTCGTCAGTCCCACGGCGACATTTTCGGCGAAGTCGCGGTCGGTGTTCGCGCCGCCGACGCAGGCGGTGAGCAGCAACACCGAGCTGAGGATGAGCGCGCGCATCGGGTCAGTCGATGAAGACGGTAATCTGGCTCAGCGCCTTGGCCTGAAGTCGGAAGCCGCCCAGCCAGCTGACCTGTCGGTAGGCGACCGGGTAGGGAAGCTGCCGGCAGCCGGGCTTGGTGAACCTCACCGTTTGGTAGGTGCCCGGAGCGATTCCCGACAGCCACGCCTGGGGGCGGGTGTTCGGCTGCATCTTGAGCAGGTTTCGTTCGGGCTGGCTGGAATTGGGCAGGTTGTAGACGGCCCGCGCGGTGCTCGTCTGGACCAGCTCGATGGTCCCGTCATCGGGAGTGCATTTTCCATTCACCGAGACCACTCGCACTGCCAGCACCCCGCGGGCTTCATCACCGCCGGCGATGGCGTTGAGCCCGCCGATGGTCGAGCCGGGAACGCTGAGCAGCTCTACGTCCTCGAGCCGGGCGCGGTTGGACAGCTGCAGCGGGCCGAAGGTCACGTCCTTGAAGACGTTCAACGGGTCGACCGCCACCGCGCGCAAGGTGATCGACGTGTCGGCGGGGACTTCCAGCGTCCACCGGCCATCGTCCCCGGTCACCATCGACGCGTCGCTCTCGGGGCAGGTGACGCGCATCTGCGGGACGGGAAGATTCGACAGGTCGAGTACCCGCCCGCTGACCGTCGCGGTGCCGACGGTGACTTTCGGGCTCGTCGGCGCCTCGGACGGCCGAACGCTGCAGCCGGCGAGGAGCAAGGACAGGAGGAGGGAAACACGCATCGGGACGCGAGGTCCTAGCGCAGTTCCTCATTGGCCAGCCACTGGCTCACCCTTCTGCCTCGGTTCCCCAGACTGCCCGTCTCGTCTTCATCCGCCCGTGTCGTCTTCATCCGCCCACCGCTGCCCAGTGTCCGCGCCGCAACTCGGATCAGGCGACCGTCGCTCGATTCTTCGATGGGAGCTCCGGGATCGTGCTCGGGCTTCAGTCCCCACTGGAGCCCGACTCGGTTCAGGACGGACGAGCGAGTCTGAGAGGCCGCCTGCGGTCTTCGCGGGTTCGCAGTGCGGGCATTGGCGGGAAAAGGGTCATCCAAATTAGAAGCACATTCGGCAGGCCCCTGATCGCCCCCCCCGACGTAAAAATGGCTCTCATGGGCCACTTTTGTCACTGAAATGAGTTATCGGGGTAATATGGCACCGGATTCGAGGATTCGAGGTGGTATTTTACCCCATATCAACGTTTCTCCGCATTCGGGCCACGCAATTGGGCCCAGGGTTCCGAATGACCCTGTTTCCGCCAATGCCCGCAATGCAAAACATCGAAGACTCGAGACCTTCGCTGGCCTCAACTGTTCTCAACATGAAGCGACGGCCGAACTCTCATCATGTCCGGTCTGGAGTGCGCCGGAACAACGCCGCACCGCACGGACCGCCAGGACGCTTCAACCCTTCTGCAGCGCCTGCCGGGCAATCTGCACGCTGGTCGACATCACCGTGATTTGCGGGTTCACCCCGAGCGAGGTGGGGAAGACCGAGGCGTCCGAGACGTACAGGCCTTCGATGTCCCAGCTCTCACCCGTCGTCTGGACCACGCCCTGCTTCTTGTCGCTCGACATCCGGCAGGTGCCCATCGGGTGCGAGGCGTAGATGCTCATCCGGTCCATCGGCGCGGCGGTGAGGAACTTCTCGAGCCTGGCGTAATCGGTGAACGGACCCGCGCCGATGACGCCGGGGTGGACCTCGATTGCGCCGGCGGCGAAATAGATTTTGGCGATCTGCAGCAGCCCTTTCTTGTGAACCCGCACGTCCTCCTCGAGCACGTCGTAGGCCATCGAGCTGCGATTGGGGCTCGAGCCGGGTCGCACCGTGCCGGACGAGATGTCGCCGATCATGCAGCCGCACGAGGCCAGGTTTCGCAAGCGGCTGATCGGCTGCGAATACTCTTCGTACTGCACCGCATAAATTTCCGGCGTGGCGCTGAAGGTCTCGAGCACCGCGCTCTCACCGGGCAGCTGGGCGTAGTACCCCTGAGTCACGCCCTTCCACAGGTCGATGATCTGCTCGAAGCGCGCGCACGCCCCGCCTCCGGTATGGACGCGAAGGTTGTTGCCCACCTGGCCGCTGGAATTTGCCAGCCCGTTTCGCAGCAGCAACATCGGAGAGCCGACCGCGCCGGCGCAGAGGAAGACCTTCTTCGCCTTCACCTGGATCCGGCGCTGGGTCTGCTCGGTCATCGGATCGACCGCGTACACTTCGACCCCGGTCGCGATCCCCCCCTCGACGAGAATCCGGGTGGCGAGCGCGCAGGTGAACAACGCCGCCCCGTGAGCCAGCGAAACGGGGATCAGGTTTCGATCCACGCTGCCCTTGCCTCCCACCGGGCAGCCGAGCGAACACAGCCCGCACCCGATGCACCCGGGAGCGTTGCGGCTGATGAAGTCGCCCTCGAGCTTCAGCGCGTCGACTCCGGCTTTGAAGATGAGGTTGTGGGCGCGGGCGTTGAAGGCCTGGGTCTTGGCCACTCCAATCGCCGCCTCGACTTCTGCGAACACCGGGTCGTAGTGGCCGAGGTCGGCCCACGGAATTCCAAACTCGTCCTGCCACTTCTTCAAGATCGGAGCGGGGGTTCGAAAGCAGATCGCCGAATTGAGCAGCGTCGAGCCGCCGACCGCCCGGCCGCGGGGCATCGGCATGTAGACGTTTCCGCGCGCGACGCTGGTGGCCCGCTCGCCGTAGAGGTTGCGCAGGGCCCAGGACTGCTTGGTCGACAGCTGCTCGGGTTCCCACTTGCGGCCCTCTTCGATGATCAACACCTTCAGGCCCGCCTGCGAGAGGACCCACGCCGCCGCGGCGCCGCCGGCCCCCGAGCCGATCACCGCCACGTCGCACTCGACCGACTCGTCCCGCTCGAACGCGTCACAGCGCAGCGTCTGGCCGGCCGGGAACTCCATCAGCTCAACCCGGTGCCCAGGCCTTTGGGTCGGCCTTGCTGGGGAACGTCGCACCCCAGCGTGAACCCGGCGGCGGCGCGAACGCGATCGTCCTCGAAGTAGCCGAGCTTGATCGCAAAAGTCAGCGACTGATACCCCAGCCGGCGCACCCGGAGGTCGCTGGTTCGCCACTGCTGCAGCACCGCCTGCCGTTGGGGCAGAGCCAGCCAGTAGAAGCTGTGGCCGTAGCTCAACAGCGTCGAGGCGTTGAGCGTGCGCAGCAAGACGCGGAACAGCAGGTGGTGATCTTCGTAGAGGTTGCCGACGTAGGTGTCGACGAACCCCGCGGTCTGCACCTGGTCCGCCGAAAATGGCCAGTCGGGGGGCCCGGGGAAAACTGCCTCACAGGCTTTTTCCAGAGTCCGAAATTCGTCTGCGTCGAAAACCATTCGCCCCGCCGCAGGGGGTCCAAACAGCCCCGCGGTCTTCCAGGCCCACGCCCCACCGGCGATCGCCAGCCCGCCCAGACCCGCAATTTTCAGCAGCGTCCGGCGCGTCGGCTTGTGCGCGAGCAGGACAGGCACTGGGGCGGGCGGCGGAACGTGCATCGGCAGGCGCCGTACATAGGCCGCCGGTCGCGTTTTGTCCCTTGGAGTGGATGATCGCCCCAGCAAATGAAGCCCAACCGCCGTGATTCCCTTCGGCGCGCGTTGGCCCCACAAATGCTCCCTCGATGATCCTGCACTACCCACCCAAGGAGAACCATCATGTCCAAGAAAGCCGTTTTCGGAATCGTTCGGACCCATGACGAAGCAGAGAGCTTGGTGCGCAGCCTGAAGCAGGTCGGCTTCACCTCCAACGACATTTCGGTGTTGTTCCCGGACAAGGAAGGCACGCGGGATTTCGCGCACGAGAAGAACACCAAGGCCCCTGAAGGGGCGGTGACCGGCGCGGGAGCAGGCGGAGTCGCGGGCGGAACCCTCGGCCTGTTGGCGGGCATTGGCGCGCTGGCGATTCCCGGCTTTGGTCCGTTGATTGCGGCGGGTCCGCTGCTCGCGGCGCTCAGTGGCGCGGCGGTCGGTGCGGCGGCGGGCGGGCTGGCCGGAGCGCTGATCGGAATGGGCATCCCCGAGATCGAAGCCAAGGCCTACGAAGGGAAGATCAAGGACGGCAACATCCTCGTCTCGGTCCACACCGAGGACTCGAAGGAAGTCGACCGCGCGAAGGAGGTGTACGAAATCCACAACGTCTCGGACATCGGCTCGACCGGGGAAGCGAGCGTTCCGAAGGCGTCGGCGCCCCGTCCGCGCTCGTCGGCCCCGTTTCCGGCGGCGACCCCGTCCAACCGCCGGATGTAGTCAGGGCAGAAAAGTCGCCGGCTCGCCCTGGGGGCTTCCCACCAGGGCGCCGTCGCGCATCACCACCCGCCCCCGGACGATCGTCGCCATTGGCCAACCCGTCACCGGGTGGCCATCAAAGGGCGTCCACCCGCAGCGGCTCTTGCTCCAGGCGTTGGTGATGGTGCGCCGGGCCTTCAAATCCACCACCGTCACGTCGGCGTCATTGCCGGGGACGAGGCGGCCCTTGCGCGCCAGACCGAAGATTCGCGCCGGGCCGTGGGCGGTCAGATCCACCAAGCGCTCGAGGCTCAACCGACCTTCCGCGACGTGTCCCAACATCACCGGCAGCAAGGTCTGCACCCCTGGCATCCCCGAAGGGCTCGAGGGGTAGGCCTTCGCTTTTTCTTCGAGCATGTGCGGCGCGTGGTCGCTGCCCAGCACATCGGCCAGGCCCGACTGTACCGCGTGCCACAGCGCCGCCTGGTGCCGCGCGTCTCGAATCGGAGGGTTCATCTGCGCCAGCGTCCCCAGCCGATCATAAATTTCCGGAGCACTGAAGGTCAGGTGCTGCGGGTTGACTTCGAACGTCGCCAGCTCGCGCGCAGCCTGCAGCAGCGGCAGCTCTCCGGCGGTTGTGACGTGGAGCACGTGGACCTTGCGATTGCACTGACGGGCCAAAGCGAGCAGCCGGCGGGTCGAGCTCACCGCCACTTCTTCGTCGCGCCACTGGGGATGAAAGTGAACCGACTTTCCCTCGGCCAACGGGCGGCGCTGCTGCAGCCGCGCTTCGTCTTCACTGTGAAACGCTCCCCTCCGCCGCCCGCTTTGCAGCACCTGCAGCAACGTCGGCTCGTCATCGACCAACAGGTTTCCGGTCGAGCTGCCGAGGAAGGTCTTCACCCCCGCGCAGCCCTCGAGCCACTCGAGCTCGCCCAGGGTGTCGGCGTTCTCGCGCGTCGCTCCGACATAAAAGGCGAAGTCGACCCAGCTGGTTTCCCTGGCGCGCGCGACCTTCCACGCCAGCCGCTCGGCCGAATCGGTGCTGGGGGTGGTGTTGGGCATCTCGAAGAAGCAGGTGACTCCGCCGAGCGCGGCGCAGGCGCTGCCGCTGCCGATGTCTTCTTTGTGGGTCAGCCCCGGCTCGCGGAAATGGACTTGCGAGTCGATCACCCCGGGCAAGAGGTGAAGCCCGCTGGCATCGAAGTGCTCGAGCGCCGGCTGACCGTGCAGTGCGCCCATGTCGGCGATGCGCCCGCCTTTGATCGCCAGGTCGGCGCGCACGATTCCGGAAGGCGTGACGCAGGTGCCTGCGTGAATGAGGAGGTCGAACGGTTCCATGATCAGCGCTTCTTCGGGGCGGGCCGGGCGGGCCGGGTGGGACGGGTGGGACGGGTGGGACGGGAAGATTTGGCCTTGGTGGGCGCGAGATCTGCCAGCGCGCTCTTCACCGCGTGCATCGCGCGCACGTAGGTGACCTCGCCAAAGTCTTCACCCGGCCGCGCGATGCTCATCGAGAGCAGCTCCTGCAGCGAGCGCACGACGAAGACGTCATCGACCGCGCGCCACAAGCCGTAGACGAAGTCGTCGGCCTCGACCGAGCGCAGCCAGTTGGTGCGGGCCGCCGCGGGCAGGGCGCGCAGCAGGGGCCGAGAGCGCGAGACGAAAAAGATTCCCGTTTCGCGCTTGGTGCCCAGCAGCCAAACGTCGCTGGGCTTCAACGTGCCCAGGCCCTTCGAAGTGCGCTCTTCGACTTCCTTCCAGGTCCAGAGCGTGACTTCGCCCGAGAAGCGCGCGCCGTCGGTCAGCTCGTAGAGCGCGCGGACTTCGGCTGAGACCGGAAGAGGCGAGCGGCCCGCCACCCCGCGCCAGGTGTCGGGGTGAATGCCGGATCCACGCGAGGTGGCGGACTTGAGCAGCACGGGGAGCCAGTTCATCGGCCGCGGAACATAAGGCCTGCCTCGCTCCAGCGCGACGGTTAGATCCGCGGCGCCTTCAGCGGGTGATCAGCTGTTGTCGGCCGTCGGGGTGCTGCGCGCGAACCGTGGTGGACGAGCTGGGCATGAAGACGAAGCCGGGCTCGGCGATGAAAGCCTCGAGCGAGATTGTGCCGTTTTCGAAGTGGGGCACGATTCCGCGATTGCCGGAGCTGAACACCGGCGTGTTGGGGAAGTGTCGCGTCGAGGACGCCGGGGACGGGAACCCCACCGAGATTATCGCCGTCGTTTGGATTCCCGCGTCAGTTGCCAACCGGTCGTGCTGCAGTCCCCGCACGTTTCGGGACCAGAGGCCCGTCCAGTCTGCCCCGAGCCCGACGACTCCCACGGCGATGGCCTTGCAAACGGGCGTCTTCAAGACGTTGGGCAGCGGGGTCGAGCAGAGGTGAGAGATCGCCGCAATCTGGTTCCTTGGGCCACTGGACCAGAGCAGCGCACTGAGATCTTCGCGGGCGTGAACCACGGACCCGGTCGAGGAGGTTCCGAAGGACAGCCGGTCGACTTCGCTCAGCGTCCCGGCGTCGACTTCAATCATGACCGTTTGATCCAGTGTCATCAGCGCCGCGGTGTTCTCGAGCCCGACCAGCGTTCCAACCAGACTGTTGGGGATTGCGAATTTGGGATCAAAGGACATCTGCCCGCCCAGGGGCATCGCTCCTCCGAGGTCGACGCGGCGCTCGAGGATGCCTTTGAAGTTCGTCCACACCACGTTGCCCGCGGTCGCGAAGTCGTCCGCGTCGAGAACCTGCAACAGAACGTCATCGCGGTAGACGCGCAGCTTTACGTCGGCTGAAGTCAGGCACAGCACCCGCCCGGACGGCAGCACCTCGAGCGCGCTGCATTGAGCCCCGAGCGCGAAGATTTTCGAGCCGGCATCCGACCGGTCCACCGCGATTTGAAGATCGATCTGGGTCGTTCCAATCGAAGGCTCGAACCGGGCGCTCACGTGGTAGCCGCCGGGGATGCTGGGGGTGAAAGCAATC
The DNA here is from genome assembly GCA_043750125.1 of Archangiaceae bacterium. Lineage (GTDB taxonomy): Bacteria > Myxococcota > Myxococcia > Myxococcales > Myxococcaceae > JAGSPQ01. The sequence continues at coordinate 11,597 of JAYVCD010000059.1, read as the reverse complement.
GTCGTCAGCGTGAGCTGAAACTCGCCCACCGACTCGACGTGGCTGTGAACGACTTCGCGATTGAGAGGGTCGAGCACCTCGGTGAACACTTCGATCAGCTTCGGGGGGCAGCGGGTGAACGGCGGCTGCATCAGCGCGAGCGCGAAAGGCTTTCCGGCCACTCCCAGCGGCGGCGCGGGCGCACCGGCATCGAAGTCGCCCCCGACGCCAGTGCCGCGCAAACACGGCTCGGGCGGAGGCGTACACGCGATCAGCGCCAGCAAACCCCAGCCCAGGAGCTTCAAGGCAGCGCGACCCACCCGTTCCACGCCACCCGCCCGATGTAGCGCGCAGCCACAGTCCCCATCGGCTTGTAGATCGCCACTTCGCCCCACGCGAGGGAATCGATGATCGGGCAGGTGAAGCCCGCGTGGCTGACCAGCGCGGTGTTGGTGCCTGAGCTCGGAGCCTGATTGAGCAACGTCATCGTGCTCGGGCACCGCTGTCCCTCGTCGTAGACGAAATACGTCAGCGCCTGGCTCAGCTCGATTTGAGGTCCGAAGTTGAAGCCCTGCGCGGTCTCGATCGCGCGGCAAAATTCGCTCGAGATCACCCGGCCCACCGGGAAACCCCGAGTGGTGAACGCGGTGTGAATCGCGAATTCCTCGTTCGGGGCATCGACGCTGTCGACCTGCCTTGCGAACGCGGTGTTGCAGTTCTTGTCGCAGGACTTCCACCAGTTGGGCGAAGTGGTGGAGTCCGCCGGGCCCAGCTGGGTCTGGTCTCCACAGACGTTCGCCGTCGCGTGGCGCCAGAACAGGGTGTAGCCGCCGCCTTTGAGCGCTTGGCCCACGGTGAGGGAAAGCGTGGTCTCGGCGCCGGTCGTCTCGCAGGACGAATTTCTGCAGCCGTAGACCCGGTAGTGCCAGACGGCTGGGGAAAGCGAAGTGGACGGGAGCAGCTTCTCGACCCGCTCGCTGGCGTTGGTGCCGCTGCCTTGAAAGACCACCACTGCATTCGAATCACCCGGGCCGATCGCCACCCCGTTCAGCGTGCGCAGCACCTTCACGTCCGTCACTTCGGGCGGCTGGGTCCACGACATCAGCACGCTCTTTCCGTCTCCCGAAAGGTGCTGAGTCAGTTGGGTCGGAAGCAGCGTGCCGCCGTCGCTGCCGCCGCCGCCGCCTCCGCCTCCGCCTCCGCCTCCGCCATCGGTGCCGCCATCGACGACGGCCAGGTGGCTGAAGATCACCGTCGCAGGCGTTGGGTTGCAGACTCCGCAGGCGTTGCAGGCGAACACCCCGTAGGTCCACGAGCCAAATCCCAAAGCGGCCAGGGGCTCGGCGGCCGAAGATCCGGCGCCGCTGAAGATCGCCGCCCCGTCGGTCGAGGTGCGGGGCGAAGAACCTTCCTTTCGCACCACCCGAACCTGGGTGAAGCCCGAGCCGATCGCAGGGTTGGTCCAGGCCAGCTGCACGTCCCCGTCGACGCCGGCGGCAGTCAGCGCGGTCGGCACGGCCCGAGGAGCGGTGCTGGTCGCGCCGGGATCCACATCGACCTGTGCGGCGCCCACGCTCCAGTTTCCGACCGTGTCCCTCGAGAACAGTTGGTACACGTACGCGGTGCACGGGTCGGGCGTCTCTACGTCGAGGAACGTGGCCGCCTTGCCGACGTAGAGCACCACTCCTGCCCCGAAGCCCGCCGAGCTGCCGAACGCGTCTCCGGCTTTCGGGGTGGACCCCCGCCTGGGAGCAGCGCTCTGAGGCGCCCCGTTGCCGGTGAGGATGCGGGCCAGCAGGGTGCCGGCGAAGTCGGGGTCTTTGGGGTTGTGCCAGCGGACCGAAATCGCGCCCCCACTGACCGTCTCGTAGGCCTGTTGGGTCGGAGAGTCGGGGGCAGTGGTGTCCTGGTGGGTTGGACTCTTAGGTCCGCACCCGGCCAGCATTCCCACCAGCGCGAATCGAAGTAGACGCATCGGCGCACTTTCATACACGTCCGGCCGGGAGAACCAAAACTCGGCGCACGCCTTCGCCCCCTCAGGCGAGCTGAATCTTCAGCTGCTGCTGAACTTCGAGCAAAGGCGTGGTCCACAGCGACTGCCAGTCGACGCCCGCCAACGGAACGGCCGCCTTCCCCATTCGCGCCCCGCGGGAAATTTGCTCGAGCCGTTCGCTGCGCTCGGAAAAACCCTGGAACAGGGTCTGGACCATTCCAATCGCCAGGATCCCCACCGCGACCCGACTGGGAAGCTGCGCGGCGTAGAAGGCCTGCAGTCCCAGCTCGCCGGGCTTGTCGGTCTTGAACCCCGTCACCACGTGCCAGATGTCGTGGGTCTCGTACAGGTGCGCGGCCAGGTAGGCGTCGTCGGTCTGGGCGCTGCGGGCGGGGAGCGCGGCCGGATCAAGCCCATGGCTCTGCAGGTGCTCGGCGAAGCGGCGGCCCAATGTTTCGGGCGGAAGCTGCAGCAGCGGTTCGAGGGACAGCCGCACGCGGATCTTCTCGCGCAGCGCGCGCCGGCCGTGCTCGGACCTCTTCAGCTCTTCGACCAGCGGCCGGCTCACCACCGGCAGCGACGTCATCGCGTCGACGAAATCGATGACGTACTGCAGCCGATCGGGCCGAAACACCACCCGAAGAAAGGCGAACGCCGCCCGCATCGTGCTGATGAACGTGCCCCGCCCCCGCGGGGCTTCGGTGTAAACGACGCCTCGGCTCTCTACAATCTCGCTTCGGATGCCCATGGAATGTTACATACTATGAGTATGCGAAGGCCGCAACCCATCGCGCCGTCGACGCTGCGCGACCAGCACGCCGAAGCCACGCGGCGCACGCTGGTGGACGAGGCGCTCAAGCTGTTCGGGGTCCACGGGTACAACGGGACGTCACTCGACGACGTGGCGGTCGCGGCGAAGGCCACCAAGGGCGCCGTCTACCATCACTTCAAAGACAAGAAGCAGCTGTTCATCGCGGTCTACGAGCTGATGGCGAAGGCGGTGGCCGAGCGCGTCGCCGAGCGGGCCGGGCTCAACCCGAAAGGGCGAATCGACCGGGCGATCTCTGCATTTCTCGAGCAGACCGCCGAACCCGACGTGCTCCACATTCTGCTCCAGGACGGGCCGTCCGTGCTCGGGGGCACCACCTGCCGCGAAATCGACCTTCGCTACGGGCTGGGGATGCTGACTGCGATGCTCGAGGTCTCCACCAGCCCGAAGCTGCTCAAGAGCGTGGGCGCGGAGTTGATGGCGAAGATAATGTTCGCCGCGGTGGTCGAAGGGAGCCTGGCGATCGGCAGCGCGAAGGACCCCCGGGCCGAACAGATTCGGGTCGACCGCTTCTTGCGGCACCTCTTCGACGGCCTGACCGGGGCGTAACCGATGCTGTTCACCCGGAGCCTGGCGACGCTGTTCTTCCTCGGAATGGGCGTGATCGGCCTGTTCTTCCCCGCGCGCCTGCTGAAGGTTTTCGGGGGCTCGGCAGACACCGCCCCGATGCGCTCTGAAGTTCGCGCGGTGTACGGAGGCTTCGGCCTGGCGATGGCGGCCGTGCTCGGCTCGATGCCGCGGTGGCCGGGGAACAGCGGCCACCTTGATTGTCGAGCACGCGAAACGCGCCGTCGACATCGGCCGGCCTCTCCTCGACGTCGTTCTCTGGAAGCGCGTCCTGCTGGAAGCCGGCTCAGAGCTCGAAGACCGCCAGGTAGGTCAGACGACGGCAGTCGTCATCGCGACCGATGGGACCAGGGTGTGCGTGAAGGCGCCGGCGGGTGTTGCAGTTGGCCGATTCATCGGTAACATTCGTCCTTCCTCTCCGTCGACCGCTACTCTTTGCCCAAGCGCTGCTTCAGATAGAGCTGCGAGAACGACGATGTCTGTCGAAGACTTTCGGCAGCCGACTCGGCGCGTCACTTCACCTTGGCGTGCGGGAAGTTGGGAGAGGCGGGATTGACTGCCAACCGGTGCTGCGACGGAATCACCACCAGGTCCATGTCTTCCATCGGGACCGCACCCAGCAGAACCTCGTCTCCGAGCACAAGTGCCCCAACGAAACACGATCGCTTCTCGAACCAGACTCGCACCGGACCAACATAGGAAACCAATTGTTTCTGTCCGTCGGCCAGCGTTATTTCTCTTCGGTCAGTCTCTGTCAGCTGCAGCTGAAGACGAACGTGCTCGGGAATGCAGAGCATCAGGGCCCCGCTGTCGACGTGCGCATTAACTGACAACGAAGCCAACGCCGGATTCTGAGCATTGGAAAGTTCGAGCTGTGCGTGGACGTAACCCATCACACAACGATAGCGCGAAGGTACAACCGAAGCGCGGCCGCCGCGTTTGCCCAGAGGAGCAGTGCCAACGGCGGGTTGCTCGATGCCGGCCGCTCGGCACCGGAATGCCCGTCTGTGGGTGGGTGCGATTGGATGTCTGGCGGCGGGTGCCCCGCAGGTTGACGCGTTGCGGCATTCGCCGTAGGTTGTTCGGCGTTTCAAAGGGGAAGCGAAGTGTGGGTGCATGCCGCTTTCAGACATCCACGGTGCGCGCCCGAACCGCTCGGTGAGCCCGTTTGACGTAGAGCTGGTCACGGACCCGGGGCTCAACGACCGCCATGTGCTTTCGCTCAACGAGCGCAGAGATCGCGAACCGACGCGCAGTCTGCTTGCTCCCTCGAAGAGTCGACCCCAAGCTGCGCCCCTCATGTTGCAGGACCCGACGCCTGAAGCACCGGTGCCGTTCGGCAAGTACGACCTGATTCGCCGAATTGGTGCGGGCGGTATGGGCGAGGTGTTCCTCGCGCGCGAAGGTCAAGGGGTCGGAGGCCTGCCCCCCCGCGCCTGCGTGGTGAAGAAGGTGCTGCCTTCGCTGCTCGAGAACCGGGCGTTCGTCGGCCGCTTCCGAGATGAATCGCGCGTCGTCGTGCGCCTGAAACACGACAACATCGCGCGGGTGTACGCGATGGGCGAAGTCAACGGCGAGTACTTCCTCACGATGGAATACGTGCAGGGAAAAACCATCTCGCGCTTCACCCGCCGGCTGCGCGACAAGAAGCAGCAGCTGCCGCTGGGGCTGATCTTGTGGTTGGGCGAGAAGGTCTGCACCGGGCTGCAGTACGCCCACGACGCGAAGGACGAAAAAGGACAGCCGCTGCATCTGGTCCATCGAGACCTCTCGCCGGCCAACGTGTGCATCTCGTATCGGGGCGAGGTGAAGATCATCGACTTCGGCGCCGCGCAGTCGACGATGAAGGAAGAGCAGACCGCGCCGCGGATCGTGATCGGCAACCTGACCTACATGGCGCCCGAGCAGGCGAAGAAACAGCTCGTAGATCGCCGGGCCGACATTTACTCGGTCGGAGTGATGCTCTGGGAATTGCTCGCCTGGCACGCCCTTCCGCAAAAAGGAGATCCGATCGAGCGCTGGCGCAAAGCCGCTAACCCCAGCTGGGAGCCCCCGTCGCTGTACCACGGCACCCTTCCCCGCGAAGTCGATGACCTGGTGCTCAAGGCGCTGAAGAAGAGCCCCAGCGATCGCTACCCCTCGGCGGAAGTCTTCGGCGAGGCGATGAAGAAGCTGCGGCTGCGCTTTGCCCCCAACACCGATGAGAAGGTGCTCTCGGACCTGCTGAGCCGCGTCTTTCGCCGAGAGAAAGAATCGGAAGACCAGGTCCTCGCGCACACGATGCAAGGCATTCCGATTGGCGATGAGCCCACCACCCAGACCCGGCGGCTGCAGTTCGTGCCTCCGACGGCGCTGGCGTTCGAGCACACCGCGGTGGTCGCTCCGGCCAGCTACCTTTCCCAGCACGACGAGGTCACGGATCCCGGGCGCCCACCGAACCTCGGGCTGCAGGCGCCCCCGCGGCTGCGCATCACGATTGAGGAGACCCAGACTCCGACTCCGTTGCGAGACCCGCGCCTGGGCCAGCCGCTGGGCGCCGCCGAAGCGATGACCGCGACCCGCACCAGCTTCGGCGTCACCTACGACCGGATCATCGAGCCCCAGATTGAAAACTCGTTGATCAACGAAATCGAAGCCGGCTCGGGCGAAGAGCACCCCGAGGAATACAACACCCGACCCTGGGGCCCGTTCGAGGGACGCTTCGCCCTGCTGGCCGCGGCCGTTTTTCTCGGCGCCATCGGGCTGGGCTTTCTGGCGATCGTGCTTTGGTACCAGTTCCGTTGAGAAGTCGGTGCCTCTGGTTGCTGCTCGCTGTGCTCACGCCCGCGGCGCAGGCCCAGGCGCGTCACCCGGTGCTCGTCGCCCAGGTGCTCGAAGCGCAGGGCGTCCCCGACCCGGTCGTCCGCAAGATTCAGCGCTCGGTCGAAGCCCTGCTCAAGAAATTGTCCGGCCTTCCGGTCGGGGAAGGGCCCGCCTTCAAGCCCGGCCCCCGCCGCAGCTGCGCCGACCTCGCCTGCCAACGTCTGGTGGTGGCGGGAGCCGGGACTCCGGCGGTCGCGCTGCTGTCGCTGCGCTCTTCCAAAGGAGGCGTCGCGTTCGATGTCTCGTTCTGGCTCGAGGGCGAGCGGTTGGGAATCGAGTTGGGCGACGCCGAGCTCGAGGCCCCCGAGCCCGGGCTGAAGAGCGCGCTCGACGCGGTGTTGCCGGCGTGGGCCAAGCGGGGGTGGGGCGGCCTTCGCCTCGACGCTCAAAAAGGCGCGGTGGTGAAGCTCGATGGTCGGGCGATGGCGAAGACGGAAGGATTGCTGCTCAGCGTTCCCGCTGGAACCCACCAGCTCGATGTCCTCTACCCCGACGGGAACGCGGTGCTGCAGCGGGTCGAAGTTCCCGAGGGCAGCCGGACCCGCGTCGACGCGACTGCGCCGCCGACGGTGATTGCCGCGTCGGTCGAGGGAAACCCAGTGCTTCGCGCGGTCAGCTTCGGCCTCTGGGCCGCAGGGGCGGTGGCGATCGCCGGAAGCCTGGTGGCCGGGTCGCTGTCGCGGCAGGCGGGCGCCGGTCAGAACAGCTGCAGCGGGGACGGGCGGGGCTGCTCGACGTTCGATGTCGCCACCGAGCGGCACCGCCAGGCGCAGGCCTATGCCAGCACGGGCAATGTTCTGTTGGGAACCGGAGCGGTGCTGGCGACCGCCGGGGCCGGGGTCTTTGTGTTCGATTTGATCAAGAGTCGGCCATGAGCCTTCGAACGCGCGCGCTGGTAGCCTTCCTCACCGCCGCCACCGCGATCAGCTGCTACCAGGCGTGGCCGTTCATCGGCCCCTACCAGTGCAACATGGGCAGCTGCCCCACCGGCCTGGTCTGCGACGACGGGCTGTGCTGCAAGCCGTTCGGTGAGCCGGCCTGTCGAACGCTGGTCCTCGATGGCGGCGTCTGCGCGGGCGGCGCGGTTCCCAAGATGTACTTCGAAGACCTCGATGGCGACGGCTACGGCAACGCCAAGGCCGGACGGCTGTTGTGCAGCAAGCCGGTGGTCGAGCCGTTCGTCGACAACGCGCTCGACTGCGACGACACCAGCGCCGAGGCCAACCCCAGGGGCACCGAGAAGTGCGACGGGCTGGATAACAACTGCGATGGGACCATCGACGACGGGCTGATGCCGATCAAAACGTACTACCGCGATGAGGACGGCGATGGGTACGGGGACCCGGCGGTGACCGTGACCGCCTGCGCCGCGCCCAAGGGCTATGTCGAGAGCAACAACGACTGCAAACCCGCGGTGTTCACCATTCACCCGGGAGCGCCTGAGCTCTGCAACAACATCGACGACAACTGCAACGGAACCACCGACGAGAACGCGATCGACGTGGGGGGCGACTGCCTCGATGCGGGAAAGGGCGAATGCAACGCGGGAATGATCAACTGCGTGCTGGGACAGAAGGTCTGCCAGAGCAAGAACCTCCCCAAGCCTGAAATCTGCGACGGGCTCGACAACAACTGCAATGGAATCGTCGACGAGCAGCCCGAGTGTGGAGGGCCGGTCTCGGTGCGAACCGGCCCGGTGGTGGGGCGCGCGCAGGACATGAACCGCTCGCTGAGCGTGACCGAGCTGACCGCCGGCTGTCACAAGGACCTCGCCGGAGCGACCAACGAGACCTGGGCTCCTCCCAGCTGGACGGGCTCGGGCGGCTCGGACCACATCCTCATCTTCGAGCCCTCTTCCGGAGTCTGGGACCTGACCCGCCCCGGCCTGAAGCTGCGGCTGGCGATGTCCTGGACGATGGTCAGCCCGTCGAGCCCGGCGTGGCAGCCCTCGAGCCAACCGGTGGTCTTCGTCTGTGCCGAGACCGGCTTCAACCGCTACGTCCACGTCGTCACCGATGGCGGCACGAGCTCTTTGCTCAATACTGCCGGCGGGAACTTCGATGTGTTGATGCCGTTGGCGGGCAGCACCGATTGGCTGCTCGGGGTGGGTTCCGGGGCCGATTTGCGGCGGGTCAAACGGATCGAGCTGCTGGTCCGGCCGACCGCGGGAGCGACCGCTCCGACCTTCACCTTCGGCATCGGCGCGTCGTTTGGCTTCGTCCCCTGATTTGCGCCTGGCAATTTTCGGCGTCGTCGCCTTCTCCGCGCTGTGGGGCGGACTGCTCGCGTTCCTGCTGCGCTGGGCGCGCCTTTCCCCCGGCCGGCGGCTTCGGCGACCCGCGCCGAGGGTCCGACACCCGGTGGTGCTGGTTCATGGGTTGATGGGCTTCGACGAAATCGCCTTCGCCGGCCAGCGGCGCGAGTATTTCCGGGGCGTCCGCGACCGGCTCGAGGACCTGGGGGCCGATGTCCGGGTGGTCAAGGTCTCTGCGTTCGCGCCGGTCGAGGTGCGGGCCCAACAGTTGGCCGACGCGATCCACGCGGTGGACGCGAAGAAGGTCAATCTCATCGCCCACAGCCTGGGGGGTCTGGACGCCCGCTACGCGATCGCGAAGCTGAAGCTGGCTCCGAAGATTGCCTCGCTGGTCACCATCGGCACTCCGCACCGCGGCACTCCCCTGGCAGATTTCGGCACCCGGGTGGGAGACCGGCTGAGCATGCGCCGCGTGCTCGAGGCGCTGGGAATGAACCTCAGCGTTTTTTACGGGCTGACCACCCAGCAGATGGCGCTCTTCAACCAGCAGGTGCCCGACGTCCGAGGCGTCTGGTACAGCTGTCTGTTGGCCCGCGCGGACACCGGCCTTCACCCCCTGCTGCTTCCGGTGCACCGACTGCTGCGGCGCCACTCGGGGGAGAACGACGGAATCGTCCCGTTCTCCTCTCAGCGCTGGGGGGAAGTGGTGGCCGAGGTCGAAGCGGACCATTGGGCCCAGATTGGGTGGAACAAAGGGTTCGATGCACCCTCGCTCTACGCCAGAATCCTCGAAGAGCTCAAAGCCCGCGGGTTGTAGAACCCGCCGACCCCGAACGGGATCTCACGGTGGGGATCGTCACCAAGGGGAATCGCGGCCCCTACGAGAGCTTGTTCCGCGGCGCTGAATGGCCGGTCGGACGGCGGGACGATGGCCATGGCCAGGACTCCCTTCATGGCGCAGCCCAGAGACAAGCGCTGGAATCGAGGGTGACCGGCACCGATGCTCCAACTGGAATTGGGACTTGTTCCTCAATCGTTTCGAATCAGCCGTAATGCCTCGGACACCAGCGCCGACGGGTTCCACGGCTTGCGGACGACGAGGGACACCATGCGCTCCTTCACGGACTGCGTGATGGCGGCATTCTCGATGGCGGCGGTCACAAGAGCCGCGGGCGCATCGTGCCCCTGAGCACGCAGCGCGCGAATCAGGGACATGCCGTCCTGCAACGGCATCGAATAGTCGGTCAGGATGAGGTCAAGCTTCTTCCCTGAAGCCAGGCGCAACGCTTCTGCCGCCGTCGAAGCGGAGAGCACTTCGAAGTCTTTCTTCAGCACCCGCGCCATCGCTCGAAGGAGCGCGGGCTCGTCGTCTACGACAAGCACCCGCGGTCGCTTCGTCAGCACCTCGCCCTTTTCCCTGGCAGGCAGCCGCAGACGGAAGCACGTTCCTTTTCCAATCTCGGAGGTAAAGGTGAGCTCGCCGCCGTGCTCGATGGCGATTTGTCGACTGATGCTCAACCCGAGCCCCGTGCCCTCGCCCTCTGGCTTGGTGGTGAAGAACGGCTCGAAGAGTTGCGCTGCGACTTCGGGCGGAATGCCCGGCCCATTGTCCTCGACCTCGACAACGGCCCAGTCGCCTTCAGCCCTGCTGCGAAGCACGACGTGCCCATCCTTCTGGACAGCCTGAGCGGCATTCACCAGCAAGTTGATGGCCACCTGGAGGACTCGTCCAGCATCCCCGAGAACTGCCAGTCGGTCTTGGTGCTCGCGAGCGTGTTCCAGTCGGCTGCGGTGAATGGCTGCCCCGCGATGTCCGCCGCGCTCACGACGAGGGCGAGCTTCTCGGGTCCAAGCCGGTTGGGCGCCGCCGCGTTGATGCTGAGGGTGCCGAGAATCTCTCGACGGAACCCGATGGGCGCAATCATCGACTCAGCGATGGTGGGGTTCGAGGGCAGCCCAGCAAACTAGTCATGAGCCCCCGCTTCATGGCGTTGGGCGAGCCTGATGCGAGCACCGGCGGCGGTGTTCATGCCGGGCCGACCGACAACCATCTCGAGCTCAGCTTCTGGTTTCGCACGGTGGGAACCACCAACGATGGGAGTCAGGCCGCCATCGGTATCGCCGACACTTTCGCGAAGCGTATGGTGTTGTGCCGCCTTCGCACCCTCAATGGTGGGGTCAGCCTGACCGAGGTGTTTTCCAACACCATCATTACGACAGGGGTGACGTTCGGTACCTGGCACGAGGTGCGCGCGTCGGTCGACTTCGTCCCCGGTCCCTCGAATGACATCGTCCGCTGGTACCTCGATGGCGCCCTGGTAAAAACCCTGACCACCTGGGAGAACTTCTACACCACCCCAACGGCGGTCGACGGCGTGAGCTTCAGCATGGACGTGCTGGCTCGGCGACCGCGGCAACCTTGCTCGCGCCGGGTGTCCGGTCCGACCAGCCGGGTCAATCGGGGGGGTCGCCATCGACCGGTGGGTCAGTTTTCACTCGCGGATTTGCGTGTGATCTGACGTGAATACGCGCGGAATGCAATTTGAAGCGCAGAACCCAACGGGTGTACTGATGACGCGTGAAAAGCTCGTGGAACCTGGCGCCAGAATCCTCGTCTGCGACGATTCGGCGACACTGCGGCTCTTCATAGAGAGCCTTCTGTCACCCCCTCACATCTGCATGCTCGTCAGCAGCGGAGAAGCCGCCCTGGAGGCCTCCCACGGATTTCGACCCGATCTCGTCATCTCGGATGTGGTGATGGGCGGGATGGATGGACTCGAGCTGTGCGAACAGCTGGCCCGAAACCCGCTGACCGCGGACGTACCGGTGATCATGCTCACCAACCAGACGGCGCATGAGGATCGCGAGCGCGGACTCGAAGTGGGCGTGGCCGACTACCTTTTCAAGCCGGTACGCAAGCGGGAACTGCTGGCCCGCGTCGCCTCGCTGCTGCGACTGCGACGGGCGACCCAGGTGCTGCAAACGAAGACCCAGCAGCTCGAGCGCGCAAACGATGAGCTCCAGCAGATGCATGCCCTGGCTCTTCAGCGCGAAAAGTTGGCGACCGTCGGTACGCTTGCCGCAGGCCTCGCCCACGAGATCAACAATCCACT
>JAYVCD010000058.1:0-7598 GCA_043750125.1 Archangiaceae bacterium | reverse complement strand
CCGAAGTCCCTGCTGACCCTCAACCTGTTGGGCGAACGGCTGATGGTGACCGCCGCCCGCGCAGTGACCATCGGTGGAGTCCGGTTTCCGGCCCACATTCCGCGCCTGGTGATTCCGGGCGAGAAGATGCAGCTTCCCAGCGGCGTTTGTCTGAAGCAGCTGAGGCCCAGGGACGAGCCGCACCGAAGCTCGAAGGGCACCGCCTGCATGCTGAAAGAAATGGTGGGGAACAGCTTTCTGGCTTCGAACTCGCGCGCGGCCACCCTGACCTGCCTCACCGGGCTCGACGCCGGGCTGAGCCACCCGCTTGCAATGAATGAGACGCTGATTGGCCGAGGCGACAAGTGTGCGATTCGAATTCGAGATCGCGCCGTCTCGCGTCGGCATGCGCGGGTGGTGCGGCAGCGGGCGACGGACTTCCTCGAGGCGATGCCCGAAACCAACGGGCTGTTCATCAACGGAGAGCCGGTGAAAAAGGCGACCCTGTTGCGCGCCGGCGACGTGATCGAGCTGGGCCAGTCGCTGCTGCGTTACGACGGCCCTGAAAAAGCGCTGCCCGCCGAGAAGTCCGAAACGACCGTGCTCGAGCTGGGCGAAGAGCTGATCGAGCTTCCTCCCGAGCCCCCGGAAGAAACGAAGGTCAATGCGGTACCGCTCGCCCGAAAAACAGTCCGCGCGAAACCGGGGTCGCCGGACTTCGTGCTGCTCGCCGCCGGAGCGGCCCTGATTCTGATCGGGCTGGTGGTGACGATCTCGGCCTGCGTCTAGCCGGCTTGCCTAGAACGAGTTGCCGATCGTGAACTCGAACAACAACGGCTGGTCCGAAGGGCTGCGGCGGTTGAGCGGCACGCCCCACTCGAAGCGCAGCGGCCCGATCGGCGAGAACCAACGGAACCCGAAGCCTACCGAGTGAAACAACCCCAACGGGACGTTGTAGTTGGGTTCCTGGAAGAAATTGTTTCCGGGCGCGAATGCGTTTCCGGCGTCGTAAAAGATAACGCCTCGAATGCCGACCTTCTCGAAGATCGGGAACTCAATCTCGAGGTTGAAGATGAATTGCTTGTTGCCGCCGACGCCGAAACTCTGCACCGGTGCATCGGGGCGGGTCGACGAGCCGACCAGGATAGAAGGCGTAATCGAACGCAGCAGGTACCCGCGAACGGTGTTGATCCCGCCCAGGTAATACATTTCGGAGATCGGCAGCGGCAGCGTCGGGTCGAGCTGCTGAATGAAGCCAATCTGCGCGTTGGTCTTGAGCACGATGCCCAGCGGCAACGGGAAGTAGAAGCGCGAGTACGCGGTGTAGCGGTTGAAGAGGAAGGTTCCGCCGAGGAAACCGGGGGCGAACTCGGCAGATGCGAACTGCAGAAACCCGCTCGAGGGGAAAAGTCGGTTGTTGCGGCGGTCCCAGGAAGCGGAAACCTTGAACGCGCTGGTGACGCCATTTCGAAACTGGTTCGAGAGCGGAATTTCGGCATCGAAATCCCGGCCTGGCTGAACGGTGACGTATTCCCGCGTGTACCCGACGTTCACCGACAGGTCATCGAGCAGGTAGTAGCCGACGTTGATGCTTCCGCCGGTCGCGTCGCGAACGAAGCCGAAATAGTCCTGCTGGGTTCGGTAGAAGTCGGCCGAGAAGATGAAGTTCGTATCGAGGAAGTACGGGTCGTAGAACGACAGCTGGAGGAAGCTGCGCAGGCCCGACAGCTGCCCGCTGAACGACACCGACTGGCCCCACCCGAGGAAGTTGTTCTGGGCGATCTGGGCGGTGAAGATGAAGCTCTCGACGTTGCTGAAGCCAAGGCCGACCTGGAACGTGCCGGTCGACTTCTCTTTCACTTCGACTTGAATCACGACGTGGGTGTTGTCGCTGCCGGGCTTGTGCGAAACCTCGACGGTCTCGAAGAAGCCCAGCTGGGTGACCTTGTCCTTGCTCTTGCGCATTCCAGAGCCGGAAAAGAGCTCTCCTTCGTAGACGCGCAGCTGACGGCGGATCACCTTGTCGCGGGTCTTGGTGTTCCCGACGACGTCGATTCGTTCGATCGTGACCTGCTCACCCTTCTGAATGTCGAAGGTGAGGTCGATGGTCCTGGCGTCGGCGTTGACCGCGGTGACCGGGGTGATGTTCGCGTAGGCGTAACCCTGGTCGTAATAGACGTCGGTGATCGCTTGAATGTCGCGGCCCAGCAGCGAGCGATTGAAAATCTGCCCGACGCGAGAGGTCATCCGCGTGCTCATGTCTTCTTTGCTCAGCAGCAGGTCGCCTGAGAAGTCGAGCTTGCCGATCGAGTACTGCTCACCCTCTTCAATCTTCAGCGAGATGTAGATGAAGCGCTTGTCGGGCGAGAGCGAGACGTTGGGCTTGTCGACCTTCACGTTGATGTAGCCGCGGTCGTAGTAGGCCGACTGGACCACCTGAAGGTCGCGCTGGAACATTTCTTCGCGGTACACGCCGCTGTTGTCGAAGAACGAGAGGAACCCGCCCTCTTTGGTCAACATCACGTCTTTGAGCTCAGAGGCGGAAACGCGAACGGCGCCGAGCAGGTTGATCTCTTTGACTTGAACCTTGGCGTGCTCGCGAATGACGTAGACGACGTCGACTTCGCCGGTATCGCCCACCGGCTGAAGCTCGTAGTTCACCTCGGCGAGGAAGTGCCCCTTCTCGGTGTATTTATCGACGATCTTCTTCTGGTTGCGACGGATCGCGGCGACATCGAGGATGCTGTAGGGCTTGATGTCGATGGTGTCTTTGAAGTCGTCCTTCGACAGCTCATCGTTTCCGGTGATGCGCACTTCGCGCACGGCCGGCCGTTCGACGACCCGGACGACGTAGGCGATGCCGCGCGGCAGGCGCTGGACGAGCAGCTGAACGTCGGAAAAATAGTTCAGTGCCCAGAGGCTCTTGAGATCGTCAGCGGTGCGCGCCGGCTCGAAGGCTCGGCCTTCCTTGTTCCTCAGCGCCCGCTTGATCGCCTCGGGCTCGACCCGCTTATTTCCCTCGACGCGGACCTCGACGATCGTGTCGGTGGAAATTTCAGGAGGAGCGACGAGGGGAGCATCGGCCTGGGCAAAAGCAGGCAATGCGCCGAGCGTGGCGAGAAAAACAACCAGCAGCGGTGCGCGACCAGGGCTCACGGAACGGGGGTACTTAGGGGAAAGGCCCCCACCATACGAGCGAAAACGCGGGCCGATTTCACTCGGCGGCGAGAACGTTGCCGTTTGTCAGGCGCAACCGGCGCGGCATCGACCGGGCGAGCGTTTCGTTGTGCGTGACCACCACGGCGGTGATTCCGAGGTCCTTGTTCACCTCGCGCAGCAGCTGGTGAATGCCTTCGCCGGTGGTGGGATCGAGGTTGCCGGTGGGCTCATCGGCCAACAGCAACGCCGGTTCGAGCATCAGGGCGCGGGCCAGGGCGACCCGCTGAGATTCTCCGCCGGACAGCTCACCGGGGCGGTGGTCGGTGCGCGAGCCGAGCCCGACGCGTTCGAGCAGGTCGCGCGCGCGCTTCATCGCGACCCCTTTGTCCTTGCGTTGAATCAGGGCCGGCATCGCGACGTTTTCGGCGGCGGTGAATTCCGGCAACAGGTAGTGAGACTGGAAGACGAACCCGATCGACTTGTTGCGGAACTCGGCGACCTCGGCGTCGTTCATCTGAAAGACCGAACGACCCTCGAAGTGCATCGTGCCCGCGGCTGGGGCGTCGAGCGTGCCCAGAACGTGAAGGAAAGTGCTCTTGCCCGAGCCTGAGGCTCCGATCAGCGAAACGAGCTCGCCTTTCTCGATCACCAGCTTCACGCCCTTCAGCACGTCGATGCGCTTGCCGTTGAGGAAGTACGACTTGAAGACGTTGTTCACTTCGAGAAAGGAAGCCATCACTCGGCCTTGAGCCCGTCGACCGGTTCGACCTGCGAGGCCTTGAGCGCGGGGTAGATGCTGGCGAGGAACGTGACCAGAATCGCGATCACCACCGACAGCGCGGTCTGAAACGGCTCGATCTTCACCGGCAGCGCGGGGATGTAATAGACGCTCGGGTCGAGCTTGATCCCCACCTTCTCGATGAACAGACACCAGGCGAGGCCGGCGAAGAGTCCGAGCACTCCTCCGGCGACGCCAATCTGCAGCCCTTCGGCGAGGAAGATCTTCACGATTCCCCCGTCGGGTACGCCCAGCGCCTTGAGCACTGCGATTTCTTTCCTCTTCTCGAGCACGAGCATGATCACGGTTGCCACGATCAGCAATACCGCGACGATCACGATGATGCTGAGGATGATGCCCATCACCAGCTTTTCGAGACGAAGCGCGGCGAACAGGTTCTTGTTCATGTCGCCCCAGTCGCGCGTCCGGTACGGGTAGCCTTCGAGCTTGTCGTAGATGGTCTTGGTGAGCCGACGGGCGTCGTCTACGTCTTCGAACTTCAGCTCGATGCCGCTGGCTCCCTTGAGCCCGAAGAAGCTCTGCGCTTCCTTCAGGTGGATGTAGACGAACTTCGAGTCGTATTCGAACATCCCCGAGTAGAAGATTCCGGCGACGCGAAAGGGTCGGCTCTTGGGCATCGGCCCCTGGGGTCCGAGCTCTCCACCGAGCGGAGAGACGACGTTGATCCGGTCGCCGACCACCACCTTGAGCGAGGCCGCCAGTTCCTTGCCGAGAATGACCCCGGCGAGAATCGGGGCGGGTGTGCCCGGGGTGGGCTCTTCGGGTTTGCGTTCGATCTTCGTCTCATCGTCATCGAAGCGGGCGGGGCGGTCGTCGAGCGCGGCTCCTCCCATTGGAGCCAGCCGCTTGTGAACGATTTTCTCGGGGGTGTTGAGCCACTCGAGCTTTCCGCCCGGCATCATGTACCTGGGCAAATCGGTGACGGTGCCGATGGTGTCCGGGTCGATGCCCTTGATCATCGAGCCCGAGATGTTGCCCTCGGAGCTGATCATCACTTCGTTGAGAATGAAGGGTGTCTGGCCTGCGACTCCGCGAATGGTGCGGATCTTGTCCATCACTTCGGCGTACTCAGGCATCGAGTCGGCGTATTTGAGGACGACGCCATGCGAGTTGGTGCCGAGGATCTTCTGCTGCAGGTCGAGCTCGAACCCGCTCATCACCGAAAGGACGATGATCAGCGCCATCACCCCGACGCCGACGCCGACCACCGAGATCTCAGTCATCATCGCAGTGGGAGTCTGCTCCTTGAGCTTCAGCGCGTTGAGCGCCTCGGCAGCCTTGAGCGGATCTTTCAGGCCCAACCTCCGCACCCGGGTGAGCTCGATCTGCTTCTGCGCCGCCTTCACGATCGCGTAGAGGATCAACGGAGGGATGATCCCGAAGATCAACACCCCGAACGCCCGCAGCAGCAGCCCCGGACGGAACACCTGGACGTGGCGAGAAGCGACGAACAGCTCGTGGTTGGCGCGAAGGTCGAGTCGACCCGAAGAAGTGGCGACAAACCCGAAGTTGAGGCCCAGGAAAAGCGCCAGCACCAGCCCGATGAAGACAAGCCAGTAGCTCATCTCGGGGCGGGTGTCTCCGAGCAGCGAGGCCAGGTAGATCACCTCGCGCAGCCGATAGCCGATGGCGAGCATCAACGACGGCAAGGTGTGCATCGCTGACAGCAAGATCGGCACCGGCAACCCAAAGTACAAGATGGCGATCGTCGCTTCCGGAGTCGCCAGCCGCTTCGAGTTGGCCGAGCCGAGGAACCCGCCCGCGAACGCGATGGCCATCCCGATCGCCAGGGAAATGACGAATGCGAACACCGGCGACAGGCCGGTGGGGGCCTCGCCACTGACGACCGCCGAAGATTGCCCCTGACCAATCAACAACAGGTAGCTGAAGACCAGCGCGAGCTCGGCGAAGAAGATTCCAAAGCCGTACGCGGCCAGAGTGCCCCAGTGAAAATCGCGGTAGGTGGCCAGGCGCGGAACGAGCGGCGCACCGACCGCTTCGCTGGGCGCCTGGGCCGCTTCGGGGTGGTGCTGAACGCTGGCGGCGACGAGGCCCCAGCCTGCGACCCACAGCCCAAGCCCAATCCACACCCGGGTCCATGCGCCGTCGGGCGAGGGAGCACCGCCGAGCGCCTTGGCCATCTTTTCGAATCGAAGCGTGGTGACGATCGAGCCGAGGCCTTCGACGAAGGGGCCCCAACCGAAGAACACGGTGGCCACGTCGGGAGCAACGAAGCCCAAAGCTTCGGCCTGCGAGAGGGCCGCGATCAATACACCGAAGCCGGCAAGCGCCAGCAGCGCTCCAGCCCAGAGGACTCGCCAACGGTACGTGGTCACTTCGCCTGGGGCTTTAAGAGCGGGAAGAGAATCACGTCGCGAATCGACGCCGAGTCCGTAAACAGCATCGCGAGACGATCAATTCCGATTCCTTCGCCCGCAGTCGGGGGAAGGCCATGCTCGAGGGCGCGAATGTAGTCCTCGTCGAAGTCCATCGTCTCTTCCTGGCCCCGGCCTTTGGCGTCGACCTGAGACTGAAATCGACCTTTCTGATCGATCGGGTCGTTGAGCTCGGAGAACGCGTTGGCGATCTCGCGCTGGGCCACGAAGAGCTCGAAGCGGTCGGTGACGGTCGGGTCGCTGTCGTTGCGGCGGGCGAGCGGCGAAATTTCGGTCGGGAAGTGGGTGACGAAGGTGGGCTGAACCAGGCTCGCCTCGACGTGCTTTTCGAACAGCGCGCCGATGAGCTCGCCGTTGTTCATCGCCTCGAGGCCTTTGCGTTCGGGCCCGTGCGCCCCTTCGAGACAGAGGGCGCGCAGCTTGTCGGTGTCCGTGCGATCGGCATCGGCGAGCTCGGGAACCTTCTCGCGAATCGCCTCCCACATCGGAATCCGCTTCCAGCCGCGGCCGAACTGCAACGTGTGCTCGCCGTATTTGACGGTGGTGCTGCCGACGACCGCCTGGGCGGCTTCGCCAATCAGCTCTTCGGTCAACACGATCAAGTCTTCGTAGGTCGCGTAGGCCTCGTAGAACTCGAGCATCGTAAATTCCGGATTGTGCCGGGTGCTGATGCCTTCGTTCCGGAAGTTGCGGTTGATTTCGTAGACCCGGTCGAACCCGCCCACCACCAGCCGCTTCAGATGAAGCTCGGGGGCGATGCGCATGTAGAGGTCGAGATTGAGGGTGTTGTGGTGGGTCCGAAACGGCCGGGCGGCGGCCCCCGAGACGAGCGAGTGCATCATCGGGGTCTCGACTTCCAGGTAACCGCGGGCGTCGAGGAACTTGCGAATGAACTGAACCAGCCTTGAACGCTTGACGAAGGTCTCGCGCACGTCGGCGTTGGCGAGCAGATCGAGGTAGCGCTGGCGGTAGCGCTGTTCGGTGTCGGCCAGGGCATTCTTTTCGGCAAATTCTTTCCCGTCGTCGGACTTGGCGAACTTTCCCGGCGGAGCCCGCAGCGTCTTGGTCAGGGGCTCGAAGCGGGTGGCCGACAACGTGAGCTCGCCGGTGCGGGTGCGAAACAATGTCCCCACGATCCCGACGAAGTCGCCGAGGTCGCAGAGCTTGAAGAGCTCGTACCGCTCGGCCAGCTTCTCTTGCTTGATGTGGACCTGCATCGCGCCAGTGCGGTCTTGAATCACGATGAAAGCGGCGTTCTTGAACGG
>JAYVCD010000057.1:0-4919 GCA_043750125.1 Archangiaceae bacterium | reverse complement strand
CTCAGGTCGCAGGGGGGGCGGGACAGGGACGTTCGCGACATTTGTGTTAGATGTTCGTTTGAGGCAAAGATATCGCCCCAAACTAGCCTCATACGAACTTCAAAAACAAAACAGGTGGAAGACCCTTCCCCGGGCCGAGAGCTCGCCGACCGATGAAATCAAAACCCGAGACGCCGGTCGCCTACCTCGAGCGCCACGCCATCTTTCGGCTGGAAGACTTCACTGCGGCGCATCGGTCGCCGACCCGAAGTGCGGCGACGATCCGTTCCCTGTTGCGGTACCACGTATCGACCGGGCGGTTGCGCAACGTGCGGCGAGGTCTGTATGCGAGCGCTCAAAAAGAGCTCGACCCCTGGGTGCTCGCAAGTCGGCTGAGCAGTGACGCGGTGCTGGCGTACGACGGGGCGCTGTCCTTCCACCACCTGGGCGGAGACGATGTACGGATCTCATTTCTCACCCGTCAACAAGTGCGGCCGTTCACCTTCGAGCAGGTCGAATACACCCCCGTTCGACCTCCCTCGTCTCTGGGAACCCGGTGGCGGGCCGAAGTGATCGAAGTCGAACGGGCAGGTGAAAAAGTCTTTGTCACGTCAATCGAACGGACGCTGGTCGACGCCCTTGATCGCCTCGACCTGCTTCGACGATCGGAAGACATCGATGAGATCGCGGAAAAGCTGCGCCGGTGCTTCGTGAGTCTGGACCTCGACAACTCCCGAATGGTGACTCACGCCCGCAATCTCGGAGGCGGGCTGCTCGCGGCGCGGCTGGGTTTTCTTCTCGAGCACCTGCCGAACATTCGCGCCAGAGATCTCGAGCTGCTCGAGAAACAACGGCCACGATCGCCGGCCTACTTCGACCGCACTCTGCGCGAAGAAGAGACGATGGTGTTCATGCGCAGGTGGAACCTGATGGTCCCCAAGCGGCTGTGGTTGCGCGTGGCCCGCGGCGCTACTTGAGCAGCGACAACCTTCGAGCCGCTTCCTGCAGCAAGGGGTCCGTCTTGCAGAAGGCAAACCTCGCCAGGGCCCGGGCTTCGCCCTTGTGCGGTGGGCTGTAGAAAGCCGAGGGAGGAATCGCGGCGACGCCGGCGGTGGCGATCAGCCAACGACAGAACGAATAGTCATCGGGGTGAGCTCCAAGCCGCGCCTGGGTGTGGGCGATGACGAAGTAGCTGCCCTCGGGGACCATCGGCGTCAGGCCTGCAGCGGCCAACGCCCCACAAAGCAGATCCCGCTTGGCGCGGTACATCGCCTGGAACCCGGTGAAGTACGTGTCGGGCAACGCGAGGGCGCTGGCAATTGCGACCTGAAACGGCGAGGCCGTCGCGAACGTCACCCACTGGTGGGCCTTCTGGACTGCCGCGACGAGGGCCGCGGGGCCGATGACCCAACCCACTTTCCACCCGGTGAATGAGAAGCTCTTCCCGCCGCTGCTGATCGTCAACGTGCGGTCGGCGAGACCGGGAAGGGTCGCCGCACGCACGTGCCGGGCGGGGGCGAACACCAGGTGCTCGTAGACCTCGTCCGAGAGCACCACTGCGTCGTGCTTCACCGCGAGCGCGGCGATGACCTTCAGCTCGTCTGCGGTGAAGACCTTGCCGGTCGGGTTGTGCGGAGTGTTGAGAAAAACCAGGCGGGTCCTGGGCCCGAAGGCGGCTGCGAGCTCGAGCTCATCGAACCACCAGGTGGCGTGCTTCGCGTCGGGAGGAAAGAGCCGAACGCACCGCGGTACGGCCCCGGCCATCTGGATGCTGGCGACGTACGAGTCGTAGAACGGCTCGAACAGCACCGCCTCGTCGCCCGGGTCCAGCAGCGCCATTGCGGTGTCGAAGAGGGCCTCAGTGGCTCCGCTGGTGACGCAGACCATCTTCTGGGCGTCGACCCGCTGGTCGTAAAACCGCAGCGCGTGGGCGGCGATGGCCTCTCGCAACACCTGGGATCCGTTGCTCATCGCGTACTGATTGATTCCGGCTTCAATCGCTGCCCAGGCCGCCTGTTTCACTTCCTGCGGCCCATCGAAATCTGGAAAACCCTGACCGAGATTCACGGCCTTCGCTTCGTTCGCGAGCCGCGAAAACTCGGCAAAGACCGTGGTTCCGAACTGGGCGACCCTCTGACTTTCGGCGCGCATGGCTAAGGCAACAGCTCAATCAGCAGCAACACCAGCACGGCGATCGCGAGACAAATGACGATCGCCGCGACGGTGCGGGTTCGGCGCGCAGGGTCCAACCCGGACTTCGCCTGCACTGGGGTGGGAAGTGGCTCTCGAAGCTCGGGAGGCGAATCGGGAGGACTGGGCTCGACCGGAAGGTCCTCGCCGCCCACCAATTCCCGGGCGTGGAGAATGAACTTGTCGGCGCCGCTGTAGGGCCCCAGGGCTCTGCGAGCGCGCACGATTCGGCCGTCGTTGGTGGCGGGGTCGAACGCGATCGATTCTTCCGAAGGTTCGAGCGGGTGGTTCTCGCGCACCGGCGCTGCTCCGGTTCGCACCCCAGCCGTCTTCTCCCAGATGAGGCAGTCATCGAAGAGGTACAGCTCTTGGCGCGTGACCCGGCCGAAGGCGTCGACCCAGGTGACGAGGTCTGCTCCTTTGTGACCGCGGTGCCAGATGGTCCGGGCGCCCTGTTCGTCGGGAGGCGACTCGACCGCCCTCACCCGGAACATCGTCTCGATCGCCGTCTGCAGTTCGGCTTCAGTGCGCGTGATCGACATTCGAAAGGGCATCGAGCCTAGCAAGTGCCGAACCGGAGGTAGGGCAGATCGGTGACGGTGTTGTGACCGACCTGTCACAAAGGCTAAGCCGTCGGCGCCATGAAAAATGTTCTTCCGGTCGCCTTGCTCGCAGTCGTCCTCTGTTCCTGCCCTGCGAAGAAGCCGATTCCCGAGCCTGAGCCGTCGGGACGATGCGAGGTTGATCTCACCGCGACGGGGCTCTTCTCGGCAGTGGGCACGGGGTCGAAGGCGAAGATCATCGAGGCGCCCGCCGAGCTCGTCGGGGGTCCGTTCGCACAGGGCATCGTCGGCGACTACCTGCTCGAGAACGACAAGATCCGCGTGGTGGTGCAGCGGCCGTACCGCCACATCGGCGCTGCGCCCTACGGCGGCACGATCATCGACGCCGATTTGAAGCGCGCCAGTGGCCAGCCCGCCCGAGATCAGCTGGGGAAGATGACCGTGCTCTACGCGTTCGGCCGGACCATCAACGCCCGGAAGGTCGAGGTGCTGCAGGACGGCTCGACGGGCGGCGCGGCGGTGATCGCGGCCACCGGGGTCGACGCGGTCAACGACTACATCAACGTCCCCAACATCATCGACGAGTACCTGGGCGCGGGGGTGAAGCTGGTGGTGGACCCCAATGTCGCGCTGCCGATCACCGCGACCACCTATTACGTGCTGTCCCCCGGAGAGAGCCGGGTGCGGGTGCTGACCGCGTTTTGCAACAGCGGGAAGACGAACATTCTCACCACGGTGGGCGATCTCTTCGAGCAGGGGGGCGTCAGCGACTTCTTCAACCCCGGCAGCTGCAAGAACGGAATGGGCGCCAAGGGTTGCACCGCTGACCCGTCGCCCTGGTACGGCTACCAGGCAGAAGAAGTGGCCTACGCGGTGCGCAGCTACAAGTTCGCCGACCCCAAGGTCCCCGAGCCGAGCAACTCGCTGCTCTACGTCAGCGGAGTGGTCGGACTTCTCGCCGCCGGCGAAGGCCAGAACGGATTGCTGTCGTGGATCGACGCCCAGGCGACTCAGCGGCCGGGCACGTTTGGAATTCTCGCGGGCGGCCAGCGCAGCTACTTGCGCGACCTGTTCGTCGGTCGAGACCTCGGCGACGCGCTGTCCCAGATGGAAACCTACGACGCCACGCCAAGGGCGCGGCTGGACGTGACGGTGACCCGGCTCGACGACGCGCTGCCGGCGGCGTTCATCCGGGTCGCGGTGCTCGATTCGGGCTCGAAGCAGAAAGCGGTGCTCGTCACCGACAGCGAAGGAAAGGCGAAGATCGACCTTCCGCCCGGGAACTACACTGTCGTGGCCGGTGAGCTGGGTCACGCGATCGAGGCGCCCACCGCGGTCACTGTCCCCTCGAGCGGACAGGTCTCGGCGTCGCCGAAAGTCGGGGCCTCCCGAAAGCTGACGATTGCGGTGAAGGATCCGTTTGGTGCAGGCCTCACTTCGAAGGTGACCGTGCGCTGTCCGTCCGGGCCATGCCCGTTCGAGATGGCGCGTTATCGCCCCTTCTTCGACGTGGACGAGATGCCGTCGAACATCGCCTCGATCGGCTTCGTCCCGGCGACGGGAAGCCTGACGATGCAGCTGCCTCCGGGGGCCTACGAGGTGTTCGTGACCCGCGGCCCCGAGTACTCGGCCTTTCCCGACACCTTCCCGATGACTGGCTCCTCGATCGATCTGACGACAGCCGGCGCCACCGTGAACGCGACCCTCGCCCGAGTGGTCGACACCACTGGGTGGATGAGCGCGGACCTTCACGTCCACGCGGTCGCGAGCGCAGACAGCTCGGTTGCCAACGCGGCACGCATCGCATCCTTCGCGGCCGAAGGGGTCGACGTCCTGGTGTCGACCGATCACGATTACATCACCGACTACGCTCCGTTGATCGCCGCGCTGGGCGCGCAGGACCAGATGGCGTCGATGATCGGCTGCGAGGTGACCCCCTTCGACTACGGGCACCAGCAGGCCTACCCGGTGACGGTGGGCGACGGCCCGACCCACGGCGCGTTCGACTGGGCGGGGGGAGACGGCCCTTCCCTTCGCCTCGATCAGCTGTACGCGGGATTGAAGACTGCCTTCCCCAACGTCGTGCTGCAGATGAATCACCCGCGCGGCAGTGGCGGCTCGCTGACCCGGTTGAAGGTCGACACCGCGACGGGCGCGACTCACGAGAAGGCCGAGATGTTCCGGATG
>JAYVCD010000056.1:0-41400 GCA_043750125.1 Archangiaceae bacterium | reverse complement strand
CCGAGCAGGTGCCGTAGACGATCACGCAGTCGTCCCGAACACCCGCCACAACCTCGTCGAGAATTTTCTGCTGGGTCGCGATCAGCTCTTCGACTTTTTTCCACTGCAGCTTCCACTTTTGATCGGGTTCCCGACCCAGGGTGCCGCTTCCACTGCAGGGCGCGTCGACCAACACCACGTCGGCCTCGGACAGCCGCACCTTGTCCGGGAAGGTGACGTTGCGAATCGACAGCTCGCGACCCCGCCGGCGGGCATCGTCGAGCCGCGAGCGCTTCAGGTCGGTCGCGTAGACCTTCCCGGTGGGCCCCACGAGGTCGGCGAGCGCGAAGCTCTTGCCGCCCGCTCCGGCACACCAATCGATCACCGTCGCCCCCGGCTTCGGCGCGCAGAGGTTGGCGATCAGCTGACTGCCCAGATCCATCACCTGCAGGCGACGCGACTTCATCGGCTTCGACTCGAAGATCCCCCTTCCCTCGTCGGTGAGCTTGATCGAATCTTCGGCGGGCCCAGCTTCCACTTCGATCCCTTCGGCCCGAAGCTTCTGCAGCACTTCTTCCCGCGAACCCGGGGGGCGCACCCGCATCCAGATCACCGGATCGCGGTTGAGCGCGGCCAGCACGGCGTCGACTTCACCTTCGGGCGCCGAACGGGCGATCGCCGTCGCCAGCCAGTTGGGAAACGAATGAACGGTCGCAGATCGCTCGAGCGGGTCGGGCGGCAGCGGCGGCTCGAGCGTCAAACAGACCTTGGCCAGCAGCGCATCGGGAATCGAGCGGGGGCGCAGGGGCCCGGGCAACGCCACCTCGAACAGGGTGCGCTCGGCCGACGCGTGGGTCAGGTGCCGCCGCCACAGCGTGTAGCGAAGAATCGCCAGGTCCCCTTCGAGCGAAAAACCCGACGGCGCATGGCCGTGGGTCTTGGCCAACAGGTCGATGAACCGCTGGTGGCGCGAGAGCTCGCGGGCCGCCCAGGAAGCGAACCGTCGCTCTTTGCCTCCGAGTTTCGGCTCATTCGCCAGCGCTTCGCTGATCGCTGCCCGCAACGGACGGCCGGTGAGCGCCGCCTGGTGGGCCTTGATTGCCGTCGCTGCTGCCGGCCGCGAGGGTCGGCCTTGAACTTCGCCAAAACCGGGGGGCTCCATTCGAGGCTCCGTAGCACTCATCAGCCACCCCTTGGGCTCGTTGGTCTTGAGTTTGCTTCGCCAACCCTTGCCATGCCCACCCTGGTCGTCGACGATTTCCCAGGTGGATCCCAAGTCCCTGCGCGAGCAGCTGCGGTTGAGCGACCCGGTCGACACCCAATCGATTGGCTTTCTGCGCTTCGTTTTGCGGTTGAGCGAGGCGCTGAACCTCGACTTGCCTCAGCAGGAACACCCGAGGCTGGCCACCCTCGCCGGCTGCTACGACTTCATCGCGCAAGCCACTTCAGGTCACCGGGCCGGGCTGGGAACCGTTGGACAAAGCGGGCTTCACGTCAGGCCCTGAAACGTCACCCTTTAGTTGCCCACCCCGGACTCGATCCGGGACGCCTCGCGGCAACGGATTTTGAGTCCGTTTCGGCTACCAATCTCGACAGGGGCCGGCTCTGGGCATGGCCTTAAACACTTCGGCAGTTTTTCCGGGGGTGCACGTCGGCTGAGGTTCCAATCGGCATCCAGGAGCATCAGTGAAAGTCGTCTTCGCGCTGGTGGCGTACGGCGAGAACCACAATGTGGTCGTCGGCGATCTCGAAGGCAGCAACGTAACCTGCGTGGCTGAAAGGAATCACGCATTCGCGCAGCCACCCGACGTTGCCCGCCTTTCGGCACGAAAAGGGGAAGGCGGCGGCCATCATGAGCGCATGACGGATCGTCCCCAACGCCTTCTCGGCGGCGTCGAGGTCCTTCTCGGCAAGGAATTCATAGAGGCGAACGAGATCGTCGTCGGCACCTGCAGCGAAACGAATCTCGCGAGTGGTCATCGCGTCCCGGCTTTCCTCTTTGCACGAGCCAGCACCCGTTCGAGTCGCTTGAACACCACCTCACCACGAACGGACTTCCCGGTGCGCTCGGCCTCTCGGGAGCGGGCCATCGCCTTATCGACAAATGCCCGTTGGTCGCGACGCACTTCCGCCTTCTTCGCAACGGCGTCGAGCATGAAGGCCGAGAGGGTCTCACCCTCCTCAAGAACGGACTCAATGGCCCTTCGAAGCTTCGGGGCGACACGGAGCGGAGGCAGGGTCGTCGTCTTCATACTCAAATGGATAGCAACTGCGATGCGCGTCGACAAGACCACGAGCCGCGAGTGTCGCAACAGCTGAGGTCGTCCAGCGCTACCTCGCCGGCAAGGGTGCACGAGCAGTTCCGAAGGGGGACCTATGCCGCCCCGTGCCCATTCTCCCAACGCTCGCCGGGCTACACAGCCTTCGAGTGGGAAGTGGTCTGCCGCGGTCAACCCACGAGCTTCCCAAAAACGGTGTGGCCCTCCCCGGACTCGAACCGGGACGCCTCGCGGCAACGGATTTTGAGTCCGTCTCGTCTACCAATTTCGACAGGGGGCCTTGAACGGCCGGCGCTATATCAACTCTGTCGTCTCGTTGGACGACGAAGATGCATCTGGACTGCCTTTGTTGGTAAAGCCGCGCGGCAATGATCAACCTCGTTCTCTCGTTCGCCATCGGTCTCGGCATCGCCGTGTTGATCCGATTGGGTTTTGGTTTTCCCTGGGTGGCGGCAATCATTCCCGGGACAATCGCCTTCATCGCCGCCTTCATTCTGCTCGGCCGACGGATCTTCGTGAAGCTGCAGGCGATCAACACCGAGGTCCAAAAAGAGCTTCAGGCGATGCCCCCGAACCAGCGAGAGCAGAAGATCAAGATCGAGAAGGCGATCAAGCTGCTCGAGACCGCGCTCGTCTACCAGCGCTGGCAGTTCCTGGTCGGGGCCGAGATCCACGGCCAGATCGGCATGATCAAATACATGGTGAAGGACACCGAGGCCGCCGTCCCCGAGCTGGCGCAGGCCAACCCCCGCAATTACCTCGCCCAGGCGATGCTCGCGGCGGTGGCGTTTCAGAAGAAGGACTATCCGTTGATGGAACGCCGCTTCGAAAACGCGGTCACCCACGGGAAGAAAGAAGGTCTGATGTGGGCGGCCTACGCGTGGTGCCTGCTGCAGATCAAAGAGAAGGACAAGGCGATCAAAGTCTTCGCGCGCGCAGTCGGTCAGAACCCTTCGGACGAGAAGCTGAAGGGCGCCCTGACTGCGCTGCAGAACGACAAGAAGCTGAAGATGAAGGCCTGGGAGCCGGGCTGGTGGCAGCTGGGGCTCGAGGCGCCTCCGCAGGCCCAGCCGGTCTTCGCCGGCGGCGGTCGGTCGATGCGGTTCCGACGCTAGAGCGTCAACCCACCAGGGCCGCCAGGTCCCACGGCGGCTTGAGAAACCGGGCCCCGGGTTCCTTCCTGAACCAGGTCAATTGACGCTTGGCGTAGTGGCGGGTGCGCTGAGCGGCCTCGGCGATGGCCGTCTCGAGTGACATTCGACCTTCGACCACTGCCAGCGCTTCGACGTAACCGACGCTGCGCATCGGCGCCGCCTCGCGAAAACCTGCCGCGACCAGCGACCGCACTTCCTCGAGCAACCCGCCTTCGAACATCCGCCGCGTCCGCGCATTGATCGCCGCGTAGAGCGCATCGCGAGGCGGGTCGAGCACCCACAAGACAAACGGGTAACGGTCCGCGGCGAACGCGTGCTCGGCCCGATGAACCGACGCGGCGCGCCCCGACACCTGCTGGATCTCGAGCGCACGAATCACCCTCACCCGGTCCGCAACCGGAAGCCGGGCCGCCGTCACCGGGTCGACTTGCTTCAGCCGCGCATGAAGCGCCGCGTCGTCGCTTTTCTCGAGCTCGGCCCGCACCTCGAGATCCGTGCCCACCACGGCCACAACCCCATGCAGCAGCACCCGCAGGTACAGGCCCGTGCCGCCCACCACCACCACCTTCTTTCCGCGGGCGTGAATGTCTGAAATCGCCGCGTCGGCCAGCGCCTGGTAGCGCGCTGCCGAAAAGGCCTCGAGGGGGTCGATCACCGAGGCGAGGTGATGAGGCACCGCGGCCCGCTCTTCGGCCGAAGGCTTGGCGGTGCCCAGGTCGAAGTGGCGATAGACCTGCTGGGAATCGGCCCCGACGATTTCAGCGTCGAGCTGTCGAGCCAGCGCGAGCGCGAGACTCGATTTGCCCGACGCGGTGGGCCCGGCGACGACCGTCAGCGCAGGCCCCACCCTTCACGCCTTGAGCTCGGCGGCCAGCCCGTCGAGAAGAACGTCGCGTTCGACTCCATCGGACTGGCGCTTGAGCTTGGCTTTTCGTTGGGTCAGCTCGCGTTCTCCGAGCACCATCACGTAGGTCGCTCCGACGTGGGCGGCGCGCTTGAACTGCGCCTTCAACGACCCGGCTCGAGCGTCGAGGTCGACCTTCAGCCCGTCATGACGCAGCTGGGTCGCAAGCTTCAACGCCGCATCTTTCGAAGGACCGTCGACCGGAAGAATGAACAACACCGGAGGCTCGGCCTTGAACTTGTCTCCGAGCAGCAGCACCAGGCGATCGAGCCCCATCGCCCACCCGACCGCGGGAACCTTCGGGCCCCCCAGCTGTTCGATCAGCCGATCGTATCGACCCCCTCCCCCGACCGTGCTCGCGGTGCCCAGCACTTCGGACTTCGCGACCAGCTCGAACGCGGTGCGGGTGTAGTAGTCGAGGCCCCGGACCAGCCGCGGGTTGATCGTGAACGGCACCCCCAGCAGCGTCAGCAGGCGCTGAACTTCCGCGAAGTGCGCGCGGCTTCCTTCGTCGAGGCAGTCGAGCATCACCGGCGCCTGGGCAATCAAGGCGCGCAGCGGCTCTTCTTTGCTGTCGAGCAGCCGCATCGGGTTGGTCGCAAGGGTGTTCTTCGCGTCCTCGCTCATCAGCCCCGCGTGCGGACTGAAGTGGGCCTTCACCCGTTCGAGGTAGGCGGGCCGGCTGCTCTCATCGCCCAGCGAGTTGATCTCGAGACGAACGTCCGAGAGCCCCAGCCGCTCGATAAAATGAACCGCCAGTTCCATCACTTCGGCGTCCTGCGCCGGCTCGCCCGAGCCGTAGGCTTCGACCCCCAGCTGCCAGAACTGCCGAGTGCGCCCGGTCTTCATCCGCTCGTACCGGAACATCTGGCCCAGGTAATACCAGCGGGTGATCGGCTCTTTCTGGTGCAGCGAATGTTCGAGGTACGCGCGGGCAGCGGGCGCGGTGTTCTCGGGGCGCATCGCGATGTTGCGGCCGCCCTTGTCCTCGAAGTTGTACATCTCTTTCCCGACGATTTCCGAGCTCTCGCCCACGCTGCGGGTGAACAGCTCGGTGTCCTCGACGATCGGCGTTCGGATCTCGGCAAACCCGTACCGGGACAACGTCTCGTGAGCGATCTTCTCGAGGTGGTGCCAGGTGTCGATCGTCGGAGCGAGGAGGTCGTTCATTCCCTTCACGCTGCTGTACTTGCTCACAGCCGCCGCCCGATTCGTTCGCCCAACCGCACCGGAAGGTCCGGCACCAGCTTCGGGTCCCAGGCGATCTTGCCCTTCTCGAAGAGCAGGATCACCGTCGAGCCCATCTCGAACATTCCCAGCTCGCCCCCGCGGCTGATCGGAATCGGTCGATCGTATTTGTGGGCGCGCGCGGGCTGCCCGGTGTGGGTGAGGATCGCGTCGTAGCTGGCGTGAATGCGCGAGACGCAGGTGGCACCGACCGCCACGACCGCGACCTGGCCCAGGTCGGTCTTCAAGTACGTCACCAACCGTTCGTTGATCGCGAACAGCGCGTCAGTGGTGTTCACCGACGCCGGGTTGACCGGCCAGAACTTCCCCGGAAGATAGTTGTACCCGGTGATCTCGCCTTCCAGCGGGCTGTGGATCCGGTGGTAGTCCTTCGGAGCCAGGTAGAGCGTCGCGAACGTCCCGTCTTCGAAGCGCGCGGCTTCCTTCGGGTCTCCCAGCAGCTTGTCGACCGGGAACGAGATTCCCTTGGCCTGAAGGCATTCACCGACGAAGACCTTGCCGACCTGCGAGACCGCTCCATCGACCGGTGAGACGATCGCGTCAGGCGCGGGGTCGATCTGACGCATTCCCGGCTTGAGCCGCCGGGTGAAGAATTGACCCAGCGTCGGGTAGTCCTCGATGCGGCCCTCGGCTTCCTCGAGGTTGATTCGATATCGCCGGGCGAAGATCCGAATCGCCGCGTGGTGCATCGAAGCGGGCGCCGGAAACCGGGTCGCCATTCCGACCGCGTTGGACAGCGCCGACTTCGGCACCAGCCGCATCAAGTTCATGAAGGTCTGCTGTTCCATCAGGGTCCCTTAATTCGAGCCGCCGTCCGTACGCGAGGTGACGAGCCTGACCGCGCTCCTGGGCATCAGGTAGGCGATTTTTCCCGCCTGGACAATCAGCACGCTGGGCCCGAACTCCGGTAGGCGGCTGCGACAAGAGTCACTGTCATGAAGCTCGAAGCCTTCTGCCTCTGAGCCCCCGCCGTCCGGTGCGACGATCGTAATCGGCCCGTTCGAGAGCAGGCAGCCCACGTATTTTCGCTGCAGCGCACCGAAGTCTGCGCCCCGAGCCAGCTCGCTCACCGCTGCGTCCGGGACCACCACCACTTCCTGAGGCTGTCGAGAATCGATCGCCGCGAACGCGGGAAAGGTCGGAGCGGCTTCAGGTACAGACGGGCTGCTTCTTTTCGCCCCCTCGCTTGCCAACCGGGCCCGCTCGACCCCGATGGTCGCGACCAGGGCGAGTGCGGCCGCGTGGTCCGAGCTCTTCGGTGAAACCCGCTGCAGCTGGGCGACGACCTCGTCCATCGAGTTCGAGGCATACGCTGCGTCCCCCTGAACGGCGAGCAGGTCGGTGTAGCGGTTCGACGCTTCGATGTAGTCGGACGAAGGCAACGGTTTGCGACAGCCGGTCACGAGGGCCGCTGCAGCGAGCAACAACAAGAGAGTTCGAGTCATGCGCCGCATGACATAGGTCAGCTTCAGGTCTGCGGCCCGACTTTCAAACGCCGAGGAACAACCGCTTGCCGAAGTTGAGCGCCAGGTCCGCGTCGAAGATGCGCTGCGCCGAGGCCTCGATGTCGTATTCGACCCGCAGGTATTCGACCGTCCGCGCATCGGTGTCGCAGATGACGAAGCAGGCGCGGTTGTCGTAGTCCCGGGGCTGGCCGACCGAGCCGACCGAGATGATGTACTTGTAGCCTTTGCGAATTCCGAACTTCTGGGCGACCACATCGTTCACTTCGCCATTGCCGATCGCGAACGCCTTGCACAGGTGGCTGTGCCCGATGAAGGTCACTTCGGGCAGATCGACCGCGTGCGGCATCAGCTCGCGCGCCTGCTCGAGCGCGAAGATGTACTCGTAGGCGCGCGGCTCGATCGGGGAACCGTGGCTGAAGCCCACGTCGCCGATTCGGTAGGTATACGGAAGGCTTCGCAGCCACCCCAGGTTCTCGTCGGTAATCACGTTGGCCGACCAGTCCAGCGCGTGACGAGCGGCGTCGTAATAGAACGAGTAGTCCATGCGCCCGGCCACGGCCGCGTCATGGTTGCCCAACAGGGTCACCTCTGCGTTCTGGCGCACCAGCTCGCAGCAGGGGTTGGGAGAAGCGCCGTAGCCGACGATGTCGCCCAGCGAAACGAGGCGATCGACTTTCTGGTGATCGACCACTTTGAGCACTTCGGTGAGCGCTTCGACGTTCGAGTGGATGTCGGAAATGATCGCGATCCGCAAAGTTCAGCTCCCGTTTTTTCCGTTCTTTGCTGCGCTCTGCTCGACTTCTACCAGCTTGCGTATCTGCTCGAGGCGACTGTCCTCAATGTCGACGAACACCAGCCCCATTCCGGGTGGACCCTCAAGCCCTTCTTCCTTCCGCGCCCATACCACCTGCGCCGTCGCTTCGATGTTCGTATCCCCGAAGCGGACCACCGTCCGTGAGCCCCGTTCCAAAGGGGTGCTGGTTCGAAGGAACAAACCCCCTTCACTCAGGTTCCCGATTCGCGCGTAAACCGTGACGTTTTCCCCTTCGCACCAGCAGCGCAATCGCGAAGGCACCCGCCCACACTTTCTATTGTCTTCAGCCAATCCCTGCCCTCCGGTTCGCAAGTCGATCACCTGCGAGATCCCCCCGGTTGGCCTCAACGACATTTGAAACGGCTCGCCTAAACGCTGGAAATTCTAGGGACGCCAACCCACCTCGTCAAGGTGCGCCTGAGGCCCCTGCCGTTGCACATCTGCGCCGACTGCGCCCACTTGGGCGTACTGTCGCGCCCAATGCGAAAGGCGCCCCTCGGCTGTATTTTCAGCCAAATTCCCCGGCTGACTCGGACCTGAAACGATGCCTCCCGAAGATCGCCCGGTTCGCTACCGCGTCGAATTGTTTGGCCTGCTTCGGGTGGGGGCAGCTCGCCCGATCAAGGTCCGGTTGCTCGACCTTTCCGAGGGAGGAGCGTTCATCGAGCAACCCAGGCAGGGCGAGGAACCGCAAGAGTCCGATGAGGTGACGCTGGGGCTGAACTTCCCAGACCTTGGAAAGTGGGCTGCGAAGGCGCGGGTCTGTCGGCTCGGAAGCAGCCGCCTCGAGCTGCGGCGGGAACCGGCGGCGCACGTCACCGTGATTCGCGAAGGCCTGGGCCTCGAGTTCGTCGAAATCGGCGACGAAGCGCTCGAGCGGCTGCGCAGTTTTCTCGAGCTGCTCGATCAACGATGAGCGCGGGTCAGACTTCGAACTCGTAGATTTTTTCGATCGCGATGTTGCGGTAGCGATCTGCCTTCAGCGAACGACGGGCACAATCGGCCAGGAATTCGGCGGGCTGAGCGAGCCCCTTCTTCTTTCGGCGCTTCACTTCTTTCAAGATCAGCGGCACCGCATTGCGGGGGTGCCAGGTGAACGCAGCTGAAAACCAGAAGTGCCCGCCAAAAGGAATCAGGCGGGCCTCGAGCACATCGCCCTTCGTCAGCCCCGCCAGCGCGCGGCGCTCAGTGACCTGAAAGTCGAGCCCGGTGAACAGCTCGCGCAACAGCACCCAGCCTTTGCCCAGCTTGCGCACCTCGAACAGCCCGTGCACCGTTTCGGTGAAGGCGCGGAAGGCCGCGGCGCGCTCGGGAGGCCCTTCTTTGAGTACCTGCGCATACAGCTCGGCCGCCGGAGTCAGCCCCGCTTCGCGCAACCGATCGAAGAGGAAGTACTCGAGCAGCGCGGACATCCGGGCCTCGAACTGCTTGTCGTCTTCGAAGATCTCGCCGGTGACCTCGAGAAATTCTTTGCGGGCAGTGACCAGCTCATCTTTGCGCGCCTCAGGCGTGGCAAAGGAAACCAGCTCATCGAGGTAGGGCTGAAACGAAGCGCTGTCGCTCATGCGTTCGTGGCCATCAAGTCGGCGAAGCGTTGAAAGAGGTAGCGGGCATCGTGGGGCCCCGGAGACGCCTCGGGGTGGTACTGCACCGAGAAGGCGCGCGCGTCGGGCACCGACAGCCCTTCGACCGTGTGATCGTTCAAGTTCACGTGGGTGACGATCGCCTTCTTGCCCAGGCTCTTGTCGTCGACCGCAAAGCCGTGGTTCTGCGAGGTGATCTCGACCTTTCCGGTCGCGAGGTCCTTCACCGGCTGGTTGGCTCCCCGGTGCCCGAACTTCATCTTGTAGGTGCGGGCCCCGAGCGCGAGCGCGAGGATCTGGTGGCCGAGGCAGATGCCAAACACCGGCACTTTGCCCAGCAGCTCGGCGACGGTCTTGTCGGCTCCGACCACCGCCGCGGGATCTCCGGGGCCGTTGGTCAAGAAGACCCCGTGGGGTTTGCGCGCGAGAATCTGCGCCGCGCTGGTGCCCGCGGGTACCACGGTCAGGTGACACCCCACGTCGCACAGAAACTGGAGCATCGCGTTCTTCAGCCCGTAGTCGATCGCCACTACCTTGAACTTCGCTGTGGTCTGAGCCGCTGCAGCGCCGGTCAGCGGGTCCGGGGTGCACCGGGTCCAGTCGAGCGGTTCCTTGATCGAGATGCCGCTGGCGAGATCGAGCCCTTCCATTCCGCGCGCCCTGGACGCCTTCTCGACCAGCGCCTTGGGCGAGGTACCGTCCGACGAGAGGATTCCCATCTGCGAGCCGTGGGTCCGCAGGTGACGAACCAGCTGCCGGGTGTCGAGCCCCTGAATCCCGGGAATGCCCCAGCGGGTCAGGTACCCGTCCAACGATTCCTTCGAGCGCCAATTCGAGGCCTCGGACAATTCGCGAACCACCAGGCCGACTGCATGGGGGCGGCTGGATTCCTGGTCGTCGGGGTTGGCGCCGACATTTCCGATGTGGGGATACGCAAAGGTGAGGATCTGCCCGACGTACGAAGGGTCGGTGATGATTTCCTGGTACCCGTACATCGAGGTGTTGAAGACGACTTCTCCGATCGTTTCGGTCGGGGCCCCGAACGCCCGGCCGGTGAAGACCGTGCCATCTGCCAGTGCGAGGGTCGCGTCTCTCATGTTCCTGTTTCCCGGGTAAATCGGACTTCGCCGCCGATCACGGTGTAACGCACGCAAGGGTGGGTGGGGTCGACGATCGTCAGGTCTGCGCGGGCATTGGCCAGCAGGCAGCCTCCATCGAGCTTCAAGATCGCCGCCGGCCCGGACGAAAAGAGCCGCGCCAACACCAGCGGCTCGAGCCCCAGAGCCCCGACCCGTCGAAAGGCATGGGCCAGGCTGTCGATGCCCGGAGTGCACTGATCAAACGGGTGCTCGCGCTCGACCGGGTCGATGCGGTGGTGATCGCTGGCCACCGCTTCGATCGTGCCGTCTTTCACGGCCGCCACCAGCGCCGCCACGTCGGAAGCAGGCCGCAGCGGGGGCCAGACCCGCGCTTCGATCGCATAGCCGCGCGCGGCTTCGTCGGTCATCGTCAGGTGGTGGGGGGTCACGTCTGCGCTCACGGCCAGCCCGCGCGACTGAGCGTCTTTGAGCAACCGGACGCTGCCCGCGCAGGTCAGGTGCGAAAAGTGGAGCCGCCCACCCTGCTCTTCGAGCAGCGCCAGATCTCGAGCGACGACCGAGACTTCGGCGGAAGGCGGCACCGACGGAAGTCCCAACCAGGTCGCGACGAAGCCCTCGCCCAGCACTCCGCGCCCAGACAGCGAAGGGTCCTCCGAATGCACCATCACCGGAATCTTCAGGGGCCGCGAGTACTGCAGCGCTCTCCGCATCAGCCCGCCCCGGACGATCGGCCGGCTGCCGTTGCAGAGGCAGACCGCGTCCGCGGGCACCTCGCCCAGCTCTTCTCCCTCGAGGTGTTTGGACAGGGCCGCCGCGCGAAGCACCCGCACCCACGGGCTGACCACCGCTTCACTGTCGGCCGAACAGACCACCGTCGTGTAGCCCCCTTCGAGCGCGGCGCTCAGGTCGGTTGCGTCCTTCAGCACGCAGCGCAGGTCGATGAAGCCCGGCATCACCCACAACCCCTTCACGTCGAGCGTTTCGAGGTCTCCACACGGCTGTCCCGGGGCCAGCAGCTCGGC
This sequence comes from Archangiaceae bacterium, assembly GCA_043750125.1. Classification (GTDB taxonomy): domain Bacteria; phylum Myxococcota; class Myxococcia; order Myxococcales; family Myxococcaceae; genus JAGSPQ01. The sequence continues at coordinate 29,851 of JAYVCD010000056.1, read as the reverse complement.
GATTCGCCCTTCGCGAAGCACCAGATCGGCTTCCCGGTCGACGCCCCCTTTGGGGTCAAGGAGCCTTCCGCCCCGCAGCACCGTCGCGCTCAAGCGACCGCCTCGAGGATCGCCTTGCGCATCGCGACTCCATTTTCGACCTGCTCGAGGATCACGCTCTTCAGCCCGTCGGCGACTTCCGGAGCGAGCTCGAGCCCCCGATTCACCGGGCCCGGGTGCAGCACCAGCGCTCCGGCCTTCAGCCCTTCGGCTCGCACCGCGGTCAGCCCCCAACGGCGGTGGTATTCCCGTTCAGAAGGAAAGAGCGCTTCGGTCTGCCGCTCGCGCTGAACCCGAAGCATCATCACCGCGTCGGCTCCGTCCAGCGCCTCGTCGAGCTCGGTGGTCACCTTCGCGCCCAACCGCCCGACTTCCGCAGGCAGCAGCGTCGCCGGGCCGCACAGCACCACCTCAACCCCCATCGTGCGAAGGCAGTACAGATTGCTTCGGGCCACCCGGCTGTGGAGCACGTCGCCGACGATGGCCACCTTCTTCCCGGTCAGCGAGCCCCACCGCCGCTTCAAGGTGAAGACATCGAGCAGGCCTTGCGAGGGGTGCTCGTGCTGACCGTCGCCGGCGTTGATCACCGCGCACTTCACCGCCCGGGCGACGAGCTCGGCGGCTCCGGAACTGGGGTGGCGAACGATCAGCACCGCCGGCCCCATCGCAGCCAGGTTTCGAACGGTGTCGAGGAGCGACTCGCCTTTCGAGGCCGACGAGCCGGCGACAGTCCAGTTGAGGACGTGGGCCCCCAGCGCGGCGGCGGCGATTTCGAACGAAGATCGGGTGCGGGTCGACGGCTCGAAGAACAGGTTCCCGACCACTTTGCCCGACAGCCTGCGTTCGCTGTTTCGCCCTTCGCGAAAGCCGTCGGCACGCAATAGGAGCGCCTCGATTTCGGCGCGAGGCATCCCTTCGATTGCGAGCAGGTGGCGCATGAATCAGTAGGGAGGCGAAGGGCCTTCCTTCACGACCCTGAACTTGACGGACTTCACCTTCGCCAGCGGGCGCAGCACCACCCTTCGTTCATATTCGACGACGATCTTGATTCGCTTGGTCGCCTCATCGCGGGTGACGGTGATGTTTTCCTCTTTCAGGCCCAGGCCGCCGACGGTCTTGACCACTCCCTCGGCGTCTTCCTCTTGATGGGTCCCCACCGTGTCGAGGTTGCACTTGTGGATGATCGCTCCGGAAGTCGAGGCATCGTCTTTCCGGGTGGACTCGTTGAAGGCGCCCACGACGGCGTCCTGCACTTCGAGGTTGTCGAGGTAGACGCCCGAGAAGGTCACCACCCACCAGATGCCGTACGCGATCGCGCCGAGAATTATGACGGCGATCAGGTTCACTTTTCCGCTGGGGCGCACGAGGTCTCCAGCTACCAACTGCATCGGGGAACGGTCAAGGATTCTTGGCTGTCGCCCGGGGCGGCTCGGCCCCACACATCGTCACCGGCAGAAAGAATCGATCGGTGCGCAGGCCGGTGCCGCCAAAGAGGTCTGAGAACAGCCCTCCGTGACCGAGCGAAAGCCAGATCACCATCGCCTTGCCCTTGATCGAACCGTAGGGAACGAACTCGACTCCATTGAGGCCGCCTTCCGGAGTGCAGCCGGCCCCACTGGGACACCCCAGCCCGTAGCGGCTGTCTTCGCTGTTGTCCCGGTTGTCGCCCATCACGAAGACGCTTTTTTCGGGGACGGTGATCGGGTTGCCGTTGAAGCCGCGCGAATTGCTGCGGTCGTGCAGCGTGAAGTGCACGACGCCATCGAGCTTTTCGCGGGACAGCGAGCGATAGCCTTCGCTCCAGGTGCTGCCGTTCTGATCCCACAGCAAGTAGGGGTCTGCTTCGGTCTTCAGCTCCAAAGGGACGTCGTTGATGCTGACCTGGCGACCTTCGACCTCGATCTTGTCCCCGGGGATCCCCACCACCCGCTTGACGAAGTCTTTGTCCGGCTGCACCGGGTTGTTGAAGACAATCACGTCCCCGCGGCGGGGCGGCCGGACAATCTGAAACGGGACGAAGTTGGTGAATGGAATCCGCACCCCGTAGATGAACTTGTTGACGAAGATCTGGTCGCCGATTTCCAACGTGGGAATCATCGAGCCCGAGGGAATCTTGAACGGCTCGACCAGCACGCTGCGAATCAGCAACGCGACCAGCAGCGCCTTGGCGAACCCCGAGCCGAAGTCGAACGCCCCTCCTTTCCTCCACTTGCTCAGGTGCTTGTCCATCGCCCCATCGAGCAGCTCGGTGGCCGTCCGAATCGCAGCGGCGTCCGGGCCCGGCATCGCGGTCAGCACCTGCTCGCGCAAACCGAGAATCTCTTCCCGCGCCTTGTCTTTGAGCGCGGTGGGGTTCTTCTTCAGCAGCCCGTCGAGCTCGTCCACCACCTCTTCGGCCATGTGCCGCGCCTGGCGCAGCTGCCGGAACGGCTTGACCAGGGTCCGCATCCCCACCAGCGCGCCCCAGGCGATGAAGCAGATCAGGCCAAACACTTTCAGCACCGGCTGCAGCCCGAAATAGCTGCACACCGAGTTCTCGACGATCACCAGGTAGATGACGAACGCGATGCCGAACACCGTCAGCGGCGCCCACAAGCTGTAGAAGCGCTCGAGCCAGCGCACCTTCTTCAGCGCCTGGTCAGAGCTCGTCGAAGAGGTCACCTATTCCTCCGACTTGAGCACCGCGAGGAAAGCCTCTTGAGGAAGCTCGACCGTACCGACTGTCTTCATGCGCTTCTTTCCCTCTTTTTGTTTCTCGAGCAGCTTCCGCTTGCGGCTGATGTCGCCGCCGTAACATTTGGCGAGGACGTTCTTGCGCATCGCCGAGACCGTCTCTCGGCTGATCACCTTCGAGCCGATCGCCGCCTGAATCGCCACTTCGAACATCTGCTTCTGGATCACGGTCTTCAGGCGGGTGCAGACGTCCTTGCCCCGCTGATAGGCACGATCGCGGTGAACGACGATTGCCAGCGCGTCGACCGCTTCGCCGTTGAGCAGAATGTCGAGCTTGACCAGGTCTGAAGTCTGGAAGCCGGCCAGCTCGTAATCCAGCGACGCGTAGCCCCGCGAGAGGCTCTTCATCTTGTCGAAGAAGTCGAACACCACCTCGGCCATCGGCATCTCGTAGATCAGCTTCACCCGGGTGCCCGAGCTGCCCAGGTACTCGATTCCCTTCTGCACCCCGCGCCGGTCCTGGCAGAGCTTGAGCATCGCGCCGAGGTACTCGTTGGGCACGTGGATGTTGCAGGTGAGGAAGGGCTCCTCGAGGTGCTCGATGTTCTGCACCGGAGGCATCTTCGCGGGGTTGTCGATCGCGAACCATTCTCCCGAGTGGGGGAAGACCCGGTAGACCACCGACGGAGCGGTGGTGATCAGGTTCAGGTTGTACTCGCGCTCGAGCCGTTCCTGGACGATCTCCATGTGCAACAGCCCCAGGTACCCGCAGCGGTACCCAAAGCCCAACGCCGTCGAGCTCTCGGGCTCGTAGGTGAAAGCTGAGTCATTGAGCTGAAGCTTGGCCAGCGCATCGCGCAGGTTCTCGTAGTCCGCCGCGTCGACCGGGAAGATTCCCGAGAAGACCATCGGTTTGACTTCTTTGAACCCGGGAAAGGCTTCGGTGCACGGGCGCTCGTCCTCGGTGATGGTGTCGCCCACCTTCGCGTCCGCCAGCTCTTTGACGTTGGCGACCAGCACTCCGACTTCGCCCGCCATCAGCGAGGTGACCGGCTGAGTCCAGGGGGCAAAGACGCCCAGCTCCATCACTTCGAACTGCTTTTGTTTGTGCCACAGCCGAATCTGCTGCTTGAGCTTCAGCGTTCCTTCGAACACCCGAACCAGCATCACCACGCCGCGGTAATTGTCGTACCAGCTGTCGAAGACCAGCGCCTTCAGTGGGCCCTTGGGGTCACCCCGGGGCGAAGGCACCTGCTTGGCCACCGCCTCGAGGATCTCGATGATTCCGGTGCCTTCTTTGGCCGACGCAGGCACCGCGTTGCTGCCGTCAATGCCGATCACATCTTCGATCTCGGCCCGGGTGCGGGCCACGTCCGCAGAGGGAAGGTCGATCTTGTTGATCACCGGAATGATCGCCAGGTCGTGCTCGACCGCCATGTAGACATTGGCCAGCGTCTGGGCCTCGACGCCCTGGGTCGAATCGATCACCAACAGCGCGCCTTCGCAGGCCGCCAAAGACCGGCTGACTTCATACGCAAAGTCGACGTGCCCCGGGGTGTCGATCAGGTTGTAGATGTACTTCTGGCCGTCGAGCGCGGTGTAGCTCATGCGCACCGTCTGGGCCTTGATCGTGATCCCGCGCTCGCGCTCGAGGTCCATGTTGTCGAGAAACTGGGCCTGCTTGTCGCGGGCGTGCAGGGTCCCGGTCTTCTCGAGCAGCCGGTCGGCGAGAGTCGATTTGCCGTGATCGATGTGAGCGATGATCGAAAAGTTTCGGATGTGCGCGTTTTCGGCCGGCATGAAGTCGCGGGCTCGTAGCATTAACCCCTTTACCCCGCTACCCTTCGCGAACTCACTTCGTACGAGGGGGAAACATGCACCGCCTGACCGTTGCCGCCATCGTTTTGCTGGGCACCCAAGCGCTCGCGCAGGACGCCGGCGCGCTCGTGCCCGCCCTGCCCCCGCCTCCGGCCGCAGAAGTGCGCCGCGTGCTCGACTACTACTACAACGGCAAAGATCGGGGGCCGGTGCTGGTTGAGCTCAAGGCGTGCCTCAAGGTCGATGGCACCAGGGACAGCCCGACGAGGTTCGAGTGCCTCGAGGAAGTAAAAGGGCCGGTGAAAGTGAACACCCCCATTCATGGGTGGACGATGTGGCTCTTGCCGAAGGGCGCCAACTACGACGACGTGACGCTGCAGTTCGCCCATGAAGGCACCGTTCGCAGCACCATCGACATGAAGCTCGACACCGAAATGCGGGTGCGCACCTGGCGATCTCAGATTCTGACCAAGAAGGGGAAGTGGACAATCAGCGTGGTCCGCGCCGGAGCCGTGCTGGGCACGACCACCGTCACTGCCGAGTGATTGCCCGTCTGCGCCATAGCCGGAATGACGCCGCAAGCAACGCGCCGACCATCGCCAACGCAAGCCACGCGAAGGTCCTTCCCGTCGCACTCGAAGGAGCCTCGCTGCGCACGCTCTCAAGGCTCTCGCTGAACACTTTTTCCAGTGACTCGAACCGGCCACTGGGAGCCGTGAACATCACCACCAGGTGGCGCGCCTCACCGGGAAACGCCGCAATCAACACTTTGCGCAACTGGCTTCCCTGCCTTACCGACCCCAGTACCCGCACGTGCGGAGCAGCGCCCGCGACCGCTTCGGCCCGCTCCATCGCAAATTTCAGCCCCAGCTCGTCGGTGAAGTGGCGCACCGCAGCGGCAGACAGCTCGTCGCGTGCGCCGGGGCCCAGGGCGAACGGCGCCTCGACGACTCCGACGAGCATCGAAGCGGCTTCCTCGCTGTCTGAATCGACCAGCGCGGCCGCGAGCCACCGGGGAACGTTGGGCGCAGTGGCGATCGCCGCCACCCGCGTGCCATTGAACAGATCCATTCGTGCCATTCGAAAGCCGCGCGGAGGCTTGAGGGTGAAGCCGCTTTGCTTGAGCGCCGCGCCCAGCGTGGGCTCACCCTCGCCCGTCAGCAACAGCACCAGCATCACGCTCAGCATCGATCAGGAAGGTTAGATGACTGCAGACGAACGCGACACGCTCGAAGCAAAAGGCGATCGGGCAATGCGCCGCGGCGAGCTTTCGACGGCGCTCAGTTTTTTCGAGCAGCTGTGCGTCGCCTTCCCCGCCGATGCGCCGCTGGCCGAGAAGCTCAAGAACCTCAAAGAGAACCTGCAGCCGATGGAGCTTACGTCGGCGAAGAGCCGCTTCGTTCCTGATCCCTCGGGACCTCGCCGCGGCGGCGCGCTGCTCGAGCAGGCCGAGACATTCGCTTCCCGCGGCGACTACGCGGCAGCGATCGCGACATACCGGAAGGCGCTCGCCGATCAGCCGTCGAATGAGCTGCTCAAAGACCGGCTCACCGAGCTGTTTCGAATCATGCAGTCGCAAGGGGCCCGAGCGTCTGTTCCCCCGGCGCCGAAGTCCGTCGAGGACGCGTTGTCCGAGCTGCTCGAGCGAATCGTCCGTCGCCGAAAGCCCTGACCGATGCGGTCGGTGGGTACGAGCCGAACCGACCTTTGTGAAAAAGAGTCCGACCGAACTGTCACTCGAGTGCTGTTTTCCCCGACGCCAGTGTCATAGTCTTCGCCGCTGGCGCGACGGCTGCGCCTTAGTTTTTTCTCCAATCGACGTTTAGGGAACGTGCATGAGACTCGGAGTGCTGACGGGTGGCGGAGATTGCCCCGGCTTGAATCCTCTCATCCGCGCGGTGGTCAAGCGCGGGATCCTCGAGTTCAAGCACGAGTTCGTGGGGATAGAGAACGGGTACCAGGGGCTGATGGAGCCTGAGATGGCCAACCCCCTGGGGCTCGAGCACACCCGGGGAATCTTGATGAAGGGGGGCACCATTCTGGGCACCTCGAACAAGGCCAACCCGTTTCAATACGCGAGGAAGGAAGGGGGCAAATGGGTCGAGCGCGATCATTCGGCCGAGGCGCTCAAGCGCTACAGGGAATTGAAGCTCGACGGGCTGATCGCGATTGGGGGCGACGGCACGCTGTCCATCGCCCACCGGCTGGGGACGCTGGGAATGAACGTCGTCGGGTGCCCGAAAACGATCGATAACGACCTGAGCGGCACCGATCAGACATTTGGATTCGACACCGCGCGAATGATCGTCACCGAAGCCATCGACCGACTCCACACCACCGCCGAATCGCACGATCGGGTGATGGTGGTCGAGATCATGGGTCGCCACGCCGGCTTTCTCACCCTCGACTCGGGCATCGCAGGAGGCGCCGACGTGATCTTGATTCCCGAGATCCCCTACCGGCTCGAGTCGGTGGTTGCGAAGATCCAGCGGCGCGGAAACCGGAAGCGCAGCTTCACCATCATCGCCATCTCAGAGGGCGCGCATCCGAAGGGCGGCACGCTGTCGGTAGCGCAGAAAGCGGAAGACGTGCCGGGCCGGGGCGTGGTGCGGTTGGGCGGCGCGGGCAAGGTGCTGGCCGATGATCTCGCCGCGCACATCGAGGCCGAGATCCGGGTCACGGTGCTTGGGCACCTGCAGCGCGGAGGCGGGCCGACCGCCGCTGATCGCCTGCTCGCCACCCGGTACGGCTGCAAGGTGCTCGATCTGGTGCGCGACTCGCAGTGGGACCACATGGTCGCGCTGCGCAACTCGGCGATCGTCAGCGTGCCGCTGTCGGAATCGAAGAAGGAACGGCGGGTCGACCCGATGGGCGAAATCGTGATGTTCGCCAAGAGCATGGGCGTGAGCTTCGGCGACTGATGTCACTGGTCGGCCGCCAGATTGGTCGGTACCGGATCCTGGAACAGCTGGGCCAGGGCGGCATGAGCGTCGTCTACAAGGGCCTCGACACCGCGCTCGATCGCGAGGTGGCGGTGAAGGTGCTGCACCCGCACCTGGCGGGGCGCGACGAATCGCGCAAGCGGCTGGCGCGCGAGGCGAAAGCGGTCGCGAGGCTGCACCACCCGAACATCCTCGAGGTGTTCGACTTCGCCGCGGCGGACGATCAAGACGCGTACATCGTCACCGAGTACATCCGTGGCAAGACCCTGCGGCAGTTCCTGGCTGAAGAGAGCCTCGATCCTCCCGAAGTGGCGGCGATGGTGGTGCACGAGATCGCCTGCGCGCTGGCCCACGCGCACGAGAGCGGGGTGATCCACCGCGATCTCAAGCCCGAGAACGTGATGCTCCGCGACGACGGAGTGCTCAAGCTGATGGACTTCGGAATCGCGAAAATCCTCGACCGCGACGAGAAGATGACGATGACCGGCGCGCTGGTGGGGTCCCCCGCCCACATGGCTCCGGAGATCATCGAGGGGGAAGAGGCCGGCCCCGAAGCCGACGTCTTCTCGCTGGGCACGATGCTCTACATGTTTGCAACCGGGCGTTTGCCCTTCACTGCCGCCAACACCACCGCGACGCTGAAGCGCATCCTCGACTGTGTCTATGAAGATCCGCGCCAGGTGCTGCCGACCGTCAGTGACGAGCTGGCCGACATCATCGCGATGTGCCTGGTGCGCCAGCCGAGCCAGCGGCTGAGCAACGCCGGAAAGCTCAAAGAGAAGCTCGCCACGTACTTGAGCGACCTGGGCCTGACCCGCGTGCATGAAGAGCTGCCCCGGTTTTTCTCGAACCCGGCCGGTTACCGAAAAGAGCTCACTCCCCGGATGACGGACGCACTGCTCAAGCGCAGCGAGCAGTTGATTGCAGACAAGCGGTCGGCAAAGGCCCTGGCGTCGTTGAACCACGTGCTGGCGCTGGACCCGGGCAACATCCGCGCGCTGAGCCTGCTCACCCAGTTGAAGGCTTCGAAGGCGCGCCAGCGGCGCCAGGGCCGATTGATGCGAGGGGCCTTCGCCGCCGGCACCCTGTTCGTGATCGCGATGGGCGTGTGGAAGGGGGTCGCGGTGGCGCGCGAGGTCGAAGATTTTCACCCTCCCCTGCTGCGGTTGCCGACCGATCTGGTGCTCTGGGCCTCGGTGTACCCGCCGCTGCATCTGACCGCGCCCACCCCAATCGAGCCGATCGTCTTCCCGCCCCTACCCCCCGACCCGGCAGCCAAGCTGTTCGTCCCGCTGAAGGGGGCGACGGCACACGTCGAACCCAAGAAGGGCCCCTTTCCTCCCCTCGCCGAGCTGGTGAAGGTGACGGTCAAGGTTCGCCCGTTCGGGTACTTGTCCGTCGACGGCGCTCCCCGCACCCGAGATCAGCTCACCCTCTTCGAGCTCAACCTGCCGCCTGGGCGGCACACCTTCACGGTCACCTGCGAAGAGCACTGCGAGCCGGCGGGCCGCTCGAGCCAGCATGACGTGCAACCCGGCCGCGCGAATGAGCTTTGGGTCAACCCCCCCCTCAAGCCTTCACTGGTGACGTTCGAGGGCTTTCCGGACGAGGCGCAGGTGCGCATTGGCGCCGAGCAGCGCACGGTGGCGCAGGCGCGCGCGAAGCCGTTTCGAATTGAGACTCCTCCCGAAGGATCTGCGCAGCAGCGCCACCTGGTGAGCTACGAGGTCACGCTCGACGGCCAGTTGCTGCAGGGGGAAACGTTGCCGATCATCGCCGGTAAAGCGCAGGTCATCGACAGGAAGGGCAGAACGCAATGAGCCGGGGGGCGGCGCTGCTCAGCGTGCTGGTGTCGATCACTGCAATGGCGCAGGCGATCGTCCCCGATCGTGAGCTCGAGATCGTTCGACAGAACTTCAATGTCGGCAACTACCGCGAAGCCCTCAACCGGGCGCGCAACGCGATGGAAGTCTTGAACTTCAACGAAGCCCAACGGGTCGAGCTGCAGAAGTACGCCGGCCTGTCAGCCTTCAACCTCGGCGATGCCCCGGCGGCGGAAAAGCACTTCTTCTCGCTGCTGCAGTTGAACCCCGATTACGTGCTGGACCCCTTCGCCTACCCGCCGCCGGCAATTCGGGTGTTCGAGGAAGTGAAGCGAAAGAACGCCGACAGCCTCAACCTCATTCGTCAGCAGATCGCGCTGCGCGAAGAGCAGCTGCGCCGGGAATTGTCCGAGCGCGATAAAGCCCGAAGCCAGGCCGAAGAGACCCGCCGTCGGCTCGACCAACAGGCGCAGGAAGTGACGGTGCGCACCATCGAAAAGCGGGCGTTGATGGTGAACCTCATTCCGTTCGGGGCGGGCCAGTTTCAGCAGGGCCGAACCGGCTTCGCCGTCCTCTTTGCTTCGGTCGAGGCGGCGCTTGCTCTAACCAGCATGGTCGCCTTCTTCGTGATCGAACGCCTTTACGAGCCGTACACCTACACCTTCGTCGATCGGATCTACCCGTTCTCGGTGACCGTGCGCCGCATTCCCGTGGGGCTGCGCAACTCGGCCAACAACTGGAAGATCACCAAGTACTCGGCGGGGGGCGCCTTCTACGTCGCGTGGGCCCTGGGCGTGGCCGACGCGCTCTGGCACCACCAGGACGAAGTCGTCACCACCCAGACCTTGCGGCTCAACGCCGTGTCCCCCGCGCCCAAAACGCAGGCGCCCCGGCTCTTTCTCTTTCCTACCTCTGGCGGCATCGGCGCCGGTCTCAGTCTGAATTTCTAAGGAGTCGTTCACATGGCGAGCCTCACCATCCGCACCCCTGACGGAAAGCTTCGAGCCGTCAATCTGCTCAAGCGGATCACCAGCATTGGTCGCGGCGGCGACAACGACATCCAACTGGAAGACGCCACCCTCCCCGATTCGGCGCTGCACATCATGTTCGATGGAAGCCGCTACCAGCTGGGCGGCACGACCGAGTTCCAGGTCAACGGCAAGAAGCGCGACGAGCACCTGTTGATCGCCAACGACGTGATCAAGGTCGGAGCGTCCGAGCTGACCTTCGGCACCGCCGCCAGTCCCCTGGCTGCGCCCGCGCTGTCGACCTCGCGCCTGAGCCGCGACGATTCGGGAAACCCGGATGCCGCCACGTCTGAGGTGCCGGGGGTGCCTGGGCGCGAGTTGGCGGCGCTGCGCCGGTTGACCGCCTTCAGCCACAAGCTGCTCGACAGCTACGATCTGCCGCGGATCCTCGAGAGCCTGATGGACGAGGTGATCGAAGTCACCCGCGCGGACAAGGGCTTCTTGATCTTGATGGAAGGCAGCAACCCGCAGGTGCGGGTGGCTCGAAACATCTTGAAGGAAAATCTCGAAGACGCCGAAGGGCGGGTGTCGGACTCAATCGTGAAGAAGGTGGTCGCGTCGATGAAGCCGCTGATCATCTCCGATGCGCTCGACGACCCCGAGTTCAACGCCTCGGAATCGGTGGTGAACTTGAAGCTGTTGTCGGTGATGTGCGCGCCGCTGATGTACCGCGGCGACCTGTTCGGAATGCTCTATGTCGGAAACGACCGGCTGGTGAATCGGTTCGAGCAGAAGAGCCTCGACACGCTCACCATCTTCTCGGCCCAGGCCTCGCTGCTGCTGCAGAACGCGATGCTGGTCAATGATCTGAAGGTCGAGAACCTCGAGCTGAAGAAGAAGGCCGAAGAGCAGCAGTACGGCGAAATCATCGGCGCGTGCCCGGGCATGCGCGATGTCTACAAGCGAATCGACAAGATCGCGCCGACCGACATCTCGGTGCTGATCGCCGGGGAAACCGGCACCGGCAAAGAGCTGATCGCGCGCGAGTTGCACAACCGCAGCCCTCGCAACAAGGGTCCGTTCATCACCATCAACTGCGGCGCGATTCCCGAAAACCTGCTCGAAAGCGAGCTGTTCGGCCACGTGAAGGGCGCCTTCACCGGAGCCGTTGCGACCAAGCAGGGCAAGTTCCAGGCGGCGATTGGCGGGACGCTGTTCCTCGACGAAATCGGCGAGATGCCGCTGCAACTGCAGGTCAAGCTGCTGCGCGCCCTGCAGGAAAAAATTGTCTACAAGGTCGGCGACAACCGGGGCGAGCTGGTCGACATCCGGGTGGTCGCCGCGAGCAACCGGACCCTCGAGGACGAGGTGAAGAAGGGCCAGTTCCGCGAAGATCTCTTCTTTCGAATCAACGTCGTGACCCTGAAGCTGCCGCCGCTGCGAGATCGCGGCGATGACTTGAACCTGCTCGCGACGTGGTTCCTGAAGCGCTACGGCAAAGACTTCAACTCGAAGGCCCGCGGCTTCACGGCAGCGTGCGCGGTCGCGATGCGAAAGTACGCCTGGCCCGGCAACATTCGCGAGCTCGAGAACCGCCTGAAGAAGGCGGTGGTCCTCGCCGACAAGCCCCAGCTGTCGCCTGAAGATCTCGACCTGCGGCCGGAAAACTTCGACCCGATCCTCCCCCTCGCCCAGGCGCGCGACGAGTGGCAGAAGGACTACATCAACAAAGTCCTCGAGCGGAACGGTGGGAACCGGACCAAGACTGCCAAAGACCTGGGTGTGGACCCGCGGACCATCTTTCGCCACCTCGAAAAACTGGAGGGAGAGAAGAGTGATTCCTCTATGCCATCCGAGACAGAGTACGACGAGGCTTGACGTTCGTAAGAGGTCTTAACCCTTGAACTTAGCCACCCAACCCATCATGGCCGCCCGATTGCTAACGGGGGTATTGGCCGCTCTGCTGGTGCAGGGCTGCCTCATTCCCCAGGACGACCCCTTGCTGCCTGACCTTCCTCCCAAGCGAAACACGGCTCCCTTGCTGTCGGACGATTCGGCGGCGCCTGCCCAGCAGGGAAGGACGCTGTTCCTGGGCGACGGTTGCCTTCCAAAAGACCGGCCGTTTCAGATTGGGGTGAAGGATCCCGATCTGGGTGATGACATTCGCAGTCGCTGGTTCGTCGATGATCTAAATTTCACCCAGCCTTCCGTGGAAGGCAATCAGCTTCCTCGCCCGACAAGTCCTGAGCGGGGAATCGTGACTCCGCTCGAGACGCTCTACGCCAGCAAGCTCTTTTCAGCCGGGCCTCACTACGTGACGGTGGTCGTCGCCGACCGCGAGTTCATTCCCGGGGGCATCGAGCTCAAGCTCGAAACCTTCGACCTTCCAGATGGGGGCTCGATTCCGGACTCATCGAAGCCCGCCCAGCACACCTGGAACGTCATCACCGACCCCTCGCCCTGCCGATGAATCGCCTTTCCTTCCTCTCGCTGTGCGCTTTGCTCTCAATTGGGTGCGGGGCCGAGCTCAATACGCCCGCACTGCCGGGGTGTCAGCTCGACTCCGAGTGCGCTGCGAACCAGGTCTGCTTTCCGTTGCAGGGCTGCGGCGATCCAGGCGGCGGGCTGGTCGTCGAAGTTCAAGGAAACACCCGCACCGGCCAGTTGGCTCAGGACTTTCCAATTGGAGACGGAGGCTTTTCGCCGGTCATCGATTTCAACCTGCTGCCAGCGAGCCTGGTCGGCGAGTTCCTTCGGGACTCTGCGATCTACGCCAACACCGTAACGGTCAGGGTCCGGGGCCAAAGTGAGCTGATTCCGGGCATCGTTCGCAGCTACCAGGCGACCTTTGCCAAGCCAGAGCGAGGCACGTATTCGCTGCCCGTCGGAGCAGGTCATTACGTCGTGACCGCCGAGGCGGAAGACGCCGCGGTCCCTCCGGTCGCCAAAGGCATCAGCGCCGGCCTGGGGACCAATGCCAGCTTGAGCTTCGCGTTCGCGGCGACCGACAAGACGATCGCGCTGACCGGACGGCTGCTCAAGCGCATCGAGCCCGGCCCGAGCTCAATCGAGATTCCAGTCCAGGCGGCGATGGACGTGCAGGCCATCGACCCCGTGACCCTGTTGCCTCTGTCCCAGCGCGCGCGCGTCTCGATTACGAACGGCGATTTCTTTCTCTTCGTCGCGCCTGAAGCCGCGGCGCTCGGGGTCTTCAACGTGGTGGCGACTCCGCGCGACCCGAATTCCCTCGTCCCTTCGAAGACCTTCGAGATCCGGCTTCCGCTCGATGCTCAAATCAGGCTTCAGCTGGGTGAATTCGGGGACCCCCTGCCTCAATTGCAAGGAGACCTGAAGACCACGGCGGGCATCGCGGTCGCCGGCGCCAGCGTCTACCTCGAAGGCCCCGTCAACGGAGGGGGCACCTTCCGATCGGCAGGGGTGATCACCGACGCGCGGGGAGTGTTCCGCGTCGACCTGCTGCCCAGCCCCAGTGACGGGTCCTACCTGCTGACGGCCCTGCCTCCTCCCAACAGCGCGGCAGGCGTGGTCCGGAAGCAAGTCAGGGCCATCTCGAGAACCGGGGAAGTGCCGTACCTTCAGGTCCTGGGCACCTCGGAAAACCCCACGACTGTCGTGTGCCCCGACAAGATCACGGTGATTGGCGGCCTGACTCGTCCCGGGGGTGTCTTACCGGCGGCGGGGGTCAGCGTCGTCGCGCACGCGGTAGACCAACTCAAGGAGCTCGGCAATCAGCCTTTGCCCATGGGCGACAGCGTTACCGTAACCAATGAAAACGGTCACTTTGCGCTCGAGCTCGACCCCGGCGTCTACCAGGTCGACTTCATTCCGGGCGAGGACCTGCCGCGGACCAGCCGGGTGGTGACTGTCCGTGCCGAGGGAGGCTCGAGCGCCGATGCCGGTCTGCCCTCGCGCACCGTCGACCTGAAGGACTTTCAGCTGCGCAAAGGAAGGAAGGTCACCGGCAATGTCACCGCCCCGACGGCCAACGGGCCTGGTGCCGCGGTCAATGCCACCGTTCGCTATTTCCGGGTCAGCGCGGTCGGAGGAATCACCACTTCTTTGCTGCTGGGCGACGCGCTCACCGACGATTTAGGCAACTACTCGGTGATGCTCCCTTCGAAGTAGTCGCTACTTCTGTTCGGCGGTTTTCAGGTCTGCCCGCAGCGCATCGAGGGTGGGCCCGACCTCGCCGGCAAACTGCACCGCGTGGGTGGTGTACAGATCCATCACCGAATCGAGCTCTTCGAAGATCCGCTTGAGGATCAGCCGATCGGGACCCTCGGCGGTGCAGCGGCTTTCGACTTCGTTGTGCCGGGTGAGCCAGTTGATCCGGAAATGGGTCCAGTCGGCATCGACCCGGCGCACCGACCCGGCATCGGGAGGATCGGACAGCGAGTTGCGATGCTGATCGAGCTCGACCCAGAGCGCACGGGCGGTGGTCAGGCACTGCTCGAGGCTCAGTGGGCTCGTGCTCGGCGGGGGCCTGGGGGGCGTCATCGCCAGCGTCGAACGGACCACGTTGACGGTGATCGCCAAAGAGAAGGTCACCGCGACCAGCAGGTAGAAGCCCCACGCGAGCCTACGAAACGGCCGATAGCGGGCGTTGTTGTCGGGCTCGGCCATCGTTCTTTAGTTGGTCGGCTTCAAGGGCTGGCGTGGAGCGGCGGGCGCCGGGGGCTCGGCGGCGGCGGGCGCAGAAGGTTCGGCTCGGCGGGAAAGCCGCGCACGGAAGGACGCTCCGAATTCACTCGACGGGTAGGCGGTCACCGCCTCGCGCGCGATCTCGGCCGCCTTGTCGCGCTGCCCGGTCGCATCGAAGGCCTGCACCAGCATCAGCATCGCGTAGTCGCGGTTCTTCGCGCGTTTGTCGCCCGCGACGTACCGCTGAAGATGCGCAATCGCCTCGTCGGGCTTTCGGGTCTGAATCAGCGCGTTGCCCAGAAAGTAGGAGGCCTCGACGGCGTCTTCTTCGACCGGGTTCATCGCCATGAAGCGGGTCAGCTCGGTGACGGTGCCGGGGTAGTCCTGCCTGCGGAACGCCGCCTTGCCCCGATCGAGGAACGCCGACCCGACTTCCTTGCGCAGCAACGTCGCGCGATCGGCCAACACCACCCGGGCGAAGGGCGACAGCTTGCTTTGATCGATCTTGGCGAGCGCGTCGATGCCCTTGAGCCGCTCGTCGCCCTGGGCCTGGCTCATCATCCGGTAGACCTCGTTGGCGGTGCGCTCATTGGCAGCCAGCGCCACGTCCGCGGCCTTCAGTTGGTCGATCTGGGCGGAAAGTTCCTTCACCTGCTTCTCGAGCCGTTCGCGATCGGCCCCCGCCGAAGCGGTGCGCGCGTTCGAGACGGCGATCGCTCCGGCGATACACAGGCCGGCAAAGACCGCGTAGGCCACTGCAGATGAAATCCACTGCCGCCTTTGAAAATCTTCCTGCCGCTTGCCGACCAGCTTCAGTTCGGCGTGCAGGGTCTTGAGTTGATTGTCGGTCTTGATGACGAGGTTTCGCCCCTCGATCACTTCTCGACGAATTTCTTCCAGTGCTTTGTCGGCCAGCTCGTTCGCCATGAACTGGCTCTTACAACATGCCGCCCAATGGATCCTTGGGACCTGCAGGAATAAAATAACTGATCGACAGCGACACCCAGAGCCCCCCGGCGTCCAGAGTCGCGACCTCAGAAACATCGCCCCGGGCAAATAAGTAGCGCGCATCGAAACCGACGCCCCAGTGGTCGCCGACGCGCACCGTGAGGCCGGCGTTGATCGAACAGCCGGTGTTCAACCGCTCGGCGCTGGTGATCGCCTTGCCCGTGATGAACGACAGCACCGGCCCCAGTTGGGCTCCGAAGTACGGAACCAGGCCATGCACCGGGAAATCCATCTTTGCGATGCGCACGCCGAGCAACGCGCCGTAGGTGGTGGACGTGAGCTGGTCGAGGCCCTCGAGCCGGAAGTTTTCAAAGCCGACGATGAGATCGATCGTGGCCTCGACCCAATCGAGCGGCGAGTAGCCGAAGCTTGCGGAAAACTGGGGGCCGCCGCTCATTCCTCCCACCACCGGGTGCAGCTGCTCGGCCGCCCGGCGCATGAACTCGGCGTTGGGGGTCCACCGGTAGCCGCCCTGGACTGCGATCCGGCCCATGCCCTCGAGTGAGCGTTCGTCGGCGGCGAAGGCGGTCGAGCCAGCCACCCATAGAGCCAGACCGAGCGCGCGACTCACCATGTCTTCCAACCGTCTGGTACCGGGCGGCTGGGGGGACGCGTCGGCATGCTGCGGGCGACAAACGGCACCGCAGGAGGAGGAGGTACGAAGGTCGGACCCGGCGACGACGGGGGCGGCCGGGGAGCCACCCGCAGCGGTTCCCTCGGGGCTGGGGCGACGGCCGCGGCTGCTTTCTCTTCGAGCAGTTTGACGTACATCTTGAGCTCGGCGAGCGCCTGTTCCTTTTCCATCAACCGGCGAAAGAGCTCCACCCGGCGTTCCTTCTCGTCCATCAATTCGGAATGCAATTGCATCAGCGAAGCCATCGCCTTCTCGGCATAGCTGGCGGGGACGAGCTGCGAGGCGACGGAGAGTGCGAGTTCGTTTTGAGAGATCATTTTTTGAACGCGATCATCAGAAAGGTTGTCCTGGGTCCTACCGCGCACGCCATCAGGCAGCGAATCAAACAGCGCGGACCAAACTCTCGCCAGATGAGGATCGAGTTCTTCAAAACATCCCGGCCGGTAATGACCCCGAGCATGAGAACCTCTTGAGGAGTGGCGCTGCTGAGCCGCACTGCTACAGCCCTGTTTGGCAAGGTAGCAGCGGTCGGCGATCGGTCAATTTTCTGAACGGCCCGAGCGCGTCGGGGTCAGCCCGGCAGCAGCTGCAGCAGCGGCAGCTCGCGAACCACGACGGCGCTGTGCTCGCAGCTGACGGTGAAGTCCACCTCGTCGAGCTCGACCAGCAGTGCGTGCGCCTCTTGAGGACCGAAGCTGCGCGCGTGGGCGGCCGCGGCGAAGCTCGCGATGATCTTCAGCGCGGCGAACAGGTCCGGGGCTGCTCCCAACAGCGGAGCGAGCGCGATCAAGAGCCCCCGTAAGTCAGCGCCTTCGAGCATCGGGGGGACGCTCTTGATCGCGACGGTGTGGCCGCCAAACGCTTCGACACAAAGGCCCAGGGCGGTGAGCGCCGAAGCGCCGGAAGTGACCTGGGCCAACTGGGGCGCGGGCAGCTCGAGGGTCGCGCTGAACAGCGTCGGGTGGGACGCCGCCAGCGCGCCGCTTTCAAAGGCGAGGTGAAGTTGGTGCAGCCGCACCCGTTCCAGCGCCGCGCGGGGGTCGATCACCACCAGGGTCGCTCCGGGGGCCTCGCAGATCCACAACCGCGCGCCCAGCTCACCCAGAAACCGCAGCTGCCCGAAGTAGTGGGGAGGCGGCGCCTCGTTGATTCCCGGCCGGGCCTGCCCGAACGAAAGCGGACCTGAGTCCAGTCGCGGCGGCCCTTCGAGAAAGGCGGGCAGGTTCTGCGCCCGGGCCAGAAAACGATCGACAGCCAGCGCGTAGTGCGCGCCCGCGACCCCTTCTGCTGCCGGGTCGACGGCCTGTCTCCACGGGGCGGCCTTCAGGGCCTTCGAGATCCCGGCGATCAACGCTTCCTGCACCCCACGCGCGTCGGCGAATCGCACCTCGAGCTTCTGGGGATGCACGTTCACGTCGACCTGCGACGGGTCGAGCTCGATGAACAGCACGGCCACCGGCTGGCGCCCCGGAGGCAGCGAGTCCTGAAAGGCGCGCTGCACCGCGAAATTGATTCCGCGATCGCGGATGTAGCGACGGTTCACGAAAGTGTAGAGCCCACGCGCGTTCGACTGGGTGTACTCGGGCGAAGCGACGAAGCCGCTGATCCGAACCCCCAGCCGCTGCTCGTCGACGGCCAACAGGTGCGGGTGGACCTCGGGCCCCAGCGCGGCGGCAATGCGTTCAGCGGGGTCGGACGAAGCGGGCGCTGCGAGCAACGTGCGCCCGTCGTGCTCGAGAAAAAAGCCGACCTCGGGGTGCGCGAGCGCCAGGCGAATGACGGCCTCTTCACAGTGCACGAGCTCGGTCTGTTCGCGGCGAAGAAATTTTCTGCGCGCGGGAACATTGAAGAACAGGTCGGCGACTTCGATGCGCGTGCCTCCCGCGGACGGCGCGTCTTGCAGCTCGAGCGGTGAGCCGCCTTCGATCAAGATCCGGACTCCGCTGGGGGCGTCGGGCTCAGAGGTGTGGAGATTGAAGCGACAGACCGAAGCGATCGCCGGCAGCGCTTCGCCGCGAAAGCCCTTGGTGAAGATCGCAAACAGGCCTGCCAGGTCAGCGAGCTTGCTGGTGGCGTGCCGCTCGAGCGCGAGCACCGCATCCGCCCGGGACATGCCGGTTCCATCATCGATGACGCGAATCAGCTGCAGCCCTCCGCCGGACAGCTCGATGCGAACGGTGCCTGCGCCCGCGTCGACCGAATTCTCAGCGAGCTCTTTGACGACCGAGGCAGGCCGTTCGACGACCTCGCCGGCTGCGATCTGATTGATCAGCTCGGCGGAAAGAACCCGAATGCGTCCCATGGAGTCAGGTTGAGGTTACACTCCGCGGCCTTCTTCGATGAGTACTCTTCCTCTGACACCTGCCGTCGTCCCCCGAGTTCTGCTCGAACGCATTGCTGCCAACGTTGGCAAGGTGGTGCTCGGCAAGCCGCAGCAGACGAAGCTGGCGATCACCTGCCTCGCAGCCCGCGGACACCTTTTGCTCGAGGATGTGCCGGGGGTGGGCAAGACGACGCTGGCCGAGGGCCTCGCCCGTTCGTTGGCCCTCTCGTTCGCCCGCATTCAGTTCACCGCGGATCTGTTGCCCAGCGACATCCTCGGAGTGCAGATCTTCCACGCGGCGCAGGGCAAGTTCGAGTTCCGGCCCGGCCCGTTGTTTCACCAGTTGGTGTTGGCCGATGAGCTCAACCGGGCTCCTCCCCGCACCCAGTCGGCGCTGCTCGAGGCAATGGGCCAGGGCCAGGTCAGCCTCGATGGGGTGACCCATTCGCTCCCCTCTCCTTTCACGGTGATCGCCACCCAGAACCCCCTCGACCTGTCCGGCACCTACCCCCTGCCCGACTCGCAGCTCGACCGGTTTCTGATTCGGCTTTCGCTCGGACACCTGCCCCCCGAGGTCGAGTCACAGCTGCTTCAGTCGCGGCGCGCCGACCCGTTGGCGGGAATGACCCAGGTCGCCTCGCGCCACGATTTGATTTCGATTCAGAGCGCCGCCGATGGGGTGCGGGTGGACCCTTCGGTGGCGGACTACGCGGTGCGGCTGTCGGGAGCGACCCGGGAGCACGCCGAGATCGAGCGCGGCGCCTCGACCCGCGCGGTGCTGGCCCTGATGGCGGCCGCCCGCGCCTGGGCGCTGTGGGACGATCGGGACTTTGCGACCCCGGGCGATGTGCGCACCCTGCTGGCTCCGGCGCTGTCCCACCGGCTGCTGCTGAAGAGCGCCGCGCAAGGGACGTTCAGCCGCGACGAGGCGGCGCACCTGCTGGACGAAATCGCGCGGAAGACCCCGGCTCCCCGCTGATGCGCCGCGGGTGGGCCCGATTCATCGCGGGGTGGAAGCCGCCGCGGACGATGACGATCACCCGGGTCGGGCGCACCTACCTGGTGATTACGATGGGCGTCGGCCTGGGCGCGCTCAACACCGGAAACAACCTGCTCTACCTGGTGCTGGGTTTTCTGCTCAGCCTGATCGTCGCTTCCGGGGTGCTGTCCGAGCGGTCGCTGCGCCACCTGTGGATCCGCCGAATGCTTCCCGAAGCCGCGCGCGCCGGTGAGCCTTTCGCCCTGCGCTACAAGATCAAGCGAACCCGCGGACGCAGCTTTGCGCTCGAGCTGTCCGAACAGAATCGCCTCGTCTCTGGAACGGTCTGGGTTCCCTGGGTGGCGGAAGAAGAGATCGTCGTTCGCAGCGACTGCGTAGTTCCAGGGCGGGGTCCGGTGCGCTTGCAGGGGCTGCGTGTCACCACCACCTTTCCGCTCGGCCTGTTTGCCAAGACCCGGGTGCTCGAGGTCGACGACCAGCTGGTGGTCTACCCGCGCCGCGGCTTCGTCTGCGTCGAGCCTTCGGACCGTGAAGGGCTGTTGGTCGGAGAAGGCGGCAACCCCCGGCGGCGCGACGGCACCGGAGACGTCCTCGGACTTCGCGAGCTGGCTCCCGGGGAAGACGCCCGCCGCATTCACTGGCTCAAGAGCGCGGCCGCCGGAAAGCTGCTGAAGGTCGAGCGGGAACGCGAAGAGACGCGCCAGTTCGTCCTCGAGGTGGACGGCACGCTGCAGGGTGAGGCGCTCGAGGCCCGCTGCGAGGAAGCGGCCGCGTTGAGCCAGCGGCTGCTGCAGCGCGGCCACGAAGTCGGGCTCGAGACGGGGAAGTCCCGATTGCGCCCCGGCAGTGGCCCGGGTCAGGAAAAACGTCTGCTCAGCGCGCTGGCCTGGGTTGGCTTCGATGAGGTCCCGCGGTGATTGCCACCCGCCGCGCTCGAACCCGGCTGCTGCTTCGCGACGCGGGCGCGCTGGCGGCGTTCGGCTCGGTCGCGCTCTCAGGCGCGGTGCCGCTGTGGGCCTTGCTCGCCTTCCTGATCGCACTGGCCATCTCGCTGGGTGACCTGCGGCCATTGAGCGGTCGCACCGGCTGGTCGGTCGCCGTGCTGGGCCTGGCCGCGCTGCTGATCTTCGGGGCGGTCTTCCGGGGTGGGCTCGACCTGGTGGTAGCCGCCTGCAGCTTTGCCACCCTCGTCACCGCCCATCGGCTGATCTCCGAGCCGAACGCCAGCACCGATCATCAGGTTCATTTGACTTCGCTGCTCACCGTCGCAGGCGGCGCAGCATTGACCGGAGAGCTCTGGTTCGGCCTGTGCCTCGGGGTGTTCGCGATCGCCTCGACCCTCTCGATCGGACTGCTGGTGCTCGAAGGCCCCCACTTGATTTCGGGCGATCTTCCGGTGCGGCCCGCGCTGCAGCGACTGGGCCTGGGGGTGTGCCTGGCGCTGGTGGGCGGGGTGCTGTTCTTCATTCTCTTCCCCCGCCTGTCGTGGAACATCGCACCGCGGCGGGCGAGCCCCGGCCTGGGCGGCACCACCGGAATGTCGGATCGCGTTCGGCTCGGGGGCGGTGGAGACATCAAGACCAGCCCGCGGGTGGTCCTGCGTGCGCGGATTACCCCTGACCCCAACCTCGAGCATCTGGACCAATACTGGGTGGGTCGAACCTTCGACACCTTCGACGGGCGCGAATGGACTGGCAGCGGCAGCGAGCTGCGCGCGCGGACCCAGGTCTTTCTCGACGACGGACCGGCGGGGACCGTGACCCAGCAGATCGAGCTGCTGCCCGCCTATGGCGCACGAACCCTGGTCGGGCTGCAGACGCCGGTGATGTTCAGCAACGCGCTGATGATCGTCACTGCCGGCAGCCAGCGCACCAGCCTGGTGCGGCTGGAAGACGAAGAAGTGCACTTCGCCGACCCGGCCAATGCCTACACCTACACCGCGTTCAGCCGCCCCCCTTCCGCCCCCGGGCTGCCCCAGGAGCTCACCGACGTGGCCCGCTTCACCCGGCTGCCGAGCTCGTTCAACCCCGAAGTGGAAAAGCTGGCCCGAGCCGTGCTCGCGGGTGAGCGGAACCCGTTCGCGGCGGCCGTTCGGCTGGCCGGCCACCTGAAGAACAACTACCGCTACACGCTCGAGCTGCCCGGTGAAGTCGCCGACCCGCTGACCGATTTTCTGTTCGTGCGAAAGAAGGGTCACTGCGAGCACTTCGCGACAGCTTTGGCGATGCTGCTGCGCAGCCAGGGTTTCGCCGCCCGGGTGGTCGCCGGCTTCTTTGGAGGCGAACGCATCGCAGACCAGTACATCGTGCGGGCGGGCGACGCCCACGCCTGGACCCAGGTGTTCGTCCCAGGCCGCGGCTGGACGACGATCGACGCGACTCCCGAGGCCTCGCGCAGCGCCCAGTCGATGGCCGTCCTCGAGTGGCTCACCACCCGCTACGAAGAGCTCGAAGAGTGGTGGCGGGCGCGGATCGTCGACTATTCGTTTCAAGATCAACTCGACCTGGCGCGCAGCCTGGTCCGGCCCCCTCGGGGGGCGGGCGAAGGGCCCAACGAGTTGAGCAAAGGCCAACTGGGGGTGCCGCCGGGGCGTGCCTGGCTGACCGCCGCGGGCCTGGCCCTGGCACTGTTCGGGGTGTTTCGTCTTTTCCGCGCGCGACGCCAGGACGGGCGAGCCCACCCGGCCGCGGGGTTTCTCGAGCAGCTCGAACGCGCGCTGCGACGCGCCGGCATCGCGCGGCTCGAGGGCGAGGCGATCGAAGGGCTGGCGAGCCGACTGCAGCTCTCGCAGCACCCGTTGGCGCCCGCGGTCACAAAGGCGACACGCGCCTACCTCTTCGCCCGCTTCGGAGGAAAACCGGTGCACCCTGCAGAGCGCAGCAGCCTGCTCGGCGCGATTCGTCCCGCCTGACGATCTAAGCGCCAACGGCTTCGAGGCTCTGCGTTAGATTTCCCGACCGTGCTGCTTCGCCTGGTCGAGATGTTGCTGCCGGTGCGAAGGGGTGAAGGGCGGCTGACGCTCGCGCTGTTCCTGCACAGCTTCTTCGCGGTCGGTGCGTTTCTCACCGGGCGAACGGTGCGCGACACGCTGTTCCTCCAGTACGGAGACCGCGAGCAGCTCGCGTGGATGTACGTGTTCTCGGCGATCGCCGTGACCGGCGCGGGGCTCGTCTACGGGCGCCTGGCGATTCGGGTGCGCAGAGATCGAATGGCCGTGGGCACCGCCGCGCTGTTCGCGCTGACCTTCGCGACCTTCTGGTTTCTCGAGAAGAGCCACCTCAAAGGCGTCTACACCGCGCTCTACATTTACGTCGAAGTGATGGGGGCGCTGGCCCTGGTGCAGTTCTGGACCCTGGCCAACGAGCTGTTCAACGCCCGGGAAGCCCGCCGCCTGTATGGGCTGATTGGCGCCGGAGGCACGTCGGCGAACATCGTTGCCGGTCTGCTCGGAGCGAAGATCGCGACGACCTTCGGCGCTCCGGCGCTGCTGCTGTTCTGCGCGACCCTGTTGACCGGAGCGGGCGCGGCGAGCTTCGCCGGCGGGGTGCTGGGGAAGCAGCGGCTGTTTGCGAAAGCGGCCAGCGGCAAGCCCAGCGCGGCCAAGCGGTCGGGAGGCGCGGCGAGGGTGCTCGCTTCCGACCACTTGCGCACCGTCGCGATGCTCGCCGCGGTCACCTTCTTCACCGTCACGCTGGTCGACTTCCAGTTCAAGGTGATCGCCAACCAGACCTACAAAACCAACGAGCTGGCTGCATTTTTCAGCTACTTCAGCGCGGTGATCGGGGTGCTCGCCCTTGGTTTGCAGCTGTTTGGAACCAGCAAGCTGCTCAACCGGGCCGGGGTGGTGGGGGCGCTTGCGGTGCTGCCGATTTCTCTCGCGCTGGGCAACGCGTCGTTGTTGTTGTTCGCGACGCTCTGGGCGGCCTCGATCGCCAAGGGCGCCGACACGCTGTTTCGTTATTCGATCAACGACGCCACCACCCAGATCCTCTACCTCCCGGTTCCTTCCCAGGCGCGGGTCCAGGCCAAGGCGTTCATCGATGGAGTGGTGAAGCCGTGCGCGATCGGCCTGGCCGGCCTCTCGCTGGCTGCGTACAAGACCTGGTTCGGAGGCTCGCCGCGCACTGTCGCTTTCCTCTCGTTGGCCCTGGCCGCGGTGTGGATCGCGGTCGTGCTGAAGCTGCGCGGCCACTACATCAAGTCGCTGCAGGACAATTTGAAGAGCCGGCGGTTGGACCTCGATTCGGCCCGCTACAAGGTGATGGACGGCTCGACCAACAGCGTGCTGTTGAAGGCGCTGGGCAGCTCGGATCCCCGCGAGGTGCTCAACGCGCTGCTGCTGCTGCCTCACCTCGAGAACATTCAGCTCGATCACCGGGTCGAGCTGCTGCTCGAGCACCCTTCCCCCGAGATTCGCACCGCGGCCTGCGATTACTACGCGCGTCGCCAGACGATGCGTTTTGCCAACTCGGTGTTCCGCAGGTTCGAAGATCCAGACCCCGCGGTGCGCGCGTCGGCGGTCGATGCGTTCTGCGCGATTGGCCGCGACAAGGCGGTGCGCAGCGTGAGGCCGTTTCTGGCAGACCCCGACCCGCGCATTCGCAGCGCCGCCGTCACGGGAATGATCAAGTACGGGGGGCTCGACGGAGTGCTGGTCGCGGCCGAGGCCCTCAAGGCGCTGATCGGCAACCCCGAGCCGGTGATGCGCGAGCACGCCGCCCAGGTCCTCGGCGCGATCGGAGTCAAAAATTTCTACCAGCCGGTGCTGCAGCTGATGAATGACGGGGACCCCCGGGTGCGCCGACAGGCGATCAACGCCGCGGGAATATTGAAGAGCCCCGAGTTCGTCATTCCGCTGATCTACCGGACCCAATCGATCGAGACGACGCGCGAGGCCGTCAGTGCGCTGACCGCGTACGGCTCGAGCGTGGTGCCGACGCTGTCGAAGGTGCTCGCCAACTCGCTGGAAGATCCGTCGATTCGCCGGGCGGTCTCGCGGGTCCTGGGGCGGCTGGGCACCCCCGAATCGGTCGATGTCATCACCCGGTATCTCGAAGAGCCGGACGAAGAGCTGCGCGCGCGGATGTACAAGGCGCTCGCGCGGGCGGTGAAGGGGCGCCGGCTGCTGCTCGTCGATCGCAAGCCCGTCGAACAGGCCCTGGAAGGCGAGCTCGAGCGGGCCTACGTGACGCTGACCCAGGCCGAGCTGCTCGGGCTGACGGGGGGGCCCAACGCCGACACCCCCCGCTCAGGAGAGCCGGCCGCCCGGGCTTTGCTGGCTTCGGCGATGACCGAGAAGGTGACCCAGATCGAACGGCGCATCTTCCTGCTGCTGGCGGTGCTCTACCCCGACGCCGACATGGAACAGATCCACGCCGGCATTCACGACGCCGCAGCGCAAGATGCGGCCCGCCGGCGGGCCAACGCAGTCGAGCTGCTCGACAACCTTCTGGGGCGCGAGCTGAAGCGCCGGTTTCTGCCCTTGCTCGATGAGCTGCCCCGGGCAGAGCGCTTGAAACTCGTCAGCACGCTGTTCGACCTTCCGAACAAAGAGCCCGGGCTGGTGCTGGTCGACCTGTGTCGCGACGAGACCGCCTGGGTGCGGGCCTGCGCGGTGTGGTGCCTGTCGCTGGTGAGCGCGCCCCCCGCGGAGCTCAACGAGATGATGGCCCACAGCTCGGGCGATGTGAGCGCGGTGGTGCGGGAAATCAGTCTCGTGGTGCTCGAGAAGCGATCGCCCGAGCGCGCCTGGGAGATCGCCGAGAAGCGGCTGCGCGACGAAGCGCCGGTGGTGCGCCGCCAGGCCGCGTTGATCAGCTCACGGCGAGCTGCCCTGGTTGGGTAATTCGATGGTATTCGTCCTGGGGCCCCGATGATTTCCACCGTCGAGAAGGTCCTGTTCCTCAAGTCGATCGATCTGTTCTCCCAGATCCCCGGGGAAGACCTCGCGCAGGTCGCGTTGATTTCTCAAGAAGAGAACCGCGAGCAGGGCGACGAAATTTTCGCCGAAGGGGAAGCGGGCGACGCGCTCTACCTGGTGATCGACGGCAAGGTCCGCGTCCACAAGCAAGACCGGGTGATTGCCGAGCTGGGCGAGCGCGAGTGCTTTGGCGAGATGGCGATTCTCGACGCTGCGCCGCGGTCGGCCACAGTCACCTCGCTGACTGAAACGGCCCTGCTCAAGATCACCCGGGAAGACTTCCAGGACATCATGAGCGAGAAGCCCGAAATCGCGATGGGCATCATCAAAGTGCTCACCCGCAGGTTGCGTGACGCGATCCGGTAAAAAGCGGTACACCGCGCCCCATGTCCGAGACTCCGAACGTCCCGACGCCGACGGAAGAGCCCCATTTGGGGCATGCCTTCAAGCCCTACATTCCCGCGTCGGCGAACCTGCCCGAGCTGGGCTTCGTTCCCCTCATCACCGGAACGCTGTTGGGCATGGTCTTCGGCGCCTCGTCCCTATACCTGGTGCTGAAGGTCGGCCTCACCGTCAGCGCCTCGATTCCGGTCGCGGTGATCTCGATCGCCTTCTTCCGGGTGCTCTCGAAGTTCGGCTTCCGCAATCGGTCGATTCTCGAGAACAACATCGTTCAGACCGCAGGGTCCGCGGGCGAGTCGATTGCCTTCGGGGTCGGCGTGACGATGCCGGCGATCATGATTCTCGGCTTCGACCTCGAGTTCACCCGGGTCGCGCTGGTGGCGGTGCTCGGCGGCCTGCTTGGAATCTTGATGATGATTCCGCTGCGGCGCGCGCTGATCGTCGAGCAGCATGGGCACCTCAAGTACCCCGAAGGCACCGCCTGCGCCGAAGTGCTCAAGGCCGGAGCGTCGGAAGAATCTCGCGCGGCGGCCGCCCAGGTCGACTCGAGCGCGGTCGAAGTCAGCGGGGGGAAGACCATCTTCGCCGGCTTCGGAATCGGACTTTTCTACAAGACGGCGATGGCGGCCTTCAAGCTGTGGAAGGAAGTCCCCGAGAAGATCTTCGGCGCTCCGATGAAGAGCGGCTCGATCGCCTCTGAGATTTCGCCCGAGCTGTTGGGCGTCGGCTACATCATCGGGCCGAAGATCGCTTCGATCATGTGCGCGGGAGGAGTGCTCGCCTACCTGGTGCTGATCCCCGCGATCGCCTTCTTCGGCGAAGGCAACCTGCTGCCGGTCGCTCCGGGAACGATCCCGATTGGGCAGATGGGGCCGGACGAAATCCGCGCCGCCTACGTGCTCTACATCGGAGCCGGTGCGGTCGCGGCAGGAGGGATCGTCAGCCTCGCGCGGGCGCTGCCCACCATTTGGTTGGGCCTTCGGGGCGGTCTGGTGGACCTGGGGTTGATCGGTAAGAAGTCCTCGGCGCCCACCCCGCACGCGGGCCTTCGCACCGACCGCGATCTGTCGATCAAGTTCGTGATGATTGGCCTCGTCGGGCTGCTCGCCGCAATCGTGATTGCCCGCCCGCTGAACATGAACCTCGGTGGCGCGCTGCTGATCGTGATCTTCGGCTTCATCTTCGTCACCGTCTCGTCGCGCCTGACCGGCGAAATCGGCTCGTCCTCCAACCCCATCTCGGGAATGACGGTCGCCACCCTGTTGCTGACCTGCGCCATCTTCTTGATCGTCGGTTGGACCGGGCCCAGCTACTACGTCACCGCGCTCTCGGTCGGAGCGATCGTCTGCATCGCCGCTTCGAACGGCGGAACCACCTCGCAAGACCTCAAGACCGGCTTCCTGATTGGCGCGACGCCGCGCCATCAGCAGGTCGCGATCTTGATTGGGGCGCTCGCCTCAGCCCTGGCGCTGGGCCCGATTCTGCTCAAGCTCAATGAGGCCGCCACCCTCTACGTCACCCCGGTCAGCTTCGAGCACGTGTCCGAGCCGGTGCCGCTGGTGGCCGAGCGGTTCGACGCGCTGCCGGTCTACGAGGGCGACATGCCGATGGACAAGGCCGAGTACCGGCTGCTGAAGCTGCCGACGCAGGAAGGCGAGCTGCTGCCGGGCGAATACCTGGTCGACCCGAAGACCAGGGCCCCGGTGATGGTCATTCGCCGCACGTTCATTCCTTCGCTGCGCACCGACCCGTCGAAGCTCGAGATCAAAGAGAAGCTGCTCGGGCCCCAGGCGACCGCGGACTCCCGCGAGTTCCTCGTCTGGCAGAAGACCGACGCGGTGGGCGGCCCGGCCGGCAAGTACCTGGTCGATTCCACCGGCCAGGCCGCGTACCTCATCGACCCAGGCATCAACGGCATTCACCGCGAGCGCCCCGACGGCTCGAAGGTCACCAAGTTCAACGCTCCGAAAGCGACGCTGATGTCCTACATCATCAAGGGGATCCTCAATCGGCAGCTGCCCTGGGGCCTGGTGTTGTTGGGCGTGATGATCGCCCTCACCCTCGAGATGGCGGGCATTCCCTCGTTGGCGTTCGCGGTGGGCGTGTATCTGCCGCTGTCCTCTTCGAGCCCGATTTTCGTGGGCGGCCTGGTGCGCTGGGCGGTGGACCTCTATGTGCGCAAGAAGCACGCGGGCAAGAAGCTGACCGAAGAAGAGCTGACTGCCGAAGGGGACAAGAGCCCCGGAGTGCTGCTCGCCTCGGGCTACATCGCCGGAGGAGCCATCGCCGGAATCGTGATTGCTTTCATGGCCGGAGTGCTCAGCAAC
Source organism: Archangiaceae bacterium (assembly GCA_043750125.1). Lineage (GTDB taxonomy): Bacteria > Myxococcota > Myxococcia > Myxococcales > Myxococcaceae > JAGSPQ01. Next base: position 1,312 of record JAYVCD010000056.1, on the reverse strand, counting down.
ACCAACCGCGACCTCGAAGAGTGGGCCAGTGCACACAACCCCTTCTACAAGGGCGCCAGCTCGGATCTGCTGTCGATGATTCCCTTCGTAGTCATCAGCCTGGTGCTGCTGGCGGTGGGGCGCGAGATGTTGCTCAAGCCCACCAGCGAAGCGAAGAGCCCGCAGAAGTAACCGGGGCTGCACTGCTCGGGTAAGCTTCGGCGCCGATGGCGTTGAGACCCGAGCAGAAGGCAGTCGACCCCCGGGCCTCGATTCCGGATCCGCTCGCCAACCCGGAAATTCGCAAGCAGGTCGAAGCGGCCCGGGCGGTCATCTTTCAGCTCTCGAAAGGGATCAAGCAGATCGGGATGTACCGGCACGCCGAGGCCAAGTTTCCCGAGTTCCTGCAGAAGGCCTGTGACGCGCTGACCGCCTACACCCAGGCGTACGGCTCGCTGACGATGAAGGTCGACCTCACCAACTTCCTCGTCCGGAACGTCGAGCTGTTTCCAGAAGCTTCCGAGATTCCGTACAAATTTTTCAAAGACGGAATTCGCCAGCTGGTCTTCCGTGACGGCTGCACGGTCGAAGAGCTGGTCACGTTCACCTTGATCAGCCTCTCGGACCCCGAGCGCGGCGCCGATGATCTCAACGCCCAGCTGTGGCGAGCCCAGCTGCCCCACCTCGAATTCATCATGGTGGAAGGCTTCAAGATGGACGAATTCGCCGAGGACGAAGTGCAGGTCGAGGTCGACAAGGTGGTCGACTACCTGCAGCGCAGGCTTCGCGCCGAATCCAACGACTTTCTCCGGTTCGCCCGGGTGAGTGAAGACGACTTGAACGCCCATCTCGATGGGGTCGAGCAGATGCGGGGGGTGGTGGTGACGGGAATCACCGCCGACGCCACCCTCAAAGCCCGGCTGCAAAAGGACATCTTCGAGGAAGAGAACTCGCGGCTGTTCCCCAAGCTCATCAGCGCGGTGTTCCAGGTGGTCGAGGCGGGCGTCGACGACGCAACCCTGCTCGAAGAAATGTTCGTTCAGCTGCTCGACGCGATGCTGCTGCAGGAAGACTTCGGGACGATTGGGCAGGTGGTGCTGAAGCTGCGGGCGATGGAACAGCGGGCGGGCAAAGACTCGGCGACCTCGGTCTTGCTGCGGAACTTCCAGATGAAGATGGGCGAGGAACAGCGTCTGTCCCGCGTCGGCGACGTGCTCAAGAACAGCAAGCCGAAGAACGCGCCCGACATCATTCGATACCTGATCGGCCTCGACGATTCGGTGGTGCCGATGTTGCTGGCGGTGCTCGAGTCGGTCGAGCTGCCCGAGAATCG
>JAYVCD010000055.1:0-17271 GCA_043750125.1 Archangiaceae bacterium | reverse complement strand
ATCTTCGGCCATTCGTTGAATCTGTTGCAGCTCGCGGGTCAGCTTCAGCCGCTTCTGGGCGGCCAATTCGCGGCGGCGGGTGCGGGCCAGCAGGCTGGTCGTCGTCGAGGTCAACATGTCCAGCGACTGTTGGCTGATGCGCACGCTGGCATCGACCCGCGCCGGCCCGGTTGACGAAACGGGCTGGCCGTCGGAATCCACCAACGGCTGCGGCGCCGACTTCGACGGCGGCACGATCCCCTTGTCGACCGACGGCGGAACGGACGGCAGCGCGGGCGCCGACGGGGGCGGAGGCACCAGGCCCTTCTCGGCCGCCACCCGCTGCTTGAGCCAGTCGAGCAGCCGGGGAAGATCCGGCGGCGCTCCGGCACCAGCGCCGGACAGCACGCTCACTGCGTCGGACGCCACCAGCAGCGCATCGGTCGAGGCGGCAGCCAGTTGGTACTTCACCGGTTGGACCGCGCGCACCACTTCTTCCATCTCGTGGACCAGCGCGTTGATGTCTGGAAACCCCATCATCCGCGCTTCGCCCTTGAGGCCGTGCAGCTCGCGCAGCGCTGCTTTGCCTGCCTCGAGATCCGGCTGACCTTCCAGCTGCATCAGGTGACGGCCGATCTTTTCGAGGCGCTCGACCACCAGCTCGCGAAACTGAACCAGCAGCTTCTCGCGGGGAGTCGCCACTTCAGGTGCTCTTCCAGCGGCCCACCAACAACGACAGGCTTCCCGACAACGCCACCAGCTCGATGTTTGCCGAGCTCAGTTGCTTGGTCGCGGCCAGGCTCTGTTGAGTAATGCCCAGAATGTCGGCCATCGCCTCGGCCAGCTGGTCGGTGCCGCTTTGCTGTTGCTGGGTCGCGAGGGTGATGCTGCGCACCGCGACCGAGGTTTCTTGCGCCAGCCGGACCACTTCGGTCAGCGCGCGGGTGACCTCGCCCGCCAGGGCAGTGCCGCTGGTGGTCTGCTGAAGGCCATGCTCGGTCGCCTGGACCGTGACGTGCGTCGCTTCGCGAATCTCGCCGATCAGCTCTTCAATCTCGGTGGTCGACTCGAGCACGTTCTCGGCCAGCCGGCGCATCTCGGCTGCCACCAGGGTGAAGCTGCGGCCGACTTCGCCCGCCTTGGTGCCCTCGAGCTCGGCCGACAGGGCGAGCAGGTCGCTGCGGTCGGCCACCCCGGTGATGAACTCCACGATTTTTCCAATCTGCTGAACGCGTCGCTGCAGCCGCGCGACCCCTTCGGCGATCGTCCGATTGTCCTGCCGCATGCGCTCGACGGCGCGCACGAACTCTTCGGCCCGGGTCTGCCCCGCGTACGCCGAGTCGAGCGTGCGCTGCGAGATTTCCGACACGTCGGCGGCGTTGACGGAAATCTGCCGTGCGCTCTGCGCCAGCTGCTCGGTCGTCGCGCTGGTCTCGTTCAGGCTCGCCGCCTGCTCCGCCGCTCCGGCCTCATAGCCAGACGAGGTGCCGACCAGGTCTTCGGTCGTCGTCGCGATGCTCACCCCCGCGCGGGTCAACTGGCCGACCACGTCGTGCAGCTGCGCCTGAATCAGGCTGAAGGTACTGGTGACTGCCCAGACTTCATCGCTGGCAGCGAAGACCTGGGGCGGGCTCAAGTCTCCTTCAGCCATTCGGTTGGCTTCGGCCGCCACCCGCCGCATCGGGTCGGCCATCACCGAGCCTGCAGCCCACGCGGTCAACAACGCTGCGCCGAGCACCATTGAAAACAACAGCCCCAGCCGGCCGTACACCAGGGGCCGCTGCTGACGCGCCAGCCGCTGCTGCTCGATCGAATCGCCGTGCGAGGCAATGATCGACTGGAGTCCGATGCGGGTCTGCTGGCGCGAAACGTCGACCAACATCGCCGAAGGAAGAATCACCAGCGAGAGCGTGATCGCCAGCAGCCTCGCGCGCACCTGAAGCTTGGTCGCCGGCAGGGCCGCAATGACTTCCTGAGTCGAAACGCCGGCAGCCATCGCCTCGATCACGATGCAACCCCGGCGCATCACCCAGAGGTTGACCAACGCAGCGCTCAATGGCCCAAACAGCGCTCCCATCGCAAGCAGCCTCACGCTGGTGCCCAACGGCAGCTCACCGAAATACCAGAGCCCGAGGGCGACGACCGACACCGTGCCCAACCAACTGAGCGCAGTGAGCATCGCCACCCCGTCGGGCAGCGCATGGACTTCGACGATCGCCTGGACCAGCGCTTCCCGGGTCGCCGGCAGCGTTCCCGAAGCCAGGCCCTTGAGCACCCGAAGCCGCTGACCCGATCGCAGCTCGGCGAAGACCGTTGCGACAGCGCCTCCCAGCCCGACCAACGTTCCCGCCAGAGTCAGGTCTGCAGGCGACAGCTCGAGAGTGAACCACGCGTAGAGCATCGCCAATGCAGCCACGACGAAGTTGACGGCGCGCGAAGGGTTCAACAGCCACCGAACCCGATCGCGAAGCCAGAGCTCGACTTGCATCAGCTGACCTCGAAGCGCCCAACGGTGCTCTTCAACTCGGTGGCCAACGTCTGCAGCACGTCGTTGGCGTTCGACATTTTTTTCGAGGCCCCCTCGCCTGCCTTGGTCGAGCGCAGAATGTCATTCATCGTCTGCGCGAGCTGATCGGTGCCCACCTGCTGCTGGTGGGTCGCCAGGGTGATGCGCTGTACGGCGTCGGCGGTGGAGGTCGCGAAGTTCAAGATGTCCGAGAGACCCTCGCTGACCTTCAGGGCCAGCGCGCTTCCCGTGTCGGACGCCTTGACCCCGGCCTCGGTCGCCATCACCGCCGCGTTGGTGGCATCGCGCACTTCGTGGATCAGCCCGATGATCTCGCGGGTGCTGCCCATCACGCTCTCTGAGAGCCTGCGCATCTCGGCCGCCACCAGCGAGAAGCCCCGCCCCACCTCGCCCGCCTTGTTGCCCTCGAGCTCGGCGTTGAGGGCCAACAGGTCGGACTTGTCGGCGATGCCATCGATGAACTCGACGATTCGACCCACCTGCTGGACCCGCTTGTTCAGCTTCACCACCGAGTCTGCGATCGCCTGGTTTCCTTCGCGCACCTTCAAGATCGAAAGGTAGAACTGGTCCGCGTTGTCCTTTCCTTCGCGGGCGGCATTCAGCGTCTGGCTCGCCAGGGTCGCGACCTGGGTGGCATTCAAGGCAATCTGCTTTGCGCTGCGGGCAAGCTCTTCGGTGGTGGCCGAAGTCTGTGCCAGGGCCGCGGTCTGGTCGCCGGTGCCCTGCTCATGCTTGGCGCGACTCGAGACCAGCTGTTCGGTCGTTTCCTGGATCTTCTGCCCCGCGCCCTGCAGCTGAGTCACCACCAGCACCAGCTGAGTCTCGAGCGTGGTGAAGGCCGCCGCGGTGGCCCAGATCTCGTCCTCACCCGGGACCAGCGCGCTGCCCCCGAGCTTTCCGCCCGCCATCGCCCGTGCCTTGTTCGCCAGAGCGCGCATCGGCTCGCCCAGCGCGGTCCCGGACAGGTAGGCACACACCCCCACCCCTGCGATCGCCAGCAGCGCGACGAGGATCAGCGTCAGCAGGCCTGCGTCGAGCTCGTTGGCCAACGCGGCCGACTGGGCGAGCCTGTTCGGCTGCTCCAGGACCTTCGCGAAGGTCCGCTCGGTGTGCTGCACCAGCATGTCGGTCACCAGCATCATCGGAGTGCCGACCGCGACCGCCGCGTAGATGATCAGTCGGCGCTGCAGCTGCATTCGAGCGGGTGGAATCGCCGCAATCACCTCGCGGGGCGCCAGCCCCCCACCGGCAATAACCGTGATCGCCCTTCGGGCTCGGGTCACGACGCCCAGGTAACCCAGGGTCGCGACCAGCGGGCCCAAAGCGACCCCGATGAACGCCAGACGCGCGGCGACCTGCCAGGGCGCCGAAGAGACCTGCGCGTAGGTCAGCCCGATTCCCACCGAGCCGGCGCACCAGAAACCCAGGCTTACCCAGAACGAGACATCGGGAAGCTGCGCCAGCTCGCGCACCGCATCGCCCAGTGTCTCTTTGCCCGCGTGCGCCCCGGTGGCGACCCGCCTCACGGTTGCCAGCGCTGACTGGACTTGTCGATCGCCCAACCCATTGGCCAGGCCGACGAAGATCGCGATGCAGACGAAGAGCGCTGTCAGGGTGCCGGCTGGAAAAGAAATCGTGACGAAGGCATAGAGCATTGCGAGCGCCGTTCCGACCAGGCCCGAAACCGTCGAGGGCATCGTGACCCAGCGGTTGAGTCCCTTGAGCCCCGGCGGGTCGTTCACCGCTCGCTCCGCTGCAGGAATTGGGCAAAAGGGGTGACGGCGAGCACGGGGCACAGCTCGCCGGAGAGGACGATGAACCCCCGCAGAGCGCCTCCCGCAGCGCCGACCAGCATCGCCGGCACTTCGAGCATCGGAAGCGGGTCGGTAGCAATTTCCAGCGAATCGACGATCAGCCCACCCTGCCCGTCTTCTACACAACGGCCGGCGCTCGGAGGCAGTGAGAAAGCCGCGCGCGCGTGCGGCAGGGCGGCGTCTCCGATGGCCCAATCCGAAATCTGTGACACGTCCGAGGCAGGAAAAGCCAGCCGGTGCTCGCCCACCCGGCAAAGCACCATTCCCTCGAGTTGCGTGCTCATCCGGATTTCAGGCTCCGCGCGCAAGGAATTCGAAAAAGCCTTCCGGCTCGATCACCGCCACCTGCCCAGCCGGCGCCGTCGCAGGCCCCGTCAGGTGCGCCTGGATTCCACTGGTCCCCAGCGGGTCGAAGGGGCCCTGAAGAATCGAGATGCCGGCGACGCGGGTGGCCGTCAAGGCCAGGCCTCCCCGGGCGACGCGCACCAGCACCGCGCGCTTCATCGTGCCTTCGACCGTTGCCCCGGTGAGCATCGCCAAATCGATCACCGGAATCACTTCGCCCCGGTGGGCAAAGACACCCAACAAGTGCGAGGGAGCGCCCGGAACGCGGGTCAACGCCGGAAGGCTCACCACTTCTTGAGCGCGGTCGGCGGGCACTGCGTACAGGCTCTCACCACAGGCAAATACGAGGTGTCCCCGGGAATCGGCCACGTCGAGTTGCTAGCAGAACCTGGGCTGCTTGGCGCGCATGCACTTCTACCGAAAGCTCTTGCAGTCGGCGGCGCATCCGTCTCCACCGGTGGTGTTGCCGTCGTCACACACCTCGGCCCCATCTTGGATCCCGTCTCCGCAGCGGGGGATCATGCAGTTGGTCCGGCAGAATGCCGAGGTGTCGAACGCCTCGATGGTGATCGGCTCGGTCATCTTCAGTGGAATTCGCTGCGCATCGTGCCTCACCCAACCCCAGCTGGTCAGGCCGCTCATGAACGTCGGGGTCACGGTGACTTTCCAGACTCCGGGAAAGGGGAAGCCTCCGAGAATTCCCCCGTCGCTGTTGAGGTTGAAGACCCAGCGCCCTACCGCGGTGGTAGGCCCAGACTTCGAGAACTCGCTGGGCGCGTCATCGGCGAGATCCACGGTCACGACCGAGGGCAGCCCCGCGACATCCATGTTCACGCTGGAAGAAGGCTGGCTCAAACCCGAAGAGTCGAGGTCGATTCCGTGGGTGAGAATCAGGCTCAGCCGCCCGGTGTTGGAATCGACGTACAGGTAGATGCGGCTCTCGCCCACCTGCTCGAGCCCGGTGTGGCTCGAAGCCGAGCGATAGTCGTAGAAGTCCACCGCGCTCTTCCCGCGGATCAGCGGGTTGGTCGCGATCCGCGTGCCCGACGGCTGGGAAATCAAGAACGCGGGGCGGTCGCCATTCTGCAGCCCGAGGTCACACTGCTCGGACCCTTCCTTCACCCCATCGCCGCACACCGGAAGCTTGCAGTCGTTGCCGCACTGATCGTCGTCGATGCGATTTCCGTCGTCGCACTCTTCGCCCCCGCCCAGCACGATTCCGTCGCCGCAGCGCGCTTTCAGGCAGCTGGGCAGGCACGCGTCATCGCTGCGATCGTTTCCGTCATCGCATTCCTCACCGGGCTGGACCACCCCGTCGCCGCACCCAGGAGGACCGCAGTGATTGGTGCAGCCATCGAAGTCGTCGAGGTTCCCATCGTCGCACTGCTCGACCCCGACGAAGATGTAGCCGTCCGAGCAGCGGGCCTTCTGGCACCAGGGCAGGCAAGCGTCGGTCGCCACATCATTGCCGTCGTCACACTCTTCGGGGCCGAGCACGATCTTGTCGCCACACACCGACCCCGAGATGACCCGAGGGTAGACCTCGGTGCGACCACACCCACCGAGCAGGACGACAACAAGCAAGAGGCGCGGCGGCAAGTGACAGCAGTATCCGCCGTCAAAGGCCGCGCGCCAAATCCCGCGTCACGCGCTTTCAGCGACAAGGACCTCAAAAAGCGAAATCGGACTTCGCGCCTTGCGCCTTCGCCGACTCGAGCAACGCAGTGTCGAGTGTGGCTTCCTTCTTCCCACCGCCTTTCTTCTCTTCGGCCTTCACGAACTGCTCGCGCGCGGCATTGAGCGCCCCGATCTTCTGCTGGATCTCGGCCCGCTCTTTCGCCTTCCCTTCGACGTACTCGACTCGCTCGGCGGGCTTCATTGCCTGCATCGCGGCCGGCAGGGCGGCGGTCGGCATCTTCCCCACGTCGGCGCCCTTCCTCTTTGCGTCAATCAGGTCCCAGTTGCTGTTGTCGTACTGGGCCGAAGACTTGGTCACCGCGCGTGCCGTGCCACTGCCCAGAGACATTCCCATCGCGGCCTTGTCCTGCGCTTCCTGGCGAACCACCGCGGCAGGAGCCTCATCGCCGTAGCCGACGTAGGTCTTGTTCAGCGCATTGCCCAGCCGGGCAATCTCGGCATCCTGCGGGGCGTTGATCTGCACGATCGCGCGGTTCTGGTCGATGGTGAGGAAGTTGCCGTCTGCGAGCATCGCTGCGTCCTTCCACTTGCCGCTGATGCCCGCAGCCTGGTCACCCGCGTGAATGGTGTTGACCACGATTCCATGCTCGATCGCGTCCTTGACAGCCGTCACGTAGTTCACTGGCCCCTGGGTGAACGGCTCATTGCCCGCGATGTAAATGAGCTTGAGGTCACCCTTGTTCTTGCTCCACTCGAGCTGGCTGACGGCCTTGGCAATGACCGCGCCGCAGTATTCGTCGCCGCCGTTGGTGCGCAGCTTGTGCAACTGCTCGCTGACCTTGTCGAGATCGGTGGTCAGCCCGGAGACCATTCGAATGAAGTTGCCTTCGCGGGGCAGGCTGTCGTTTCCATATTCGTAGAGCGCCAGCTCGAAGCGCGGCTTCTTCCCGTTCTTCTTTGCGGTAGCGAAGGTGTTGACGATCTTCCACAGCTGCTCGCGGGTCTGGTTGATCAGCCCGTCCATGCTCGAGCTGGTGTCGATCAAGATCGCCAGTTGGATCTTCGGATCTGCGCTGTCGAGGGCGCGATCGGCGGCAAGGCAGGGGGCGGCGAACAATGCGGCAACGCAAGAGGCGAGCAGACAGACGTGTTTCATGACCTGAACTCCTGGAAAAGCGGGGGAAGCGGCGTCGAACGGCTCTGCCCGCTAAAGGATCTTGGAAACCAGTCGACGCGAGCGAACCTCGAGCCAGGTCAGAGCCTTCCCAGCAAATTCGCATTCGGCTCGAGGGTATTGCTGGTCGACCGGCTGGTGTGGATTCCTTACCGCTGAGTTCCGATCGAAGTGCCGCTCAAAGCCATCGAACCCGACGGGGTGGACTTGCTGGGCCGCAACACGGGAATTTCGATCGACGCCATCCCCCCGCTGTCCCTGCCCGTCGTCACCTCGCCCGTTCAGCTCGCGGTGCTGTTTCTGCTGTACCGCGATGAGCCGCTGAAGGGAGTCGATCGCCCCCCCCCCTCGGGAACCGTGGTGCTCCTTCCCGGTTGGCTCTCGCAGGCCGGCCCCGATGCAGAAGGCCTGGCGCTGCTTCACGGCAAGGGGCTGTGCTTTGTGCCCCGTGGAATGGCAGCGCCCCTGCTGCGGAAGATTGTTCCGACCCAGCTCGACCTGCCAATCTCAGAGGCGTTCTTGCTCGAGCAGCTGACTCGGTTGCCGCTCGAGGGGCTCGAGCAGGTGTTGAGCTCTGTGGCTCAGCTTCCCGGGGGCCTGTGCGCCCGAACTGCCGACATCACCGCAGCCCCCCGCGGCCGGGGGGCCCAGAAGCTTCGGCTGCGAACCGCCGGAGTCCTGCTCGAAATTCCGATCACCCCGGTCGACTTCGAGGCGCTGCGAACCCTGTTTCCATGGACTGCAGACTCGGGGGTCCAGACGCCGTGAGCCCAACGCGGTGCCTTCAGGCGACCTGCTGATCGCTGTTCGCGGCCGCAGCGTCGCTGAGCTTCACCGACACCAGCTTCGAGACACCGGGCTCTTCCATCGTCACCCCGTACAGGGTGTCGACCGCTTCCATCGTCCGCTTGTTGTGGGTGATCAGAATGAACTGAGACTGCTTGCTCATCTCTTTGACCATCTCGTTGTAGCGACCGACGTTGCCCTCATCGAGTGGCGCGTCGACTTCGTCGAGCAGACAGAACGGAGTGGGCTTGATCAGGAAAATCGCGAAGATCATCGAGACGGCGGTGAGCGCTTTCTCGCCACCGGACAGCAGGTTGACGTTCTGCAGTTTCTTTCCCGGAGGCTGGGCGATGATCTCGACGCCCGCTTCCTGCCCTACTCCTTCCTGGGTCAGCGTCAGCGACGCGCGCCCCCCGCCGAAGAGCCGCGGATAGATCTGCTGGAACTTCTCGTTCACCGCTTCGAACGTCTGCTTGAAGCGCTCGCGGCTGGTGCGATCGATCTTCACGATCGCCTCTTCGAGCTGGGTGAGCGAATCGGTGAGATCTGCCTTCTGCTTCGAGAGGAAATCGAACCGTTCCTTCAGCTGGGCGTGCTCTTCGATCGCAGTCAGGTTGACCTCGCCCATACGCTCGATCTGAATGCGCAGGTCTTTGGTCTTCTGCTCGGCCTCGGCCGACGGGCGCGGCAGCAGGTGATATTGGTGAATCGCATCGCCCACCTCGATCGCGTGGCGCTCACGAATGGTAGCGACCAGGTGGTCCTGCTCGAGCGAGAGCTCGCGATCTTTGATCGAAATCTCCGACAGGCCGTGGATGACCGTGTCTAGGCGCGACCGCAGATCTTTCAGCGCGGCCTCGTCTTGACGAACCTTCGTCGCAGCCTCGGTGTGACCGGCGCGACGCTGCTCGAGATTCGTCCCCGAGGACGCCAGCGCCGACGCGCGGGCTGCCTGTCGTTCTGCGGTCTCTTCGATCTGCATCATCCGCAGCTCGAGGTGAGTGGCGCCTTCGTCCCGCTCGGCTCCGATCGCCTGCGCGCGCGCGGCGGTCTCGGTCGCCTGGGTTTGCAGCTGTTCGACCGCCCGGTGAGCGCCCTCGCCTTTCTGACTTGCCGACGCGACCCGGACTTTGACTTCGGTCAGCTGGCCGGACAAAAGCTGGGCGCGGGCCTTGAGCGCCTCGAGCTCGCTGCTCATCAACCGCACCCGCTCGTCCCGCGCATCGCGGTCGGTCTGACCGTGCGCAACTTCTCCGCGAGAGGACACTTCTTCGCTGCTCAAAAGCTGCATCGCTTCGGTCAGCTGCGCCGCCTCGCTGTCGACGACCCGAATCCGCTCGCGCAATTTCACCAGTCCCTGGCCGGCCTGGGTCAGGTCCTTCTCGTGCGTGGCGAGACTGATTTCTTCCGCATGCTCGTTCTTCGCGAGCGCCTTCAGCACGCCTTCGCGGTGCCCCATCTGCTTCTGCAACTCGTAGTGACGGGTGACGATCTCGTTGTAGCCCTCTTCCAGTTGCTTGACCTGCAGCTCGAGCTCGCCGATCTCGCGACGCTTCTGCAGCGCTCCGACCGCCGGGCCTTCGAGCACCCCGCCGGTGACGACTCCGCCCGGACGCAGCACTTCGCCGTTCTCGGTCGCGAAGGTCAGCAGGGGGAACTTCACTGCCTGCTCCCGGGCCATCGCCAGGTCCGAAACCAGCATCACGTCTTGCAGCAAGAGCTGAACGACGGGCCGCAGCACCTCTTCAGTGACGGTGACAGCGTCGATCGCCCGGGTTCCCGGCGCCCCATCGCCTTCCACGGCCGCCAGGCTCAGGCCGCCGATCACCGGCACGAACGTCGATCGCCCTTCAGACAGCTCGCGCAGATGCTCGACCAGCTCGAAGCCCTTCTCGGGCGTCTCGACGATGATGTGCTGCAGCCGTTCACCGAGCGCGGCTTCGATCGCCTTCTCGAATTGCGGCGGAGCGGTCACCACGTCCGACACCACCCCGAACACCCCCATCGCCTTGGGGTCTTCGCCCGCCTTCAGCATCACGGCGCGAACTCCGCGATCATACCCCTCGTAGTTGCGAGCGATTTCCTGCAGCGAGTTCAGACGGCTGCGCTTGTCGGCGAGCTCTTCTCGCAGGCAGATCACTTGAATCTCATTTTCGGCGAACTCTTCGCGCGTGCGCGACAGCTGCGATTCTTCGTCGGTGCGACGGGTCGCCAGCTCGTGCGCGTTCTGGCGGCTGTTCCCGACCCGATCGAGGACTTCGGCTCGAGCGGCTTCCAGTTGGGCCTCTTCCGCCTTCAGCGTCTCGACCTCGCCTTCGTGCCCACCGCGGCGATGCTCGAGCTCGGCGCGACGGTTGAGCAGATCGGTCAGGTGCGTCTCGTGGTTGGCGACCTTCGTCACCGCCTCGACCAGTTCCTTTCGCTCGAGATCCAGCCGGGCGGCGACTTCGGTCGAGAGGTTCCCCACGCGGCGGATCTCTTCTTCTGAGACCTGGAGCGCGACTTCGTCTTCTTTCGAGCCGACCGCCAGCTGCGAAAGCTCGGCCTGGCACTGCTCGAGCGCGCTCTGAAGCTCGGAACCCCGCTCGGCCAGCGCATCGGCGTCCGACTGAGCCTTGGTGAGTCGGGCCCGGATGCTCTCGGCATCGGTGCGCCAATGGCCGAGGTTCTGGGCGTCGAGCTTTTCCTGACCTTCCAGCAGCGACAGCTCGAGCGCGGCATGCTCGATCGCCTGGCCTTCGGCGTCGATCGTCGCCCGGCGCTGCTCGATTTCAGCTTCGAGCCCCTGCACCCGGGCATAGCTCTCGCGCTCCTCGTTCGAAAGGCTCGAGAGCTGAAGCTCGAGCACCTTCTTCTGGGCATTGAGCTCGAGCCAGCGGTGCGACTGCACGTGCAATTCCAGCTCGCGCATTTCGGCTTTGAGCTTCTTGTATTTCTCAGCCTTCTTCGCCTGCCGCTCGAGGCTCTCGAGCCGCCGTTCGAGCTCCTGAACGATGTCGTTGACCCGCAGCAGGTTGCCCTGGGTCGACTCCATCTTCCGTTCGGCGGCTTTGCGGCGCGCCTTGTACTTGGTGACGCCGGCGGCTTCTTCGATGAACGAGCGGCGATCTTCTGGACGGGCTGAGACGATCTGGCCGACTCGACCCTGCTCGATGATCGAATAGGCGCGGGTCCCGACGCCGGTGCCCAGGAACAGCTCGGTGATGTCGAGCATTCGGCAGGCGACTTTGTTGATCGCGTACTCGCTCTCGTTGCTGCCCCGAAACATGCGCCGGGTGACGGAGACTTCACTCAGACCTGCCAGCGGCGCAGGCAACAGGTCGCCGTCGTCGATCTTGAAGCTGAGGGTGACTTCGGCCATCGACAACGGCGCATGCAGCTCCGAGCCGTTGAAGATCACGTCTTCCATTCCGCGGCCGCGAAGGTTCTTCGCGCTCTGCTCGCCCATCACCCAACGAATGGCGTCGACCACGTTCGATTTTCCGCAGCCGTTGGGGCCGACCACCCCGGTGACGCCGAGATCGAACTGGAAGACGACCCGGTCCATGAAGGACTTGAAACCCGTGATGTCGAGGCGTTTGATCCGCATCGGGAAGTGGACTCCGCGAAACGCATACGGGGCCGAAAAGTCGGCCTCAGATGCGGCGGGAGTTACTACGACTTAAGGGGTCTGAGCAAGCATGACACTACAGCGCGTGACCCTATGTGAAGGGTCAGGCGGCCTGGAGGACTCGAACGGCAGTGAGCACCCCGTTGACCACCGACACCGAGCTGGTCGAGAAAAGGCGCGTCACCGGAACGAGCTCCCGCGGTCCACCGACAGGGAGATCCACCCGAGGTGCGATCTTATTGTCGTGTTTTCCAGCGCTCAGCGTCACGGGGGGCCTCACGGCAGAGCTGTAGAGCAATCGGGGGGCCATGTTTGCCCAGAGACAACCCGCCAGATTCTCGCCTCTTCCCTGTCCCCGTCACGAAAGAGGAACACGCGCGCGCAATCCAACGGTGTCGCGAGTCCGGTCAGGGGCGCGCCGGGGTGTGCAGCCATCTGACACCCAGGCCCCTTTTCAAGAACCCTTCAGGGAAGCTCGAGCGCCTGCAGGCGCTTCCCTCCGCTGCCCGGAAGCATCACGCGCATCAACAGCACGGTTCCGCTTTTGGCCTCGGACAGCACCTTCATCAGATCGTCCCGTCCACGCACGGGCTTCTTGTTCGCCTCGACCACCACCATCCCTCGCGCCAGCCCCGCTCGCTCAGCCGAAGAGCCGGGAGTGACCTCCACCACCAGGGCGCCCGTCGGGGGCAGGCCGACGCTTTCGGCCAACCGGGGATCCATGTCCTGAAAGCTCAAGCCGACCCGGGGCTGTTTGACTCCGGCCGGCTCGGTCGACGCGGCCGCTTTGGCTGCGAAGTTCTCGAGGTCCGGTCGGGTGCCGAGCTTGACCTTCAGCTCGAGCGGTTTGCCTCCGCGATAGACGGCGAGCTTCACTTCGGTGTCGGGTCGCTTGAGCGCCACCGTGCGAGAGAGAGCGCCCCCCGACATGACCCGGGCGCCGTCGATCGAGACGACCACGTCGTCCTCGACGACTCCGCCCTTCTTGGCTGGCGAGCCGTCGTTGACGGCCGTGATCACCGCGCCTTCCTGCTGAGGAATTCCCATCGCCTTCGCGAGGCTGGGGTTGAGATCCTGAATCCCGACCCCCAGCCAACCGCGGGTGACCGAGCCGTTCTTCTCGAGCTGCGGCATCAGCGCCCGGGCCACGTTCGAAGGGACTGCGAACCCGATGCCTGTTCCCCCTCCGACGATTGCAGTGTTGATCCCGATGACTTCTCCCTTGAGGTTGAACAGGGGGCCGCCGGAGTTTCCGGGGTTGATCGCCGCATCGGTCTGGAGAAACTGATCATACGGGCCCGCATGAATGTTGCGGTCCAGTGCCGAGACGATGCCCAACGAGACTGACGAGGCCAGACCGAACGGGTTTCCAATCGCGACGGCAAAGTCACCGACCCGCATCACCGATGAATCGCCCAGCCGCACCACGGGAAGGTTCTCGGGTTTGCCCCGCAGCCGAATCAGCGCGAGGTCGGTGAGCGGGTCTCGCCCCAGCACATCGCCGTCGAACGCGCGGCCGTCTTCCAGGCGCACGCGAATAATCACCGCTCCTTCCACCACGTGGTTGTTGGTGAGGACCAGGCCCCGCGGGTCGACGATGAAGCCGCTGCCGGCTCCTTGCTTCAGTTGATTTCTCGCCCCGCCTCCACGGCCGAAGAACCGTTCCATCTGGTCTTCATCGACCCCTTCCTCATTCGACGCAGCGGCGCGCCGGGCCTGGACGTCGACATTCACGACCGCCGACCGCACCGAATCGACCAGCGGGGCCAGCGAAGGCAGCGAAAGCAATGCGCTGGCTTCTTTCGAAGCCGGCTGCGGCGGTTGTGGTTGAGCGAGGGCGAGGGGAGCCAGCAAAAACGAGAAGACAGCGAGGGACTTGAGCGTCATCGCGACATCCTTGGGTGACTTATGCAGCTAACGTTCCAAAACAGCTTCCGATTCCAATAGAGTCAGACGCGGATCGTCTGGGCCGAAGAGATAAGGGACCGCTCCTTGATTTCCAACTCAAACCGCCGTTGGCCGGTGCTCGCCGCAGTCTGCCTGTTGGGGGCCTGCATTCCCAAGGTTGATACCGGAGCGGACGGCGGAGCCACCGGCCCCATCGACGTGGGCCCTGAAGGCGGCCTCTTCGCCCGCGACGGAGTGCTGCTCGACATTCCTAAAGGCGCGCTGCTCGCTCAGGCGAACATCACCGTCACCATCGTCGACACCGGAATTCCGGAAGTTCCGGGCCGCAAGAGGATCAGCCTCGGTTACCGGTTCAGCCCTTCGGGCGTGACCTTCGCCATTCCGATCAAGATCTTCATGCCGTGGATCCCCGACCGCGTTCCGAAAGCGGTCGACCCGGGCACCTTCGACAGCCGGCGCCAGTCGGGCAACGATCCGTACCTTCAGCTGCCGGGAGTGGCCACCCATGTCGAGTTCAAGACTGTCGAAGCGCGCACCGAACGGCTCGGCTTGTTCTGGCTCACCAGTCCGACCGAGCCCAACATCGCGCGGCTGGAGGTCGAGCCGAAAGACACCACGCTGGACGTGGGCCAGATGCAGCAGTTCACCGCCAAGGTGATCGACCCAACGGGGGCCTCGATTGACGTGGATGTCACCTGGAGCGTTCTTCCTCCGCGGGTCGCGACCATCGATGCGATGGGCAAGTTGACCGCGAAAGATCCCGGCCTCGCGACCGTGACCGCCAAGGCGGGGATGCAGTCGGCGAGCGCGCAGGTGCGCGTTCGGGGTTCAGCGGTAGGACCTTCGAGCTGGCTGCATGAAAACCCCTACCCGACCGGCAACGATCTGTGGGGCGGCGCGCTGGCACCGGGAGGATTGGGAACGGTATTCGTCGGAGCCAACGCGACCATTCTTGGCCGCGATCTCACCGGGAAGTGGACCCGTTTCTTCTCGTCTCCGACGGTCGTGCTCAAGGCGATCGGCGGGACGACGCTCGACAACGCAGTCGCGGTCGGAGTGACCGGAAGCTCAGGCCTGGTGATCGAATTGAAGGGGGCCTCGGCCGCTCCTGTCGTGGGGGTGTTCGCATCGTGCAAGCCCCGCGCGCTCTGGTACGACGGAACGAACGGAATGGCGGTGGGCGAGGGCAACGACGTGCTCGTGCGCCGCGCGGGCGTCTGGATCACCGAGTACAGCCCGTCTTTCGAGACTCTGCTGTCGGTGATCGGCGACGGGCTGGGAGGCTTCGTCACCCTCGGAAGCCAGGGGTCGATCTACAAATACGATCCGGTGAAGAAGGCCTGGGACTCGCTTTATCAGACCCAACTGGCGACGCTGTTGACGACCGCGCAGCTCATCGACCCGGCGGGCGGTGAAGCGTGGGCGGTGGGAGGAAACAAGCTGTGGCACTTCACCGCCGGTGGGTGGACCGCGGCGAGCCTTCCCCCGGTCCCCCTGTTGACCGAGGCGACGACCCTGGGCGTGGTCGATGGGCGGGTGGTGATTGGCGGTCGTTCGAACAAAGCCGGGTACACACTGCTCTTTGACCCCAAGGCTTCGATCATCGACGGCGGAATTCCAGCGCCGCCCGATGCAGGAGAGACCGACGCAGGAGACCCCGACGGGGGAACCGTGGACGGCGGAACGGACGCGGGAATCGTGATGCCGCAAGGCTGGGGGCTGGTCGCCTGGCGTGGCCCTCAGATTCCCCGCGGGTTCTTCGGCGGTGGCGCGGCCTCTACCACCGGCTACATGGTCGGCGACTTGGGGTCGATCTGGTCTTATGGGGCTGGAACCTTCACCGAGGTCTCACGGGGCTTTTACGGGACCGTTCGCGATCTCGCCGCCACCGATGCTGGGGTCTACGCGCTGGTCGACGACTGCTTGAATGCCACCTGCACCACCAAGATTGGCTCGGTCTACACCCGGGTCGCCCCCGGAGATTGGCGTTTGCTCGGCAGCTCACAGCCCTTCGGCAACGAGTTGTTCGCAATCGCCGCCAAGGGAAAGGATGTCGTGGTGTCGACGCCCAACGCCGTCTACCACTACGACGGAATGGCCTGGAGCGCGATCCCCACCAGCGGCATCAACGGCCCGATTCGAGATCTGCGCCACTGCGGCCAGTACCTGTACGGCGTCGGGATGAGCGGTACCTTCTACAAGGGCAGCTCGACGCTGCTGCAGAGCCAGGGCACGGTAGGAAATCGGGACCTGTTCTCAATCTACTGTCCCAATGATCTCGAGCTGTGGGTCGCAGGCAGTGGAAGTCTGTATTCGAAGCTGGGCACCGGAGTGTGGACGGCTCGCAACTCGACCACCGTCAACCACGCCGATTACCGAGCGGTCTGGAGCCCCGGTCAAGGCGAGGCGTTCGCGTTCGGCGATGCGATCTATGGCACCTACTGGAACACCGCGGACCTGACCGTCATCAACGGGCCGGGGGGAATTCTTCCCGACGTGGTCTGGGGAATGTGGGGCTCGAGCATCGATAACCTCTATGCGGTCGGCAGCTCGGTGACGCCGGTGCCGTTCGGCTTTGCGCTGCGCTTCGATGGCATCGGGTGGCGAATGGTCGACTCGGGCAGCCAGCGGGCGGTGACGGCGATCGACGGCTGGGCACCTTCGGAAATCTGGCTCGGAACCGAAGGCGGAGGAATTCTTCGCGCCGTGCCTCCGAAGTAAACGGTCGCCGAACGGAAGGGCCGAGACCTTCAAGCTCGCCATTGGCATGTTCATGGCGGCCGCGCGGAACGTCGTCCTTCAATTCAGGCAGCCGCGGGGCCTGTCGTTCAACTTATCGGCCGCGTGAGCGGGCACGTGTTCAATTTGATGCGGGTGGAGCAAGCACACGCTGCGTGCGGAAGCGGCCACATCGGCGTGCTTTTCGTTCAGTCCATGCGCGCGAGCTTCGCCTCACGCGCTTCGAGGAACCCGGTAACCGCGTCGGAAATCGCCACCGCAATTTCCGACTGGTACTTTTCTCCGCCGAGCAGCTTCTCTTCTTCGGGGTGCGAGATGAACGAGGTCTCGACGAGGATCGCCGGCATCTTCGCGCCCAGCAGCACGTAGAAAAGCGCTTCCTTCGTCCCGAGATCTTTGATGCCTTTGTGCTGCGCGCTCAGGTCGCGAACCAGCGACTTCTGAACCCGCTGCGCCAGCCGGGCCGATTCGTCGGTGTTCGCCTTGGTGGCGAGGTCGGCGAGGATGAACTGCAGATCCGACACGCCGCGTTCCGAGCTCGAATTCTCGCGCGCCGCCAGCCGAATGCTGTACCGGTCGGCCGAAGTATTCAGAGTGTAGGTCTCGATGCCCCGCATCTGCCGGCTGACGGCTGCGTTGCAGTGAATCGAGAGGAACAGGTCGCCCTTGTTCTGGTTGGCAAACTTCGCGCGATCCTCGAGCCTCACGAACGTGTCGTCGTCGCGGGTGAGCACCACTTCGAGCCCTGCGG
>JAYVCD010000054.1:0-20652 GCA_043750125.1 Archangiaceae bacterium | reverse complement strand
AACCCAGGGAGGCACGCTCAACCGGCAAGCCGAGCTGGCCCTGATTCGAGCCCAGGCCCTGTTCCACGCGTACGGCGGCACCGACGAAGCACTCAAGCTGACCAAGCGCTACCAATCGAAGTCTGAAGGCAAATCAGACGGGTGGATCGAGCTGGTGGACGCCGAATATGCCGCCAACACCCGAGCGTCTCCGGACCTGATCGAAGCGGCCCGACAGCAGCTGACCGCACTGCACGAGCGCGATCCCACCTTCTTTCGGACTTATGTCCTTCTGGCGCGGCTCGATCTTCAGGCCAAGCTGTACGACGAGGCTGAGGCCGAGCTGCAAACCGTCAGCGCGCTCAAGCCGCAGCACGACATCGCAAACGAGCTGACCGCCTGGGTGAAGAAGGTCAAAGCGGAAAAAACCGCGAAGGACAAAGACAAGACGCCGCCGTAGCGCTCGTCAGCGGTTGGCCAGTCGGGACTCGATTGGCAACAGCGTCGCGTACCCCGCGAACAGCTGCGCGGTCAGCTGCGGTTTCTGCTGCGACCTTGCGACCCGCAGGTAGTCGTTGACCGACCGACCGCTGGAATTGACCGCCGAGTCGCGAAACTGAAGGTTCATTTTGTAGCGAACGACGCCGCGAGCCACCCGGTGAATGACCAGGACCGTTCCGTCCTCGCCCACTTTCTCGACCAGCCCGATGTGGGTCAGCCCGTCGTTCACGTGCCCGTCGTGGTTCAGGTCATAGGTCTCGCGGAAGAAGACGAGGTCGCCCGGCACCGGACGACCGCCCTCGAACAGCCGGCCGTGCGTCGCGGCGTAACGCCAGATCGCAGTGACGCCGTTGTCGCCGGGCTCCCCACCCCCCATCAAGTCCACGCCCAGCTGCGCATAGACGCCGCGAATCAACCCGGTGCAGTCATCGCGGTATTTTTTTCCACCCAACACAATCGCGCTCTTCCCCACCAGGCTCTGCGCCAACTGCACCGCGGTGTCGCGCGCGCCCGGCGGCACCCGAAGCGCCACGGCCGGCGCATCCTCGGCATTTTGGACTGCCGGAGTCCCCCTCGCCGACGACGCCCGCGCGAACGCCCGGTACCCATTGTCCGCTGCGAAGCCGCGCCCACCCACTGGAGCGCCCGTCGCACAACCGGTGAGCACCAGCGCCGCCACCGCGCCCGCCCACACCGACTTCGACCTGTGAGCCCCGAGCATCGTCACAGGGTGGGCCGACTGAGGTCCCCAGTCAAAATTCAGGCCCGTCGGGGCAACGAGGTTTGTTGTTATACGGAGCACGTGCTTCGAATCTGGCCCGTCGTTTTGCTGCTGTCGAGTGGGTGCCGAGATGCGGCTTTTTCCTCGGCCAACAAGACGGACACCATCGCTGGGTGGCGAGCCTTCATTCAGAAACATCCCGACGATGAGAACCGTGAGCCGGCCAACGAATCGCTGGCCCAGCTCGAGTTCGAGCAGGCGCAGAAGGTTCATACCGTCGTCGCCTACAAGCGTTTCCTCGACGAGTTTCCCGACTCGACCCGGGCGCTTGCCGCGCGCGCCCTGCTGGAAGGGTTGCGCTTCAACGCCGCCCAGACGAAAGCCACCCCCCAGGCGCTGCGCCAATTTCTTCGGGATCACCCCGACGGGGCTCACGCGGACCAGGCCGATTCCCTGCTGCGCGCCGCCGAGCTCAAAGAGCTGACCGGGCTCGAAGACGCCGAAGCCCTACGGGCAATCGCGGCCGCCCACCCCGATGACGCCCGCGGCTCTCAAGCCGGGCAGCAGCTCGACGACAAAGCGTTCTCGAGCGCTCACGGCGCCTCCGAATGGTTTGCCTACCTTCGCGATTACCCCGCCGGAGCCCACCGCGACGAGGTGCGCGTGAAGCTGCTCGATTCGCAGCTGCAGGGGCTGCTGGTCTCGGGCCTGCTGGGCGAAGCGAAGGCGCTGGTCGCAAAAGCGCCCCTGGCTCCGAAGGTCCCCAACCTGCTGGAACGGATGAAGCGCGCCGCGCTGCTCGAGACGGCCGGGAACAGCCATGACGAGGCGGTGCAACGCGCGCTTCCGGGCTTTTACCTGCGCAGCTTCGACGACGTGGTGAAGTCCCTCGGGGCTCCCGACCCGCTCGAACGCTGGCAGGCCGCCGAAGAGCTCGGCGAGCACGTCAGCATTCGCGCGCTCGACCCGCTGCTCGAGACCTTCCGGACCGCGCGCAACCCTCTGGTCCGCCAGCGCGCCTTCGAGAGCCTGGGGAAACTGCTCAAGGCGCTGCCCAGGCCCGTGGCCGAGTACGAAGTCGAGCTTCGGGTCGAAGCGGCGCGCGCGAACGCTTCCGATGCCCAGCTGTACCTGACCATCGGAGTGCTGCTCGATCTCTCCGGACGGCTCGACAAGGCCGCCAGCGAGTACCAGCGCGCGTTTGATCCCGCCGCTCCAGATCCCATCGTGCTGCGGCGCTGGGCGCAGATTCGCCGCGAGCGCCACCAGCCCTACTCTGCGGCCGTGACCGCTCGGCAGCTGTCGGTCTGGACCCAGCAGGTCGCGTCGGTACAGCAGGTCGTCGAGGGCGGGGGAGCGCTGAGCATCGCGCGGCAGATGTGCGCCGCAGTCGAATTGGGAAGGTATGCGCGCGACGTGATCGCCGAAGTTGCAGCCCAGAAAACCGATTTCCCTGACGACGTGGTCGAGTTTCAACGGCGCGCCACCGACGCGGTGAACATTGCCGAGGCGCGGCTGCGTGACGCCGAGCTCAAGCTGCTCGAGTCCGATGCGCTCGCCAAGCGCTGCGGCGATCAATCGGTGCGAGAGCGGCTGCGGGCGGGTGAAGTGCAGCGGTTGAGCAGCCTCAAAGAGCTGCCGTTGAAGGCCTCGAAGGTCGCAAGCCTGGTCAAAGAGCTGGCGCTGCAGCGCGAGCCGTCGCCCGAGATTCGAACCGCCCTACAGAACTGAGCCGAAGAACAGCCGGCACAAGATCAGGGTGATCACCAACCCGACCGCATCGGCGACCAAACAGGCCGCCAGGGTGTGGCGCACCGCCTTGACCTGCACCGCACCGAAGTAGAGCGCGAGCACGTAGAATGTCGTCTCTGAGCTTCCATTGATGAGGCTCACCAGGTAGCCGACGAACGAGTCGGGGCCGTGGGTCTTCATCGTATCGAGCATCACCCCCAGCGACCCTTGCCCGGACAAGGGCCGCATCAGCGCCATCGGCAGCGCTTCGGCGGGAAACCCCAACCTCGCCGTCCACGGGCCGAGGGTCGAGGTGATGGCTTCCATCGCTCCTGAGGCCCGGAACATCCCGACCGCGACGAGGATCGCCACCAGGAAGGGGATGATGGAGATCGCGACCGAGAAGCCTTCCTTCGCAGCGGTGATGAAGGCCTCGTAGACCCTGACCCGGCGGCCCATTCCAAACAGCAGGATCCCGAGGATCAAGATCGGCAACACCCAGTGGCTGGACATCAGTCGCAGCAGCTCGAGCAGGTGCCAACCGGGGTTGGCCCACGCGAAGTGGTTGAGCACCTGGCTGAAGTGGCGGTAGGCGGCGCACATCACCGCGGCGAGCACCGCGACAATGACCCACAGCCGCGCTCCCGAGGCAGAGGCCACCGGAGCCGCCGCCGCGACCGCCTCGTTCATCGCCGCCGCGTCAACTTCGGGCGCAACCTGCACAGCTTCCGCGGCGACCTTCGAGCCGACCGCCTTCTCGACCGAGAAGAATTTCCAGCCCTGCATCCACTTGCAGATCAGCACCGCGACGACCGTCGAGACCGCGGTGCTGATGATCGAAGGGATGATGATCCCCGCGGGGTCCTTCGAGCCCAGCATTCCGCGGATCGCGACCACACTGAACGGCAGAATCGCGATCCCCGCGGTGTTGATGACCAGGAACAACGACATCGAGTTGCTGGCAGTGCCGGGGTGCTTGTTGAGCTTGTCGAGCTCGCCCATCGCTTTGAGCCCGAACGGAGTCGCCGCGTTGCCCAGGTTCAAGATGTTGGCTGCGAAGTTCATGATCATCGCCGACATCGCAGGGTGATCGGTCGGAACGTCGGGAAACAAGCGGATCATGAGCGGCTTGAGCCCGTTGGCGATCGAGCGCATCAGGCCCGCCTCGCGAACGACCCCCATCAGGCCAAGCCAGAGCGTCATCTGGCCGACGAGACCAATTGCCAGCTCGACCGCCGCCTTCGCCGACCCGGTACTCGCATCGGTGACCGCGAGCATCTTGCCGGTGAACGCCGCGGTGACCACCGCCACGCCAATCAAGACGAGGAAGATCCAATTCACGCGGCAGACTCAATCATGGATGCGTGGTGTTCCCGTGCTACGAAAAGGGCTCATGTCGGAAAAGCCGCGCATCGTCGGGATTGATCTCGGCACTACCAACACTCTCGTCGCGTCGGTGAAGAACCGCGTCCCGAAGGTGGTTCCGACCGATCGCGGGCACCTGATCCTGCCTTCGGTCGTTGCGCTCTCGGCCAAGGGCGACATGCTGGTCGGCGGCGTGGCCAAGGACCAGGCGGTCACCAACCCGAAGAACACCGTCTACGGCGGTAAGCGGCTCATCGGGCGCAAGTTCGACTCGAAGATCGTTCAGGACCTGAAGTCCTATTACACCTGGGACATCGTCGAAGGCCCCGACGGCAATGCCGCGGTGAACCTCGGCGGGCGGGTCTACACGCTGCCCGAGATCAGCAGCTTCGTCCTCGGCCACGTGAAGACGATCGCCGAGCAGTTTCTGGGCGGGCCGGTGGACCAGGCGGTGATCTCAGTGCCGGCCTACTACAACGACAACCAACGCCAGGCGGTGAAGGAAGCCGGCCTGCTCGCGGGCTTCGACGTGAAGCGAATCGTCAACGAGCCGACCGCCGCCGCCCTCGCGTACGGCTTCAACCGCGGGCTCGATCAAAAGGTGCTCGTCTATGACCTCGGCGGCGGCACATTCGACGTGTCCGTGCTGCAGGTGACGGGCAATGTGTTCGAGGTGCTGGCCACCGGCGGTGACACGTTTCTCGGGGGCAGCGACTTCGACAATCGGATCATCGACTTCGTCCTCGAGACCTTCAAGAAAGAGACGAAGATCGACTTGTCTCAGGTTCCGATCGCGATGCAGCGCATCAAGAACGCTGCTGAGGCTGCAAAGATCGACCTGACGCTGATCCCCAACGTGGTGATCGAGCTGCCGTACATCGATGAGCGCAAGGGCAAGCCGCTCGATCTGCGCGTGCCGCTCAGCCGCGAGCAACTCAACACGCTGACCGGAGACCTGGTCGCGCGCACCTTCGAGCTGTGCGACGAAGTGCTCACCGAGAAGGGCATCGCCCGATCGCTGATCGACGAGGTGATTCTCGTCGGCGGGCAGAGCCGGATGCCGCTGGTTCAGCAGTCGATCAAAGACCATTTCAAGAAGCCGGCCCGAAAGGGTGTTCACGCTGACGAGTGCGTTGCCCTCGGAGCGGCGCTGCTCGGCGACTCGCTGGACCAGATCGACTCGGTGACGTTGATCGACGCGCTGTCGATGCCGATCGGCTACGCGCTGCCCAGCGGCCGCTTTCGGAAGATCATCGAAAAGAACCACGTCATCCCCACGGTGAAGAGTTTCCGACTTCCCCCGCCCAGCACGCCCGGCGGCCAGTTCATCGAGATGGACATCTTTCAAGGCGACAGCGAACAGATCGTCGACAACGAGTACCTGGGCACGGTGAAGGTCCCCGCATCGGCGGCGGGGAAGCGGGTCGACTTCAAGCTCGATGAAGAGTGCCTGTTGCACGTGTTCGTCGAGGACGTGGGCAACCCCAGCGAAGTGAAGCTGTCGACCCGCGACACCCCCGAGACGCTCAAGCGGGCGCTGGCCGAAGAGATGGCGCGGCGACCCCGAACTGAGGAACGCACCGCAGCTGAAGGGGGAGGGTTGTTCTCGAGCCTCAAGCGCCTCTTGGGTGGGTGAGCTCAAAGCTGGTATGGGCTCGACCGCAGTACGACCAGAAAACGGGGGCATCAACGATGGGCTTTGCCGAGCGCTTGAGGAAGGAAGCAGTGGGCCTGTCGCAAAAGGCGATGGAACGGCTGTTCTCTGACGATAAACGGGCAGGACAGATTGCCAGCGTGATCGGCAAGGTCCAGCAGGGAAAGGCCGCGTTCGACAAGGGCCACGTCCAGGTGATGCACCAGCTGAACTTCGCCTCGAAGAGCGACTTCAAAGAGATTGGGAAACAGCTCTCGGCTCTGCGCCGGCGCGTTCGCGACCTCGACGAAAAGCTCAAGCCGGCCTGAGTTCGCGGCCGCGTCGCAAGCGTTGACAGACTTCGAGGTGGGTGGCAGAAGCGGCCCGCCTTTCCCAATTGAAACCGGGCGCATAGCTCAGCGGTAGAGCACTGCCTTCACACGGCAGGGGTCGCAGGTTCGAAACCTGCTGCGCCCAAGAGCAAAAACAAGCTTTGGGGACTAAGGTCATATCGAGTCGAACCGTCGAGGTGGCAGCTGAGGTGGCAACGGTTGGGCCCGCGGGTGCAGTTCAAAGTGAGGGGGGCCAACTTGCAAATTCCAGCTGCGGCGCTCGGAGTGGCGGGACCCTCGGCGTTCGATTCCGGTTGCTCCTTCGACTTTGAAATTGATTCACGCGGCGTCTCCCGATTTCGGGCTTGGCTGCAAGATCGAGTCGACGTGGTTTGCGGCGCAGTGAACCGACGGGGCGTGAACGCGGATCACGAAAATTGGGTCGATGTTTCTCGACTGTCTTTTCCGTGTGTTGGCTCTGGGCAGTGCCCAGGCCCTTCGAGAGCGCTGGAAGAGGTTCGCGTCATGCGCGATCCCGACCACGGCGCAAAGCCCCAGGTCATCGAGTGACCCCCACTCGAAGTTCCCCGGCCAGTGGTAGCTTCGGTCGTCGCCGCGCTCCAGTTCATCCCGTGTGCCCTGCCTCTTTCACCGAATGGCCATCGAGGAACGGGGCCCGACAAGTTCGTGTGAAAGTTCATGCTGCCGGCCTTCCCGCATCGGCGCGCGCTCTTCCCACCCCTGAAGGCCCGATTCGTGATTTAAGAATCTTTCACAATTCAGGTGCAGACGAATCTCAGTTCGGTTGGGGGAGGGGCCAGTGATCGAACCGAAAGGCGAAGACCGATTCATTTCACTGATGAAGCTTGGAACATGTCTGTTCGTGAGCGTTCCGAATGGGTTGCGAGATTCCGAAGCCAAGGCGCTTCAGGCGTCCATCGCGCAGCGACTCTCAGTCGAGCGAGAGGTTCGGGGGTTGATCGTCGACGTGTCGGCGCTGACTTTGATCGATAGCTTTGGCGCGAAGGTGCTCGGCGAGACGGCGTCCATCGCCAGCAACTTTGGAGCGAAGAGTGTGCTGGTCGGGATTCGACCGCCGATCGCGACCACTTTGGTCGAGCTGGGCATCGAGTTGGGAATGCTCGACACAGCGCTGACCCTCGAATCCGCCCTGAAGAAGCTCAAGATCCGGATCGTCAGCGAGTGACCTCAGCCGACGAAACCGTGGTCGACGTGATCGGGCGGGTGCTTCGTCCGTTGGTCCCGGCGCTGGTTCCTCACAGCACCCTGTACGGACTGGCACCCACCGTCGGTGCGGCTCGGCCTGGAGAGCTTGACGTCTGGTCGCTTTATACGCTGCTCAACAATGTCGCCGCGGCTTTGACCCTTTTTACTGGGAAGGTCGCTCCAAAAATTATCGACGATCTGCGCAGAGCTCTCTTGGTCGAAACCTCGCCTCGTCCGACGCGAGTAAAAGTCCTCGTTGCGAGCGATGCCGATGTGCTCTTGGTCTCAGGGGAAGTGCAGCGGCTGACCAAGCCCTTCTTCGGCAAGAGCGACGTGGTGCGGCTGGCCACCGCTTCGTCCGAGTTGGCGCGCAACATCTACATGTATGCGAAGAAGGGTGAGGTGAACCTTCAGCTGGCCGAAGCCCTGCGATGGGTGACCTTCGAGATCACGGCCAAGGACGCGGGCCCGGGCATCCCCGACATAGCCCTCATTCTCTCGGGGAATTACAAGTCGGCCACCGGTCTGGGTCGCGGCCTCGTGGGGACCAAGTCCCTGCTCGATTCGCTCGAGATCTCGTCGGTGATGGGCGTCGGAACCACCGCGCGCGGCGCAAAACGAACGAGACTCTTGTGACTTTCCAAATCGACAGTGGTGGCTCGGCCCGGAGCATGTTGGGCGAGCCGGCTTGCGGCGATACGTTCGTAATCACCGAGCAAAATGGGGTGCGCCTGTTCGCTGTCGTCGACGCGCTGGGCCACGGGCCTGAAGCCGAGCAAAGCGCCCGCAAATTGGTGCCGGTGCTGACCGAGAATGCACACCTCTCTCTCTTCGAGCTCTTTGCACGATGCGATCGAGCCCTTGCTGGGCTGCGACAGGTGGTGATGGCTGCCGTGCGCGTTCAGGGATCAACGGTCAGCTTCGCGGGGGTCGGCAACGTCGAGATCCACGGGCCAACCGGTGTGGCCCGCCCGACTTGCACGCCCGGCACCGTAGGCGCCGGGCTGAAGAGGGTCCGTGAGTATTCGATGGCGGTCGCCGCATCACAGCGGTGGATCCTCGTCTCTGATGGCATTCAAGTTCACAAGATGGCGCCGGCGTTGAGCCTGATTGAGCCGATGCTCGCTGCCCGCGCGGCCCGCGAGCTGGTGAAGCTTGCTGGAAGGGATGATGACGATGCGACCGCTTTGGTGATCGACATCAAGAGCGGCCCATGAAAACCTCGGTCCGCGTTTTCCTTGCTCCTGTCTGCGCCGACTTTCACTCACCCGTTGGCACTTCCGTCAAAAATTGAGAACGACATGAATTTCGAAGGAAGACTTGAACGGATTCTGGAGGCGGTGGGCCGTGCCTCGGCGGACGACTTCAGTGTTAGGATCCAGCCTGATGAGTCGCTGGACAGTCTTTCTGCACTCGAGGCAGCGGTCTCGACCCTGATCGATGAATACGCCGAGACCAAGGCAAGAAACAAAACCCAGATTTTGGAGCTAGACCGTAAGAATGAAGAGATCGCCGACCGACAAAGCACTGTCCTGAGCGAGCTGTCGACGCCCATCATTTCGATCTGGGATGGCGTGATCACGCTCCCCGTCATCGGCACGGTAGACACCGCGCGCAGCGTCCAGATGATGGATCGTTTGCTCGATCGCGTCGTGCTGGACCAGGCGTCGCACGTGATCATCGACCTTACCGGCGTCAGCTTGCTCGATACCCGGACCGCCGATCATTTTCTCCGCATGGCCAAGGCGGTTCGCCTGCTCGGCGCAGAGTGCTTTTTGACCGGTATCAGCGCCAACATTGCCCAGACTTTGTCGCAACTCGGAATCGATACTTCAAGCGTGCGCACTGTTCGACGTCAGTCTGACGCACTTAAGATCGTCTTTCAGGAGTTGGACGTCGCTGTGTTGGGCAGAAACACGCAGGCCAGAGGAGGTTGACCTTGGGATCGATCGCCGCCAGTACTCGAATCAATTTGTTCTCTCTCATCGCAGGGCTTCAGCGAGAACTTGCAACTTGTTCCGTTCTCGAAGATGCCGCTCAAAAGTGCACCGAGGCCTTCTACAAGGAATTCAAAGATTCCCTCGCCCTTACCCGGGTCTACGTGACCGTTCCGTATAGCCAGCTGCCGGCTCCCAACCAGCGGTTCGTCGAGGACCTCGCTCAGTCAAAACAGCTCGCCGTCAGGCCCAATACTCCGGTGCTTTCACTGGTCGCAACCAGTGGCAGCAAAGCTGAGTGGAACAACCGCCGGTCGTCGCAAGGTCATGTCGGCATTCCCCTGGTGTCGTCGGATTTTGCCGATTCGATTCCAATGGTGTCGCGGCTGCTCAAGGACCTGAGCGCAGAGCTCTCATGGCTCGACCTGCCCGAGCCGGGGCTCAACGCGGTGAAGTCTGACTTCTCGAGCCTTTTTCACGTCCTTGATGCGAAGACGACCATCGACTCGCGCAACCGCAAAATCATTCCGGCGCAGGACTTCGTCGATGAACAAAGCGTCAAGACTGTCTTCGGCGTCGGGGGCTCGTACTCGACTGGTGCGCTGTTTGCGATTCTGTTCTTCACCCGCGAGGAGCTCACCAAGGAATCCGCCGAGCGCTTCATGCCGGTCTGCACGACCTTCAAGTCCGCCACCACGCCGATGATCACGAGCAATCAGATTTTCCGCACCAACTAGGCGGCTTCCTTCGACCAGGTGCTGGCCAAACGTGAAGAACGGATGGCTCGCACGAACATTGGTTTTCGTCGAGCACACTTCCGGGAACGGCTGCTTCGCAAGACCCCGAGAATTGTTCGTAAACCACGAACAATAGAGTTCAGATAAAGGTGATTCCCAACTGAACTTCGAACTGAAGTTGTTTTGGATGACCCTTCCGATTGAAAAAGCTCTGGCAGCCTTCGTTTGGACGAGCGACCGACGACGAAAATATTTCCAGTCCTTTGGATCCCGACCTTGCTCGCTGTCGGGTGTGGCGATACCCGCAGCAAGGCGTGTGGGGCCAATGCCCGTGCCCCTGGCTGTTTCTCGGGCGCCGACGAATGTGTGTTGGGTGGACTGAACCCAGATGGTGGGGCAGGCCCGATGGGGTCAACGACGCGGGTTCAGTGACGCCGGCCAGTCGGCAATGAGTTACCAGCGCCAGGTCGTGCCGATTTGGGCTCGGCTGTGGAGGGGTGTCACGATGCGCCGACTCGGACTGGATTCTTCGGGATCTCTGCCGCATTGAACCGGCCCGACTCGCGCGAGCAGCTGCTTTCGTTGAGTTCGACTCGTACTACTGGCGGCGCTGGTACGACGAGTCGCTTGATTCCGTTGGTGGTGCCGGGAGACCCGGTGGCGAGCGCACTGACTGACATTCTGGACAGCCAGGCAGGTGGGGGGGCATTTGGAGCACCATGCCTCGCATAGGGCCAGGCTCAAGCCTCAAAGTGGCCGAGCCCGAGGACTTCGACGTGATCTTGAGTTGGATTTCTCAGGGCGCGCTCGACGACTGAGTCCCCGCTGGACCCACCGCATCTATGGGGTTGACGGTCTCCGCGTACATTTCTCTGCGCCAGAAAATCGGCACCGTTTGCCGATTCATCCGCTCGCCGCGTTCTCGAATCTTGATCTGACGCCCAAAAAATCAGCTTTGGGCCGGAAAATTTGGAAAAACCTATCAATGGCGTCTAAATATTAGAGCTCGCCTGTTTCGATTCCGAACGGTACCGGGCAGGGCGGTCGCGGCGATCTTCGCAGTCCGAGAGGTCTTCCCCAGAATCAACGGGTGGTTGAGCGCTGGTACATGAGGTGCTTTGGCGGCGGTTGAATTACAACGCCGACCGCAGAAGGCCGGGTGGTAGTTGTGAAATGAGTTCCTGACTTTACGGGACGACGGAGGACGCATTGGCGGACACGAAGTGGATGCAGAAAGTCGAGAAGTCGCTGGGTGCGCTGGCCGCGCACTCGCATCGTCGCCCCGCGGCGGCCCTCACGCTGGCGGTCTTGTTCTCGATCGCAGGCGGGTACTTCTCTTACAAGCTGCCGCTGATCGCCGACCTCGAGAAGCTGCTTCCGGACACGTTCGAGTCGGTCAAGGGCCTCGAAGAAATTAAAGAACGGTTTGGCGGCATCGGGTACGTCGTGATCGTTGGGATCAACAGCGACAACGAATCGCTGAAGCGCTTCGCCGACGAGTACGCCCCCCGGGTCGAGAAAGAGATCCCAGGCATCCGCTACGTCGATCACAAGCGCGCTGGCGGGTTCTTCGAAGACCGATCGCTGTATTACCTCTCGTTGCCGGATCTTCAGACCGTCGCCGCGCGAATCAAGGATCGCGAAAAATACGAGCGCCGCCAGGCGAACCCGATGTTCGTCAAGCTCGACGACGAAGAGGTGCCTTCGCTCGACATGAGCGACATCGAGGCCAAATACGGCAAGCGCTCCGACCAGCGCCTCGCGTCGGGCGGCGACTACTACCTCGACGAGAAAGAAAAGATGATCGTGATGCTCGCCAAGCCGATGAACAACTCGGCCGACCTGAACTTCACCGCTCAGTTGGTCCAGAACACCCAGGACTACTTCGCCAAGCAGGACCTCAAGCGCTTCGGAAAGGACTTCCACGTAGGCCTGACCGGAACCTTCACCTACAAGGTCGAGCAGCAAAAGCAGCTGTCCAACGACATGGCCCGGGCCAGCATCATCGCCCTGCTGTTTCTGACCACGTACCTGATCTTCCACTTCCGCGGAATCCTTCCGGTCTTCCTCGTCGTCGTTCCGGTGGTGATGGGCCTGGCGTGGACCTACGGGATGACGTTTTTCATCTTTGGCAACATCAACATCCTCACCGGCTTTCTGGGCGCGGTGCTCGGAGGCCTCGGCACCGAGCACGGCATCCACTTGATAGGCAGGTACTCGACGTTGAGAGCCGAGGGTCACTCTTCGGAAGATGCGACCCGAGACGCGTTCATGCACACCGGTGGGTCTGCGATCGTCTCGTCTCTGGTTGCCGCCTTGACCTTCGTCTCGGTCGGGTTCTCTGAGTTCCGCGCTTTCCGCGAGTTCGGGGTCATCGCCGCGCTCGGGATGATGGTGGTGCTCGCCGCCTATTTCCTCATTCTTCCTGCCGCGCTCGGCCTGGCGGCGAGGTTCGGGTGGAAGCCGCGGGTCATCATCACCTCGAAGAGCGAGCTGGCTGCCCTGTTGCCGCGCGCCTTTCGCGGGATCGCGATCACCGTCGGACTGCTGTTGGTGTTGGTGATGTGGAAGATGTCGGGCGTTCGGTTCGACTACGACTTCCGCGCCCTCGAGGACTCGTCACTGCCCACGTTCCAACTCGACCGGCAGGTGAACAAGATCCTCGGCTACAACATGGAACCGGTGGTCATTCTCACCAAGCACAACGAGAGTGAACGCCTGCTCGTCGCCGCGCTGCAGTCCCGCCAAAAAGCGCAAGGAGAGCAGTCGACGATCGACTTCGTCGCCGCCCTCGACGATCTCGTTCCCGCCCAGCAGGCAGAAAAGAAAGAGCTGCTGGGCACGATTCAGAAGACCCTCAGCAAAGTGAACGCCGAAGAGCTTGACCCCGCAACCAAGCCCCGGTTCGAAAAGCTTGCCCGCTGGGTGAAAGCCGAGCCGTTCGGTCGATCTGACATTCCCTTCTCGGTTCGCCGCCAATTCGAAGGGATCAAGCCCGGCCAGGAAGGAGGCTTCGTCCTCATTTTTCCCAACATCAAACTGTCCGACGGCCTGGCGGTCGGCCGGTTCGCGGAAGAGGTTCGCAAGCTCGAGCTTCCCAACGGCGAGCGTTTCTCGGCAGCCGGCGAAGCGATGATTCTTGCGGACGTGCTGCTGATGGTGAAGCGCGAGGCGAAACCCATCTTGATTACCGCGACCCTGGCCGTGCTGCTGGCAATGTGGCTCACGCTCGGATCGTTGCGCGTTGCGCTGCTGTGCATGCTGCCGACAGCGCTGTCGCTGTTCGTGCTGGTCGGAATGATGACCATCCTCAATTTGCCCTTCAACTACCTGAACATCCTCCTCGTCCCGGTCTTAATAGGCGTGACCGTCGACGGGGGGGTGCACATGGTCTCGCGCATCAATGACAGTCGGGGCAATTTCCCTCCGGTGTTCGCCGAGACCGGGCGCGCAATCGTCGGCGGGTTGATCACCTCCGGCGATGGCTTCTCGGCGATGCTCTTCGCCGACCACCCCGGCCTCAACTCAATCGGGCGACTCGCGATTCTTGGCTTCGCTGTCAACCTGATCATCATGTTGCTTTTCTTCCCAGCGGTCCTGCTCTGGCTGCAGAACCGGGGTTTGCTCAAGCTCGACGACACCAACGCCGAGCACTGAACAGCCTGGGCAACGCTCAGGCTCCTCGAGCGCTGCTCTTGCAGAGCCTCACCGGCGAAGCCCCTTCAAAGCCGCGAGGGCGAGCTCGTAACGCCCCTCGACTTCTGCCCAATTCAGGTTGGTGAAGAATGCATCGACGTATTTCGCGGTGGCGGCGCCGTAGTCCAGCGCGTAGGCGTGCTCATAGAGATCGCAGACCAGAAGCGGCAACCCGGCGGCCGGCGCCTGGGTGTGATTGCCGCTGGAGGTGATGAGCAGCTCACCCGTGCCGCAGTGAAGGCTGAGCACGACCCAGCCGCTGCCACCGGACAAAGCGAGCGCAGAAGCGCGGAAGGCGTCCTCCCAGCGTGGCGGCAACGCCTTGGTCAGCGCTCCCGACATTTTCCCGTCGCCCCCCAGGTTCGCGAAATACATCTCATGGAAGGTCATCGAGTTGTGAAAGAGCAGCTGCCGATCTCGCAGCCCGCTCAGGAGGTAGCCGGGAGCCTCGCTGGTCAACCGCTCGAGATCCGCTTCGACCTTGCCGAGGTTCTTCACGGCTCCGGCGTAGTTGTTGTCGTGGTGCGAAACGATCAATTTCGCAGACAGGCCTTTGAGCTTCGCCGGGTCAAAAGGCAGCGGCTTCACCGTCCGGCCCTGCGTCCCAACGGGGTTTCCGGCATCGAGCGCGCCCATCAACAACGGCGAGAACACAGCTGCGGCGAGAATTTCGCGACGATTCATGCAGGTGCTTCTAGGTCAGTGGCTGAAGCTTCGGCCCGAAATAAGCAAATTCCAGAAGAGGTGCGCGCGTACGAAACCCTCTACTACCGCTTCCTCGGCTTGCTTCACTTGACTGTTGCCGTCAGCGCGTTCGTCGCAGGGACGTCCCTGGTGGTCTGGCAGCATCGGCTGCAGGCCGATTCGCCTTTGAGCTCGATGCTCGCGGGCGCCTTGCTCTATGGAGCCGTGGGCCTGAGCAACCTTTTCGACAGTTACGTCGCCGCGCGCGTCGAGGAAGGTGTGGAACTCGTTTCACTGGTCGCCGGCTTCTCGATTGTCTTGTGGCTACGCGCCGAAGGGGCATTGGTTCAAGATCTTCCCTGGCTTCAGCCGGCCAGCGTCGCCGTGGGCGTTTTCCTCGTCCTCTCTTCTGGGTGGCTGTGGCGCGCCCGACATCCCCGGCCCTCGGACTTTGGGCACCCGTCACACCGACCGGACGGTTTCTAGCGTCGGGCCGGGGGCCGGTGGGGCAGGGCGGGCTCGTTCGCGTTGGACTATTTTTCAGGGCGTGGAATATGAAGCAGGGGGCCAGTGATCCGCCTCGCTCCCAACTTCTTGCGGTACATCGCCTTGTCGGCCGCCGCGAAAAGCGTGGCAGGCCAGAGGCTCGAAGGTTCATCGGCCGAGGCGACGGCGTAACCCACGCTGGCCGTGATCTTCGGCGAGCTGCTCTATGTGCACTGCGCCGGGACGGCAGAGCTGATGCGCTGAACCAGCGACTCGGCCCATTCGGCATTGGTGTGAGGCGCCAGCACCACGAATTCGTCCCCGCCCCAACGCGCGGGCAGGTCTTGCGCAGCGCATCGCCGCCACGCGAATCGCCGCATCGCCTGCGTGGTGACCCAATTGGTCGGTGATCGACTTGAGGTGATCGAGGTCGATCACCAGCAACGCCATCGTCTCTGGGCGCTGCGCACTTCCCGCGCGAGACACTCTTCGAAATACCTGCGGTTGTGCAGACCCGTCAACGGGTCCACCGAGCCCAGCGCTCTCAAACCATCTTCGCGTCGGGCGATTCCCAGGCACACCAGCGCGGTGACGAGCGCCCCACTCGCCAGAACAATCAGTCGGCTCGGCAAGGTTTGCATCTGAATCAAAGCCAACGACATCGACCCGGCGAACACGGTGCCGAGAAGCGGGATGCAGATGATGCGCGCCGCCTTGAGTAACACCCGTCGAGAGCCGTTATGCTCGGGTTGATGCCCCGCAAAGCCGTCTTTCTGGTTCTGACTCTTTTCGCTGCCCCCGCTCTGGCTCAGGCCTTTTATCGCTGGGTCGACGCTTCCGGCACCACCCACTACACCGATAATTCCTCAACCATTCCCCAGGGAGCGACGGTGTTTGCCACCGAAGGAGAGCCGATCTCCGAAATGGGTAAGCCGGGACCGGTTCCCCTCGCGGCTCCCAGGCCGCCGGTCGAGTCCAGGCGCGTGGACAACGACCCGGCCGTTCCAACCAGCTCAGAGCAGTTCTGGCGGACTCAGTTCCGTGCCGCGAAGGAAAAAATCCGGCTGCTCGAGGATGAAATCGCGACTGATCGCCGTATCAATGAGGACGTAAACGGACTTCCGGCTGCGGTCAGCTACTCCTGCTTTCCGCCCTACCTGGGTCAGATCGCGCCGACCCGGTACGGAGGCTCAATCGCGATCGGCCCCCAGGGCACACAGGCCAACATCGGTCCTCTGCCGCAGCCCAACTACGCCCATCACTTCAATACTTGCATCCAGACCGTCAACCCGGACTACGAGCGGGCGCGGCAACGACTCGAGAAGAACCGCGCGGCGCTCGAACGCGCAAAAGAAGACCTCCATGAGCTCGAACGCCGAGCCAGCTTCGAAGCGGTGCCTCTCGAGTGGCGCCGCTGATATAGACCGGCGCGTTGAGAAGGCCCCGTAGCTCAGTTGGACAGAGCGGCAGTTTCCTAAACTGTAGGTCGTGCGTTCGATCCGCACCGGGGTCACTTTGAATCCCTCGTCCATTCCGCCGGCGATCCAGGAGGTCGTCCGCAGTCTCCAGGACGCCGGTCACCAGGCCTTCCTGGTCGGCGGCTGTGTTCGGGACATGCTGCGGGGCGCGAGCCCCAAAGACTACGACGTGGCCACCAGCGCGCTGCCCGCCCAGGTCCAGAGCACCTTCAAGCGGGTGATTCCCACCGGGATCCAACACGGCACGGTCACGGTGCTCGTGGGCAAAGAACAGGTCGAGGTCACCACTTTCCGTTCGGAAGGCGACTACGTCGACGGGCGCAGGCCCCAGCAGGTCGAGTTCCATGACGACATCGAGGTCGACCTCTCACGCCGGGACTTCACGATCAACGCGATGGCGCTCGATCCCTTTACCCAGCGCCTGGTCGACCCGTTCGGGGGCCAGAACGACCTCACCGCAAAAGTGGTGCGATGCGTTCGCAGCGCGCTCGAGCGCTTCACTGAAGATGGCCTGCGCTGCCTTCGCGCCGTCCGCTTCGCCACGGTCCTCGACTTCACCCTCGAGCCCCAGACCGAAGCGGCGATCGCTCCAACGATTCCGGTCTTCCAGAAGGTCGCGATCGAGCGGGTGCGCGAAGAGTTCCTCAAGATCCTTCTGGCCGAACAGGTGGTGCGGGGTTTGAAGTTGCTTCAATCTTCCGGGCTGCTCGAAGCCTTTCTTCCAGAGGCCGTTCGCGCCGAGTTCGCCGCCGTCGCCAAAGCCCCGCTCGACATCGAAGCGCGGCTGGCCGTCCTACTGGCCACCGCAGTCCAGCCGTTGACCGCCCTCGAACGCCTCAAGCTGCCCACCCAGTCACTCAAACGCACCCTCAGTCTGTTCTCTCACCGGGTTCCCCCCGACCCGCAGGCCAGCGACAAGGACGTGAGAATCTGGATCCGCGATGTCGGCCCGGAAGCCGAATCCCTCGCTCAGCAACTGGCGGTGTGCGAAGTGCTGGGGCAGGACGTGAGCCTGCTGCGCCCGCGCGTCGAACGGCTCCGCAGCGATCCGCTCCTGCCGCGACAATTGGCCCTCAACGGGGGGCAGATCATGGCCGCGCTGAGCACCGGCCCGGGGCCAATCGTGGGGGAAGCCACCCGCTTCTTGATGGACCAGGTGCTCTCGGATCCTCTGCAAAATACCGCAGATTCCCTGCTCCGTTTATTGAGGGCCTTTCGCCCCTAAAGTTTCCCACACCTTTTTCAACAGCCCGACGACTGGAAACCGGTTCTGCCTCCCTCTGAGGCGTGCAATTCCTCCGTTCCCCTGTGGAAAAAAGTCTAAATCGCAATAAATACTGATGCTTGGCCACGCGCGGCCTGCGTTTCTCCCCTGTGACATGAATGCGTCTCCACGGCGTTTGATGTAGGTGTCCTGTGGGAAAGATTTCTGGAATCAAGGTTTTCGAGGGCTGAACCGACGATGAGATACGTGATTGCCATGAGCGGTGGAGTGGACTCTTCCGCTGCTGCCGCACTGCTCAAGGAGCAGGGGCACGAGGTGCTGGGCATCACCCTGCGCGTCTGGAGCTACGAGTCGCGCGCCCAGTGCGGCAGCTGCTGCAGCCCGGAAGACATCGACGACGCCCGCGCCGTGGCGGACAAGCTGCAGATTCCCTTTTACGTCGCCAACGTCGAAGAGCTGTTCAAGGAAAGGGTCGTTCACCCCTTCGTCCAGCAGTACCTGGGCGGCCGGACGCCGATTCCCTGCGTGGCGTGCAACCAGGACGTGAAGTTCGGCTTCCTGCTCAAGCGGGCCCGGGCCCTGGGCGCAAAGCTCGCCACCGGTCACTACGCGCAGATCCACGAAGAAGCAGGCAGGTACGTGCTCCATCGCGGCGCCGACGAAGCGAAGGACCAATCGTATTTCCTCTTCACCCTGGGCCAGGAAGAGCTCAAAGACATCGCCTTCCCGGTCGGGGCGATGAGCAAGAGCGAAGTGCGCGCGATCGCCGAACGCCACGGACTGCTCACCTCGCACAAGGCCGAGAGCATGGAAATCTGCTTCGTCCCCGACAGCGATTACGCGAAATTCGTCGAGAAGATCGCCGGGCCGCAACCGAAGGGGAAAATCGTCGATCGCGACGGCAAGGTGCTCGGCCAGCACGAGGGGATCCACAAGTTCACCATCGGCCAACGCAAGGGGCTCAACGTCAGCTCTCCAGATCCCCTCTACGTTCAGAAGATCGACTCGGCCAGCCAGTCGGTGGTGGTGGGCCCGGCGATCGAGACCGAGCGACAGCGCTTTGGTCTGCTTCGCCCGCATTGGGTCGAGGGCGAGGCTCCTGTCGGTCGTCCATTGACGGTGAAGATCCGCCACCGCCATGGAGGAACCCCCGCCCGGCTCGAGCGCGAGCCGCACGGAAGCTTGGCGGTCGAGCTCGATTTGCCCGCTCGGGCCGTAACCCCAGGCCAGGCCGCGGTGTTCTATGACGGGGCGCAGGTCCTTGGCGGCGGGTGGATCGCCTGAGCCCCGCCGCACTCGATCGCGGCTGCTTCCCTTTGGGCTAATACTCGCCGCATGCGTTCACTCGCTGCCGGCTTCTTCACCTTCGCCCTGATCTTCGCCCTGACGGGCTCGGGGTGCGGGGTCAACCCGAAGCCGTCCTCGGCACCTTCCTGCTCGGGTTGCTGCGACGAGAGTGGGGAATGCCTCGCCGGAACGGGGCTGTTCGAGTGCGGAGCGACGGGAGCCCGGTGCGCTCGGTGCGCGGTCACGGACACCTGCCGCGTCGGAAGCTGTGAGCCCCTCGCGGACGCAGGAATCTACGACGGGGGAATGACTTCTGGCATCGGGGCCGGGGGCGCGGGTGGGGGCAGCGGGGCGGGGGCGGAACCGGAGGATTCGGCGGCGGGGGCAGCGTCACGGTCGACGCTGGAAAAGATGGCGGCGTGGACGCGGGGCCCCGATGCCGGAACGGACGCGGGGAAGCCCGATGCGGGCTTCGACGGCGGAATTGATGCGGGCGGAAAGGATGCCGGCCTCGACGGTGGCCGCGACGGAGGCGACGCGGGTTGATCGGCGTGAAGTTGACGCTTTGAAACATCGCGCTACCGTCCGGATCCCTCTGCTGCAGGTTTTCTCAAGGGTCCAAACACAAGATGCGTGACGCACACCGGATGAAAGAAAAGTACGAGCTGTCGCTCGACAATCGGCAGATCATCAGCCTGACTGTCGGAGGGCTCGTCGCAGTCGCGGCCGTCTTCGTGCTCGGCGTCGTCGTCGGCAAGAAGCTTTCGGTCGACGAACATCGGGCCATCGCTCCAGACCTGCTCAGTGCACTCGACCAGCGCGCGGCCGCGATGGACTCGCTGCAGAAAGACGCCTCACTGACCTTTCAGGACGAGCTGACCCGCAAGCCTGAGCCGATCGTCGAAGCCCGGCCGATCGAGGCTCCCAGGCCTGCTCCGGTCGCGGTGGTCGACGTTCCCAGGCCCTTTGAGCTTCCGGTGATCACCCCGCGCGTGACCGAAGTGCCGAAGAGCGAGGCGGTCGTCACCCGCATCAACGAAGACGCCGGAGCCCTGCGCGATGCCATCGCCCGCGCCCAGAAGCCCGAGCCGAAACCCGAGACTTCGCCCGATGGCAACTTCACGCTCCAGCTGTCGGCGTTCAAGGACCACGCGGAAGCCGACCGCTTCGCCGCCAGCCTTCGCGACAAGGGTTACGCCCCGTTCATCGTCGAAGCCGTGCTCCCGGCCAAAGGCACCTGGTACCGGGTGCGAATGGGCCGCTTCCCAACGCGCGATGCGGCGGGCCGTTACCTCGCAGACTTCAAGCGTGAGACGTCAATCGACGCGATCATCACCGGCACCAACTGACCGGCGGGGAAGCTTTAGCTCTCTGAGTTGGGGTTCTTGGTCCACTTGTCGACGTTGCCGTCGCCATCGAGGTCCTCGCCCACCCGGTCCACCTGGTCGCCTTCCCAGTATTCCCAGTAGTCAACCCGACCATCGCCGTTGGTGTCCCGCTCTTTGCGGACCAGCTTTCCCTTCTCGTAGAACTTCCACAGCGAAGGCTTGCCGGATGACGAAAGGTCCGACTCTTTGCGGACGATCACGCCCTTCTCGTAGAAGTTGACCTGATCAATCTTGCCGTCGAAGTC
>JAYVCD010000053.1:0-9384 GCA_043750125.1 Archangiaceae bacterium | reverse complement strand
CCGTGCCGCTGCCTCCGCCCGTACCGGAGCCGCCACCCGTACCGCTGCCTCCGCCCGTACCGGAGCCGCCACCCGTACCGCTGCCTCCGCCTGTACCGGTGCCTCCGCCCGTACCGCTGCCTCCG
The DNA here is from genome assembly GCA_043750125.1 of Archangiaceae bacterium. Lineage (GTDB taxonomy): Bacteria > Myxococcota > Myxococcia > Myxococcales > Myxococcaceae > JAGSPQ01. The sequence continues at coordinate 9,259 of JAYVCD010000053.1, read as the reverse complement.
CCTGTACCGGTGCCTCCGCCTGTACCGGTGCCTCCGCCTGTACCGGTGCCTCCGCCTGTGCCGCTGCCTCCACACGTACCGCTGCCTCCGCCTGTACCGCTGCCTCCGCCCGTACCGCTGCCGCCAACGCCGCCGCCATCTCCTCCGCCAGTTCCAACGCCGCCGCCATCTCCTCCGCCAGTTCCGACGCCGCCGCCATCTCCTCCGCCAGCTGCGGTGCCGCCACCCCCGACGCCGCCACCCCCGACGCCGCTCCCTCCGCCGTTACCACCCGCGTCCTTTCCGTCCCCTCCCCCGGTCCCAACCGCGCCTTTCCCGCAGTTGCAGCCTGTTCCAAGCAGAGCCAGCAGCATCGCCGTCAGCGCGAGGCGGGGGAACGTCATGGGCAACTCCAATGGCTGCAAAGGAGGGGAACGGGGATCAAAAGACAGTCAGCAACGTCGGTTCAAAGAGCATCGCAAATCGTGCGCCATAGAAGTTCAGACGGAGAACAGCTGAGCTGAATTGAAAGTGCACGGGTTGGTTCAGTGAGCTGTACCAAACGGTTCAACCCTCGAGATGCTAACCCGGACGGCGCCCCGGCTGATCAGGTTCGAGGCCGCTTCGCGCATTCCTGGTAGATCGCCGTCGCAGTGGTAGGTGCCTGTCTGACCTGGGCGAAGACAAAAGCCTCGGACCGAAAAGATCTGTGCAGTCGTTTCGCAGAGTTCTTGTCAGCCCACGTGTGGCGCGCCGTTTGCTCGGTGTCTGTCGATTCAGCAATCCCCCTACCTTTCCTTATCTCTCCCGTCTGGAGCTGCCCTTGAAAATGTTCCCTCGGATTGCCCTTCTTGTTTCCCTCTCAGGTTGCACCTCGGCACTCGACTCGACGGGCTCGGACGACAGCAGCCAGGCGTCCTCGGCGCTGGGGAAAGCATCCGCCCGCTAGGTCGTGACGTTCAACGATGCGCTGAATGGCCGGGCCGCGCTGAAGGGAGCGGGGGCCGAGGTCCTGCTCGAGGTCCATGGCACCGACGCAGTCGCAGTTCGCATTCCGGCGGCGGCGCTCAACGGGCTCCAGCACCATCCCGCGATCGAGTCGATCGAAGAGGACGCGATCCGACTCCCACTTGCCGAAACCAAGCCGTACGGCATCTCGATGGTGCAGGCCGACCTCGTCACCCAGCCAAGCGCGACTGCGCGAATGGTGTGTGTGATTGACTCGGGCCTCTACACCTCACACGAAGACATTCAGTCGACCGGCATCAGCGGCTACGGCTCGACCTGGAACTCCGACGGCTGCGGTCACGGCACCCACGTCACTGGCACCATCGCGGCCATCGGCGGCAACGGGAAGGGCGTCGTCGGCGTCAACCCGTTGGGCGTCAACCTCTACATCGTCCGCGTCTTCGGAGACGACTGCAGCTGGACCTACGCCTCGACCCTCTCGGATGCGATGAGCCGCTGCCAGGCTGCGGGCGCAAACGTCGTCAGCATGAGCCTCGGCGGCGGGCGGAAGAGCCACCTCGAAGAGCGCACCGTCAACAAGCTCTGGAACGCGGGCATGATCCTCGTCGCCGCGGCCGGCAACGACGGCACCACCACCTTGAGCTACCCCGGCAGCTACACCAACGTCATCTCGGTCGCTGCCATCGACTCGACCAGGACGGTGGCGAGCTTCAGCCAGCACAACGCGGGGGTCGATCTCGCGGCGCCGGGTGTCAGTGTGCTGTCCACGCTCCCGTTCCTCGAGACCAACACCGTTGCAGTGTCCGGCGCGACGTACAGCGGAACCTATGTCGAGGGTGCGGCGCGCTCGAACGGCACGACGGCCAACCTGGTCAACGGCGGGCTGTGTGACGCGATCAACGCGACCTGGAGCGGCAAGCTCGTGATCTGTCAGCGCGGCACGATCAGCTTTGCGACCAAGGTGGCCAATGTGGCTTCTTCGGGCGGCGCCAGCGCCATCCTCTACAACAACGTCTCGGGCGGCTTCAGCGCCACCCTCGGCACCGGCGTGACCAGCGCGATTCCTGCGGTCGCCCTCAGCATGGAAGACGGTCAGGCTCTGCTGACCAAGGTCGGCTCGAGTGGCACCGTGGTCAGCAGCGTGCTCAAGCCCGCCAGCGGCTACGAAGCGTGGGACGGCACGTCGATGGCGACCCCGCACATCTCAGGCGTGGCGGCGTTGATCTGGGCCCACAAGCCGACCTGGACCAACGCCCAGGTTCGTGAGGCGATGCAGACGACCGCTTTGGACCTTGGAGCGGCAGGTCGGGACGACTACTACGGCTTCGGGCTCGTTCAGGCCAAGGCGGCGCTCGACTATCTCAAGGCCACCTACCCGTAAGTCTTCGGGGTCGCGGGGCGGGCTCGGGGGGTCGGAAACCTCCTGAGCACCAGCAGCTGCTTCTGCGCCCGCGACAGCTTCTTCATCGCCGCTTCCAGCCGCAGCGCCGCCGACTTGTCCTTCACCCGTTTGCGCCAGACGAGCTTCACCGGCAGCCTCGAGCGGGTGTAGCGGGCGCCTTTGCCGGCGTTGTGGCGCTGCACCCGGGCCGGCACATCATTGCTCGCCCCGGTGTAAAGCGTGCCGTCGCAGCAGCAGACGATGTAAACGCTCCAGCTTGCCATTCGGGCGTCACCTTGCCTGAATCGGAAACGCAATGGCTGACGAGATTGACGAGCGCGCGAAGGACGTCCTCCGGGTGGTGGTGGAGGAGTTCATTTCGAAGGGCGAGCCCGTCGGCAGCTCGCAGCTGACCCGCCGGGGTGACTTCGAAGTTTCGCCGGCGACGATGCGCAACGTGCTCGCCGAGCTCGAGGAGCTGGGCTACCTCGAAAAGCCCCACACCTCGGCCGGGCGGGTGCCGACCGACCGCGGGTATCGCTTCTTCGTCGACACGATGCTGCAGCTCAAAGAGCCCAACTCGAATGATCGCAAGCTGATCGAGCAGGGCCTGGCCGGAAACAACGTCGAAGAGCGGCTGGGCGAGGCAAGCAAGGTCCTCTACCAGCTGTCGCACCATGCCGCCGTGGTGCTGACCCCCCGGCCGAGCGCGCTGGTGGTGACGAAGATCGAGCTGGTCCGGCTGCGGGGTAATCGGGTGCTGGCGATCCTCGTGGGGCAGGGGGGCCAGGTGCAGAACAAGCTGGTCGCGATCGACTTTCCCGTCTCGGCCGAAGAGCTGGTCCAGGCCGCCAACTACCTCAATGATCTGCTTCGCCAGGGAATCAACATCGAGGACGTGCGGGGGAAGATCCTCGCCGAGCTCGACCACGAACGCGTGCAGTACGACGTGCTGACCGCCAAGGCGCTCAAGCTCGGAGCCGCGGCCACCGACCTCACCGGCCCCGAACGGATGCTGATCGAAGGCACCGGCACCTTCCTCGAAGCGCCGGAATTCGCCGAAGACGTGAAGCGGATGCGCTCGCTGTTCAAGGCGCTCGACGAGAAACACAAGCTGCTCTCGCTGCTCGACCGGGTCCAGCGCGGCCGCGAAATGCAGATCTTCATCGGCGCGGAGAGCGAGTTTTCGTCGCAGGGCGACGTGAGCGTGATCGCCGCTCCCTACACCAGCGGCGAGACCGTGCTCGGCACCGTCGGCGTCATCGGCCCCACCCGCATGAACTACCAACGGATCATTCCCCTGGTGAACTTCACCGCCCACGTGTTGTCGAAGGCGCTCGGGGAAGAGTAGTTTTTTGGGGTGTGGGTCCCCGCAGTCCGGGTGTGCAGGTTGGAATAGATTCTCACAACTCGCACGCCTACTGTCGGTGACCTGTTTTCGGCGGGGGCCCCAATTGCGCAAGACCGTTTTTTCGCTCGCACTCATTCTTGGGATTGCGGCCCTCGCGTATTGGTTTTGGGCTTCTGAACTTCCGCAGTCCGACGCCGAACGGGGGCGCGGCGATCCAGATTCAACGGTGTCGCGCGGGGCCAATGTCGCTCCGGAGAAGATGAATGCGATCCTCTCTCAAGCGGTTCGGCCGCAGAGCGGCGTGGGCGGAATCAGCGGTCGCGTGATGTCCAAAGGGCAACCCGTTTCAGGCGCGACCGTCACGGCGACGCGCGCCGAGTCAGACGAGTCAGACGAGTCTCTCTCGGAGCTCGTTTGCCAATGCGACAACACGTGCGGCCTCAAGCTGCTCGATTGCGGCTGTGGCGAGGCGTCCGAGCAGCTGAAGACGTTGGTTGCCGAACGGCGAGGCGAGGTCGTACCGATCGGCCGCACTGTCACCGGCATCGACGGAACTTTTGAGCTCACCCACCTCGATCCCGGAGAGATTGCTCTCTGGGCAGACAGCCCGCGCCTGGGCACCTCGTTGACGCAGCACGTAGCGATGGGGTCGAGCCATCTCGAGCTCGAGCTGGGCTCGGGAACCGCGCTCAAAGGCAAGGTCACCATCGATGGGGTCGCTGCGCCGGCGAACGCCTGGGTGACAGCAATTCACGGCGAACAAAGCCGCTTCTTCGATGTGCTCACTCAAGGCGATGGGACTTTCACCATCGGCCCTTTGCCCGTGGGGCGCTATTCGCTCGTGGCTGGGTCTTCAGGAGCGCTCGCGGGCCACGCGCATGTGAAAATGGACAGCCCAAGGGAAGGCCTGGTCCTCGCGCTCTACTCGCCCAGAACGATCACGGGGACCGTCGAGCTCGAGGGGAAGCCGGCCCGGGGCGTGGAGGTGAAGCTGAACGGGAATCACCACCGCAGCGAAGCGGTCACCGCGAGCGACGGGTCGTTCTCTTTTGGCGCACTTCGACCTGGCGAATACGCACTCGCGGCCACGAAGGGTTCCCTCCGCGCCGATGTCACCGTGGACATCGAGAAGAAAGGGAACCCCAAAACCTCGGTATTGCGTCTTGTCGAGAGTGCCCAACTCGTTGGCACGGTGCGCAGCGCAAAAGGGCCGGTCTTACTTGCACAAGTGAAGGTGTTCTCGCTTGGACTCGAGGCACAGACGAAGAGCGAGCCCGGTGGCCGCTTCGAGCTGATCTGCTTCGCGGGAAAGGGTGCCAACCTCGAAATCAAAGCCGAGGGGTTCGTCGTCCACAAACAGAACGTCGACCTGACTGCCGGCGAACGGACCACTGTGGACATCGTGCTGTCGCCAGAGGTGACCATCTCCGGAAGAGTCGTAGATGAAGACGGCGCTCCGATTTCGCAAGCGGACATCGGGGCGACTGCCGGACCCAGGCTTGCGAATGTCGAAGCCGTGGATCCGAGCCTGGAAGAGCCCGACCCTGAGACCGCCGTGTGGGCCAAGTCTGATGATGCCGGAATGTTCCTCGTCAAGAAGGTCAAGGCAGGCGAGTACCAGCTCGTCGTTTCGCACCCCGAACATCGCCCGGCGGAATCCCAGATCCGCGCGCCGGCCGCCGACATTCTCGTTCAGTTGACGCGTGGGTTGTCGCTGAGCGGCCTTGTGGTGGACGAGGAAGGGAAGCCCGTGATGGCCACCGTCCAGGTCTGGGTGGCCGACGATCATCGCGGACAAGCCAGCCACAAAACGCAGTCAGACGCTGAAGGAAAGTTCCTGAACCAAGGCCTTCCAGAGGGAAAGCAATGGGTGCAGGCCGAGTCCAAAGAGGGAAACGTCACCCAGGAGCTCGTGATCTCCGCGAGAAAGGAGAACCATGTTCGGCTAACGCTTCAGGCGTTCATGTCCCTCACAGGAACGGTCGTCGATCTCGCAGGCCACCCATTGAGCGATGTGCGGGTTTACGCGCGATCGGATGCAAATCATGGGCGAAGCATCACTGATGAGTTTGGGGCTTTCGAGATCAAAGAGCTCAAGCCGGGCGACTATGCGTTGACCGCTTACCTGCCCAGGTATCAGGCAACTTCGGACGAGCAGCTCATCGTCAAAGCAGGAACCCGCGAAGTAAAGATCGTGATGAAGAGCACGCTGTTTGCGCGCGGGCGCGTCGTCGATACCGAGGGCAAGCTTGTGCCGAAATTCGAAGTTGCCTCCCGGCCATTCGACGTTCCAACCGGCACGTTTGAAGTCGGGGTCGAGGCCAATGGCGATCGCAAGTTGACCGTCGTCGCACCCAGCTACTTGCCCGTGACGAAACGGTTTCGAGTCGAAGACCGTGACATCGATGTGGGCGAGATCGTCATCGGGGGGCGGGCCGTTCGCATTCGTGCTGTCACCGCGGCCACCGGCGCCCCAGTGGCAGGCGCGGACATCTGGAATGGGCCCGACTGGGGTAATTCCACCAGACAGGCCGCCGCGCTGACGGGAAAAGATGGGTGGACCGTGCTGCGGGGACTTCCGACTTCGGGAGCGTTTGTCGTCGCCAATCATCCCAAGTACCGACCGATCACCGTCAAGCTCGCCGACACCGAAAACGAGAAAGTCTTTCAGATGGAACCGGGTGCCACCCTTGTGGTCAGGGTCGTCGACCCAGAAGGCAGGCCTGTTCGCGCCAATCTCGTTGCAGTCAGTGCCCAGTTGCCCGAGCCCAACAGCGTTCCAACCAGCAAAGAGGGAGTGGCCCGACTGGAAGGAATGCCGGCCGGACAATGGACTGTCCATGCCTCGGGCCTCGGCCCCAAATTCAACCATTGGTACAGAGCGCAGCAGAGCATCACGTTGCCAGAAAGCGGCGAGGCGACGTTGGAACTGAAGCTCACGACAGGATCGATCGCGGCCAGCCTTTCATTCGCAGTGCTGCCCGGAGGCTGGAAGCCCTTCCATGTCTTGTTACTGCCCCCCGGAAAAGCGGTTCCCACAACGTCCCTCGAGATGCGATCGGACATTCCGATTGCACTCGCCGGCGAGGCCGGAGGCAAACCGGGCGAATTCAAGTTTTGGGGCCTGGATCCCGGCAGCCGAAGCGCGCTCGTCTTCGTGAATCAGCCCAACAAGGGCCAGAGCAAGTTCTTCACCGTGCCAGTCGAGCTCACCGCAGAACCTCAGCAACGCTTTGTGTTCGCGGTCCCTGCCACGGGCGGGTTGATCGGCTTCACCGAAGACAACTAGCGAGTGCGAGCGGTTCATCGGGCCCACGGGTTGTCGAAGGCGCTCGGGTTCGGAGGAAACGACAAGCTACCCCCACGCTCATGCCCCGCCTCGACAGAAGCTGCCGAAGCCGCTGCCTTCAGGGCTTGCCCGGCCACGGGGTTCCTAATCAGAATGTGAATCACCGCGTTTTCTGGCAACTGCAAACGCATCTGAACGAAGCGTCTTCACCAGCTCTTGCCGAAAGGTCTCGAGCTCCCGGGCATTCGAGCCGTCAGGCAGCGCGGCATCGGGGCCGATCGCGATCTGGTCGACTACGTAGGCGAGCGTCGCCGGGTCAGCGCTGGCGTCTTTTTTCTGAGCGTCGTCGAGCGTACGCCGCAGACCGGCGTCGTCTGTGACAAGTCGGCGGAGATCCACGAGGTCACGAATCTGACTGCGCCCGATGATTGCGCAGATCTTGTTGGCCGCGATCTCGCGAAGCGTGTCGACGCGCACCGGGCCGAACGCCCGCTTCTGCGCATCCAGCGCAGGCACACGATCGATCACCAGATCCACCACGCATTGTTCCGACCCGCGCCTGAGCAGGTGCCGATGAAAATCGGCGTAGGTGATGACCGTTTCAACGGTTGCGCCGATCGCCGTCGCGGCATCTCGCAGGGCGGCCGAGGCCTCGTCGAGGCGCAGTGCCGACGGCTCCGCGAAGAGATCGAGGTCATCGGTTCTACGGTGACCCAAATAGAACCCGGCCAATGCTCCGCCACCGGTGAGGAACATCCTCTTTTCTCGTTGGAAAAAGCCTTCGAGAATCTGGTGCTGGAATTCAGTGAGGCTACTGGGAGGGGAGTAGTCCATCTTTTCTCCAGCCCTCCAGCAGCCACTCCCAAAAGGCGCGGCGCCGACCGAGGTGTCTCTGGATGTGCTCCCAGTTCTCGAGCACATCTTCGAGCGTCAAATAGCTCCAGACCTCGAACATCCGCGCCTCTCGAAGCAACACTCCCTGCCACTGCGCGCGGATCCGGGCGTCGAGGTGGGTGAGCCGCTTACGAAACTCGGCATCGGACAGGCTTACATCCCAGAGGAACCAGGGTCTGTCCGATGGGGGGGCCATGACGAGTGAAGTGTAACAAACCCCGCCGACGGCTTGCGGACAGTGCGCGGGAATTCCGCCCCGCTGCCGACCCTTCTGGGCGATCAGCTGGCGCCTGCCAGGGACAGCCGCCACGAAGGGGCTCGTTCCAGCGCTCTGTGCTTCAGCCCGAGCAGGCCCGCATCCGAACGGCCTCAGCCGGTTCCCCGCGCCACAACAGCTCGGGGGTTCGTCGCCGATGTGCATCGCCAGAAGATCGGCGATATCGCCGATCTCCAGGCGATGCTCGGAATGTGACTGCGGCGATTGAACACCCCGAGGCAATTCTGCGTCTGTAGCCGCGCCGTCAGCATCAGGCTGGCAGCGTCACAGGGGGTCAATCGGATGCCGGATTCAACTGAGAGTCACTCGTCGATGATTCTGATCGAGGTCGATACCGAGATGAAGGCGAAATGGGCAATCAACCGCGAGAAGATTTTCGAAGCGCAGCGGGGCGGAGCTGAGAGCTTCATCGCGCTTTGGAAAGCGGTCACCGAGGTCGTCGAGTCCACTCCGCCGCTGTTTCTTGCAGGCGGTTATTCCTCGACGACGGCATTCGTGGAGAAGTTCCTCAAGGTGCCGATGCGAAATGCGTCGAGATTCATGGATGTCGCCCGCGTCGCCTCGCGCGCCGACCTCGAGCGTTACGGGATCAGTAAATTGGATGCCGCGGTTGGTTTGCTGACCGGGGACAACACCACGTTCGAAAAGGTGCGGGTGCCGGTCGAGCGCAAAGGGAAGGCGAGCAAGGTCGGCCTCGAGGACGCCACTGTCGTAGAGCTCAGAGTCGCCGTCCGAAACCTGCACCCGAAGCGTCCCGCAGCGACCACCGTCCGAAGCGCCGCAGCGGTGATGCTGACCAAGGCGTTGAGTGACGCGAAGCTCAAGGGCGTGAGCGTCGCGGTGGCCAGGTCCGGGATCGCCTTCCGCGGCCTGCAGATGGATCAACTGCCGGTGCTCGCCACCCTGCTCTCGCGCCTCAAGCTTCCTGCGAACGGGCCCGCCCTTCGCCGGGTCGCTTAGCTCGAAACTCAAACCATTTTCGGCAGGCGTGCCGTCTGCGCGAGCAGGCCGCACGCCTGTCTCTTTTTTCGAGCCCCCTGTTTGTGTTTCCCTGCGCGCGCGGTGTCGATCAAAGACCCCCCTTTTTCCAATCGGGACACTGTGGGTTTTTCCACCACA
>JAYVCD010000052.1:0-5407 GCA_043750125.1 Archangiaceae bacterium | reverse complement strand
CCGATCTTCGTCATCGCCGCTTTGAACAGCAGCCGGTCTTCGGCCTTGTTGATCGCGTCGAGCGAGGCGCCGATCAGCCGCACCCCGTACTTCTCGAGGATCCCGGCTTCGGCGAGCGCGCGGGCCAGGTTGAGCGCGGTCTGCCCGCCCATGGTCGAGAGCAGCGCATCCGGTCGTTCGCGGGCGATGATCAGCTCGGCGTGCTCGAGGTCGATGGGCTCGATGTAGGTGCGGTCGGCGAACTCCGGGTCGGTCATCACCGTCGCGGGGTTCGAGTTGAGGAGGATCACTTTGATCCCCTCTTCCTTCAACGCCTTGATCGCCTGGCAGCCCGAGTAGTCGAACTCGCACGCCTGGCCGATGACGATGGGACCTGAGCCGATGACCAGCACTACATGAATGTCGTTTCGCAGAGGCACTTGCTACGCGCCTATATGCCCAAACGGCCTCGGCACCAACGCTTCAGGGGCGGTGCTACCAGCGCAGCCGGATGCCCAGGGACAGCCCGACGAACCACCCGGGGGGTTGGGCCTTGTTTTGCTTGATCACCCCTCCTTGCACCGCGAACGAAAACAGCTGGTAGCCGCCTTCGATTTCCCCGGTGATTCGCTCGTATTGCTCGTTGAGAAAGGGAGTCCAGCGCGCGGTGAACAACAGCCGGCTGCTCGGGCTGTCGAAAGCTGCGAGCGAGAGGGTGGGACCCAGGCCGATGCTGTCCACGGCGGTGCCGGCGGGACCTCCGACCGGGCCTCCGGCAGCGGTCTGAATGCGCTGGTAATCGAACGCGGCGCCCAGCCCGAAGAAGCCGAACCAGTACCGGAACTCCGGAGCGACCTGAACGATGTAGCTCTTGGCGTCGGTGGCGATGAGGAAGAGCGCGGTGGCGCGGATTTCGATGCCCGAGGCGAGCCCGCTGGCCGGAGCGGTGCCCCAGAATCCCTGGCGAATGGTGAGCTGCACTCCGAGCACGGGCTTCGAATCGCCGAGCAGCGAGAAATAACCGCCGGCGGCGTGCACTGAGAGCGCCCCACCCAACCGCTCATCTGATCGATCGATCGACCCGCCGGCGGCCTGAATTTCCTTGAGCGCGATTTCCTTCCGCTTGGCTTCCGACGCGGCGTATTCCTTGTCGACCTCGTTGAGCTTGGCGATCTTGTCGGCCTCCGACAGCTCGATGCTGCGCTGCAGCTCTTCGACCTTCTTCTGGTGGGCGGCTTCGGCGGCCTGGTGGCTTTGTTCGACCTTCAGCTTCACATCGCCTTCGCGCAGATTTTCCTTGTCGATCAGGTCCTGGCGTTTCTTCTCGGCCGCGTCCTTCCGGCCTTCGCGATCCGCGACGATCTTCGCGTTGGCGGCCTGCTGCGCTTCGCGGGCGGCGCGCTGTTCGGCGGTCTCTTTCGCGCGGCGCTCGGTCTCGGCCTTCTGCTCGGCGAGGCGTTTTTCTTCCTCGAGCTTGTCCTTCTGGGCGCGCTCGGCGTCGGCCTTCTGTCGGGCCTGAGCGGCGGCCAGCGCCTCTTTGGCCTTTGCTTCCTGCTCGAGCTTTTCGCGGGCGGCGCGCTCGACGGCGGCCTTCTGGTCCAGCTTGATGAGCTCTGCCTGTTTTGCGGCTTCGGCGGCGGCGAGCAGTCGGGAGGCTTCTGCGGTCTGAATGTCGACCCGTGACTTCTCGACCAGGGCGTGATCGGTGCAGCTCTTGTATTGACCGTTGACCCACGTGATCCACCGCGGGTACTCGGCGTTGACGACTTTGCGGCGCTCGGCCTGCTGCTTTCGGCGAGCGGCCGCGGCCTTCAACGAGCCTGAGTCGGCGTTGCACGAAACGTCGGTGAGCGCAGCAGCCGCGGCGATCGGCACGGTCATCCGGTACTGCTGGCCGGCGTAGGCGATCAGCATGTCGCGCAGGTAAGCGCCTTCATCGAAGCTCAGCTGTTGTTGCAGCGTGGCGGTGAGCAGCTGGCCGCACCGCACCTTCGCCTCGTCACAGGAAGTTCCTTCGTGAACGCAGGCGGCGGCCGCGTTCTCGAAGCCGCTGGCCATCACCTCGTCCTGGGCGATCGCATTCACCAGCGCGTTGGTGGTGCGAACGTTCGGCCGCGGACATTCCTGGCCGAACGCCAAACCCGAATTCAGACAAAGCGCGATCGCGAGGTGAACGAGTGTGGGACGGTTCATTGCGCGAAAATCTAGCCCGGGCAGAGAGGGTTGGCGCGTTTTCGGCCCGCATCGGAACTTCTTCGTCCCGTTCAGGCCTGGCGTCGAATCGGTATCACTTCGGCCTGCTGCGGTTCTGTGCTCTCTCTGATGAGCTCAGGAACCAGGACTTTGATTCGTTCAATGATCTGAGTGCCCGTAGCGCCATCTGCGATGGCCGCCAACTGCGCGAGCTCCTGAACCACGATCTCATGGGGACGGGGCGACAACCGACCGATGAAGATTTTCGGATGAAGCGTCTTGTCCGAGCCCTCTTCAGCAGTGGACAGCTCTTCGAAAAGCTTTTCGCCAGGCCGCACGCCTGAAAACTGAATTTCGATGTCGATGTCCGGCTTGAGCCCCGACAAGGTGATGAGGTCGCGCGCGAGGTCGACAATTTTTACAGGCTCGCCCATGTCGAGGACGAAGATCTCTCCGCCGCGCCCCATTGCTCCGGCCTGCATCACCAGCTGGCTGGCCTCGGGAATGGTCATGAAATATCGACGCATTTCAGGGTGGGTCACCATCACCGGGCCGCCTCGCGCAATCTGCTCGCGGAAGATGGGCAGCACGCTTCCCGCCGACCCGAGAACGTTGCCGAATCGAACTGCAACGAACCGGGTCTTGCTTCGCTGCGACATCGCCTGGACGTAGATTTCTGCGATTCGCTTGCTGGCACCCATCACGGAGGTCGGATTGACGGCCTTGTCCGTGCTGATCATCACGAAGCGATCCACTCCGTGGGAATGACTGAGGTCGGCCAACAATCGGGTACCGCCGACGTTGTTCTTGATCGCCTCGCCCGGGTTGGCCTCCATCATCGGCACGTGTTTGTGGGCTGCGGCGTGAAGCACGACCGAGGGCTTGTTCCGCTCGAAAATCGCGTCCATCCGGGCGCGATCGCAAATGTCGGCAATACAGGGAACGAAGTTCACTGCCGGGAAACGGACAATCAATTCACGATGCACTTCGAACAGTGCATTCTCTGCCTGTTCGACCAGAAGCAGCTGCGCCGGCTTGAACCGGGCGATCTGTCGGCACAGTTCAGAGCCGATGCTGCCACCTGCGCCGGTCACCATCACCACCCGGCCCATGAACAGCTCTTCAAGCGCTCGTTGGTCGAGGGCCACTGGCTCACGCCCCAACAAGTCTTCGATGTCGACCTGGCGGATCTGGTTGACGGTGATGTTTCCGTCCACGACCTGGTCAATGCCGGGAATCGTTCGAATCGGAACTCCCGCCGGCTTGCAGAGCTCGAGGATCCGCCGCATGTCTTTTCCGGTGGCGGTGGGGATTGCCAGAAGGATCTCTTCGATTTGCTTGAGGCGAACGATCTCGGCCACTTTCATCAGTGGGCCGAGAACCGGGATCCCGTGAATGGTCTGACCAATTTTTCGCGAATCGTCGTCCACGATCGCGACCGGCAGGTATCGGTGCGAGTAGGTCTTCTGCATCTCGCGCAGCAACATCTCGCCCGCATTTCCCGCACCCACGATCAGCAGGCGCTTGCGGTCAGCTCCCTCTTGACGCGCCACCGAACGGGCGAGCTGCCAAAAAGTCCGGATCCCGAAGCGGAGGCCACCGACGAGGATCATCGTGACTCCCCAATCGATAATGACGATCGACCGCGGGAAATTCAACTGTGCGCTTAGCCAAAGGTAGATGGCGAACAACGCAGTCGAAAGCGTTGCAGCCTTCATCAGCGCCACCAGATCTCGAGATCCCGTGTACCGCCACATTCCGGAAAAAAGCCCGAAGCCGGCGAAACAAACGAGACGCGCAATCAGCAAGACGCCCAACGATTTGTACGCAATCGCGAGGTAATTGTCCGGGACGCTGAAATCGAATCGAAGCAGAAAGGCAAGACTGAACGACAGTGCCCACAAGATCAGGTGCACCCCGACCACCAACAGGCGCCGGTAATGAAGCATCAGCCTTTCGCTGAGCGTTTGGTGCACTGGCGAATCCATTCGCGCCTCCCAGCTGAAAGCGCGCGTGTATAGCTGGGCCGCAGCTTGGTTCCAAGCCGGCCTCGCCCCATTCATCGGATCGCCGACGAATGACTTCCGCGCCGCGCTAAAGGCGGGCCTGGACTAGTCAGCTGACGTCCGGCGCGCGCGAAACCAGTCAACTGTTCGCTCGATGCCGTCTTTCAACCCCATCTCCGGGCGCCAACCCAGCGCTTCTGCGGCCAAACTCACGTCCAGCGCGCTGCGACGCACTTCACCCAGCCGTTTTTCCAGGTACCGCGGGGGCCGGTCTCCACCGGCCGCTGCGGCGATCAACGAGTACAACTGGTTCACGTCCGTCTCTACGCCCGTCCCGACATTCAGGTAGCCACAAAAATCGGCGGTGAGCGCCAAAACGTTGGCCCGGACGACGTCGCTGACGTAAACAAAATCTCGCGTCTGGCCGCCATCCCCGAAGATCGTGCATTCCTCAGTGCGCAAAGCGCGGGTGGCGAAAATCGAGACAACCCCTGCTTCCCCGAGCGCGTTCTGGCGGGGTCCATAGACGTTCGAGTACCGCAGCGCGATGTAGTGGGTTCGGTACATTCTCCTGAAGGCTTCAAGGTAGAGTTCGCCCGCCCTCTTGGCGACCCCGTACGGAGACGCAGGGGCAGCCAAAGAGCCCTCGTTGGACGGAATCAACCCATGCTCGTCGTAGATTGCTCCCCCTGACGAAGCGAACACCACGCGCTTGAGTCCGCCCGATTTCCTCGAAGCCTCCACGACGTTCAGCAACCCTCGGATGTTGACGTCACAATCGTAACCAATGTCCGCGACAGACCGCCGAATGTCGATTTGAGCGGCGTGGTGGTCGAGAACGTCGGGGCGAAACGCAGCGATCTCTTTGGCAGCTTCAGTGGATCTGATGTCCGCGTTGACGAAGCGGGCCCCGGCCGGCACCTGAGCTCGAAAGCCTGATGAAAGATCGTCAACGACAAGAAGCTCGTGCCCTGCGGCGATCAACGCGTCGCAGAGGTGAGATGCAATGAACCCGGCGCCGCCGGTGACCGCGATCTTCATCGACGCAAGATGCCGATAAGGCGGGGCTTCAGCAACCGGAGATTGGTCTTCGTGATACCGGCGGCCGTTTCCCTAAACATTCTTGCGAACGCTAGCGGGACCTTCGCACTTCGAGTTGGTTGAATCTCACGCTGCCCTCGTATTTCTGGCGTTCGGCCGCATTGCGACCGTAGTTGAACAAAGAGAAG
>JAYVCD010000051.1:0-54165 GCA_043750125.1 Archangiaceae bacterium | reverse complement strand
CATGAACCGATTCACCAAAATCGTTGGGGCCACGTTGGGATTGCTTGCTTCTGTCGCCTGGGCTGGGCCGAAGTCCTACCAGGTGACCGGCGACGTCCTCGAGATGCGGGACGACGTGATCGTCGTGATGAAGGGGAAGGAAAAGTTCGAGATCGCCAAGGGCTCCGCCACCGTAGGTCTTGATCGTGGCGTGGGGCACCGGCGATTCGCACCGCGTTCACCGGAGGAATCCAATAGTGCGGCTGCCCATTGGGTGAATGTCCCCTTGCGATCGATTTATCTGAGCGGCTGCGTCAATTTCGTCGACCCGCCGCATTACCGTTGCGCTGCACAACCCCAACTGCCCAGGTTCGATTCATTTTCAGGACCTCCTTTCGATCAGTCGCTTGATTCCAGCCGCGCCCCAAAACAGAACGGCGACCCCCACCATCACTGACCCGGTGGGCAGCGAGAGCGTCCACGACAAGTAGTAGCCGACCGCTCCGCAGAAAATCCCAATCGCCACACACAGCACGAGCACCACCTTCAGCCGCTCGGAGAACAACAGCGCCGCGCCGGCGGGTAGAACCAGAAACGAGAACACCGGCAACGCTCCCAGCGCACGGGTGGCGACGGCGATGCACAGCGCGAGCGAGACGTGCAGCAGCAGGTCCAACCGCTTCACCGGCATTCCAGAGACACGCGCGGTGTCGGGGTCGAATGAGCTGAACAAGAATGCTTTGAACAGCAACGAATGAAGAAGAATCGTCAGCACCGCGGCCAGGCCCAGCTCGATCAGGTCGTCGCGACGCACCACCACCGCGTTGCCGAACAGCAGGTCGGTCACTTCGTGGGCCTCTTGCGCGATTCGCTGGCTCGAGAGGACCACCATCACGTAGGCGCTCGAGGCCAGGTACGCCAACGCGACCACGCTCTCGGGCGTCACCCGCCGCGATCGGGCCGGCAGCGCCATCAAGGCGGCGCCCAGCCCGGCGAAGGCGTAGGCATACGTGCCCGGCGACGCCCACCACGGAGCCGAGCTGTGCGGCGCGATGCCCGCGAAGCTGCCGACCCAGAAGGCGACAGCCACGCCCAGCCCTGAGACCTGGCTGAGCGCCGCGCTCATGAAGGCGATGCGCCGCAACAGGACGAAGAAGCCCAGGTAGCCCAGCACGCCCCCGCCGATCACCGCGGCGATCATCGGTTCCTGCCAAAGGAAGCGCGCGTCCCAGAAAGTCATTGCGCCACCGCCTCGGCCTCGTTCGCGGACAGCCACACCAGCACCCGCCCGTTCTCGTGCCGCACCTCGACCGGACGTCGGTACAGCTTGCTCATCTTCTGTGAGCTGACGAGCTCGCTCGCGGGGCCGGTCTCGAAGTACTGGCTGACGGTGTCGACGAGGATCACGCTGCGCGCGAAGCCGGCCGCGGCCGAGATCTCGTGGGTGACGAAGACCACTGCGATGTTGCGCGAGGCGACCAGCGCGCTCACCAACGACAACAGTGAATGCTCGGCCGCGGGGTCCATCTCGCTCGTGGGCTCATCGAGCACCAGCAGCTCGGGCTGCGAGGTCAGCGCCCGCGCGACCAACACCCGCTGCTGCTGTCCTCCCGAGAGCGATCGAAACGGGTTCCCCGCCAGGTGCTCGAGCCCGACGGCCTTCAGCTGCGCCAGCGCGATGTCCCGGTCGGCCTTCCCCGGGCGCCGGACCAGCCCGAGGTGAGAGTCGCGACCCATCAACGCCACCTGCAACACCGACAGCGGGTACGCGAAGTCTGGACGCGAGCCCTGGGGAACGTACCCAAGCCGCGGCGGCCGCCCTTGAGGAAACTTCACCGCGCCCGAGAGCGGGTCCATCAGGCCGAGCAGCGTCTTCAAGAACGTGCTCTTCCCCGCGCCGTTGGGGCCGAGAATGCCGACCAAATCTCCGCTCTGAATTGCGAACGAAATGGGAGGCAGCAGCGGCTTGTCTCGGCGATAGCCGATCGACACTTCCTGCAGTCGTAGGAGTTCCGTCACGTCAGGCTCCGCACAGCAATGGGGTTTGAAGGGGGTTGCGGCGCGGCCGGTGAGGGCCCGGGCGGGCGCACGCAAAAGTTTTCAATGAAAAAGCAAAACGCCTGCGACGACTACGCGGGCGGCGAGCTCTTCGGGGCGCGCAACAGCAGCTCGAGGCTCGTCACCGCACAGTCGGCCCAATCCCGGTCGAAGATCGGCAGCGAAATCGGGCGAAGGACGACGACGGCCGCAGGCACCTGAACGAAGAAGTCTTCGCGCCGGGGAAGGGTGACCAGGCAGTGCTCGTGATCGTGGTCTTTGGTCGGGCTGGGGGCGGCTGAAACTTCCCGGTCGACGGCCGATGCCGCCAGCGCCGCAGCGTGGCCACCTTCGAGATGAACCAGCTCGCCATGCTCGGCGCAGACGGCGTGCTGCACCAGAAGTCGGTGGGTGAAGCTCGAGGCCTGGGCTGCGACGAAGAGGGTCGCGAGCGCGATGACCCCCAGGACCCGACGGCGACTGCTGGAGCTCGAAAGACGCATCTGCCCAAACAGATTCGACGATGCCGGGCCGCGGGTCAAGAAGTGGTCAGAACGGCAAGTCCTTCAGCTCTGACGAAGAAGGCTTCTTCACTCTCTCTTTAAGAGGCGGCCGGGGAGCCACCGGCTGCGCGGCGACCGGCTGCTTTTTCTCGAGCTCGATGTTCACCCGCGCCGTGTCTTCGAAGCGCACCTTTCGAAGCTGGGGCAGATAATCTTTGAGCACGAACCGAAGCTCGACCACCTGGCCCTGTTGGCGCTGCAGCGTGAATGGAGTGACCCCGAGCAGAAAATCGCCGTCGTAGACCTCGGCCCCCGCGGGCTGAGTGTCAAAGGTCAGGGCCGCCATCACCGGAAACACCGCGGGAACGTCGACCTTCGCCACCCCCGCGGGCGCGACGGGAACCGGCTTCACCGCTGTCGGCCGCTGCGCAATGACAGTCGGAGCCGCGGTGGGGCGCAGCGACATCCACGCGTAGCCGCCCCCGAGTCCGACCAGCACCGCCAGCACCACCACCCACAGACCATGCGAGCGCGCTGGAATGAACCGCTCTTCGGGGGTGGGCTCTTCGAGCTCGGGCAGCGGGCTCACGTCGGTCGTCGCGGGGCGCGGCTCGACCCGGGTTTGCGGAGCCACGAGCGTCATCGCCGGCGCTTGGGTCGTCGGCGGAGCCAGTCGGGTCGTCGACCCCTTCTTCGCCGAACCTCCCAGCGGCAGCGCCTCGAGCCGGTCGAGCACCACGTCCATCGAATCGGGCCGCCCCGAGGGCTTCTTCGCCAACATCGCGTGCACCAGCTCTTCGAGCTCGGGTGTCTCTTCGAGCGGGCCGGGCGCAAAGGGCTGCGGCTTCGCGTGGATCTGCTGGGCCAGCAACAGCGAAGGTGTCTGGGCGGTGAACGCCGGCCGCCCGGTGACGAGCTCGTAGAGAATGAGGCCCATCGCGTAGACATCTGAGCGTGCATCGACCGACAGCCCCGAGGCCTGTTCGGGGGACATGTATTGCGGAGTGCCGATCACCATTCCGATCGCCGTCTTTCCTTCCGAACCGCCCGCGGAGCTCACCTTCGCGACCCCGAAGTCGAGCACCTTCACGAAGTCCGGCCGCCCCACCTGCTGGGTCAGCATGATGTTCTCGGGCTTCAAGTCGCGGTGAATGATCCCCGTCTGATGCGCGGTGGCCAGCGCCCGCCCCATCTGAAGGGCAATCGAGATCACCCGCTCACCCGGTTGAGGTCCTTCGTTGCGCACCAGCTCGGCGAGGGTGGTGCCCTCGAGGTATTCCATCACGAAGTAAAATCGCCCGTCCTGGGTGCGGCCGAAGTCCGAGATCGCGACGATGTTCTGGTGCCCGATTCGACTGCTCGCCATCGCCTCGCGCTTGAACCGGCTGACGAAGTCCGGGTCTCTGGACAGCTCGGGCAGCATCACCTTCATCGCGAATTTCTTGGTCAGCTCGAGATGCTCGACCAGGTAGACCGCGCCCATTCCTCCGGCCGCGATCTTCCCCAGCACCTGGTAGCGACCGTCAATCATCAGCCCGTTGGCCAGCACGCTGCCGCCGGTGGGAATGAACGTCTGGTCCTCGACCCGCTCTGCCTGGGGGCGGGTCCGCACCGTCAGGATCAGCGCTCCGAGTTTTATCTGACTGCCGTGCTCGATCTTCGCTTCCAGGGTCAACATTCCATCGACCCGAAGCGTCGCGGTGCCCGAGATGTCGCGCACCTGCCAGCACTCGGCTTCGAAGAAGACCTCGGCGTGTCGGGGCTCGAGACCCGAGAAACGCACCGCGCAGCCGGCGCCCGAGCCGAGCAGAAAAGTGTCTGAGGGAAAGGGCAACACGCGGTCGCCGACGACGAACTCCAGCACGCTCACATTGTGACGGGCCGCACCGACAATTCAATCTTCACTGCTCTGGCGCGAAGGGGGCTCAGCTCTGGTTCGAGCCGAACGACTGCGAAGAATGCGCGGGGCGGCTCGAGCTGTGCGCGAGGCTGACGGCTCCAATCGCGAGTGCGGCGCCGACCACCGAGAAGAGCAGCGAGGAAGGTCCGTTCGCCAGGTAGTTGTCTTGCGAGTTGATGATCGTCGCGACGATGTTCCCGACGACCGAACCCGACATTCCCAGGAAGGCGGCGTCGCGAAACCGCAGCGAGTCGCTTCCCGGCGCGAGCCCCCGCGCCACCAGCGCGGCCGTCAATCCAACCAGCATTCCGTTCAGCAGGCCGAGGACGAGGAAGGGGAAGAGGTTCATGCCGGGGTACCTGAGCACGCAACGTGCCACCCGCTCGCCCGAGGGGGACGTCAAGAAAGGTGCGTGGCAATTGTCAGCGAGTGAGCGTGGCGAGGACCAAACGCAGCCCATGAAACGGGGGGGGCAGCAAGTTTTCGGGCGCTTCGACGGAAAACCCCTTGGCCTCGAGCAGGGCGCGGGCCCGGGGCAGCAGAAAAGTGAGGTAGTACATGACGAACTGAGGCTTGATCAGCAGGTTGCGAAGCCTCATCGCCGCGTTGAACCCTTCGGCCGCCAGTCGCCCCGGGTGGAACAGCGGCAGAACGTCCGAGGTGATGAAGAGGAAGCGGCCATTCGGGCGCAGCGCGCGGGCAATTTGCGCCACCAACCGCGGCTCGTCGGGCTCGAGAATGTGGCCGAACGCCCCGAAGCAGGTGACCAGATCAAAGCTGGGACGAAAAGGAAGGTGGAGCGCGTCGCCCTGAACGGTGGAGAACGGCACGCCAGGCTGGGAACCGAGCTCTGTGCGGGCCTGGGCGAGCATCCCTGCGCTGCGATCGATTCCCACCATCTGCCCGCTGCAGTGAGGCCGAAAGGCGCGCATCGCCGCCCCGGTTCCACAGCACAGGTCGAGCACCCGCCCGACCGGGCCGCCCAGCGTGGCCGCCGCGGCCTCGAGCAAAATGTCGGGAGTCCGAAACGGGGTGAACTCGAACTTGGGCGCCAGCAGGTCATAGCCGGCGTCCGTCGACGACAGCGCCTGCCTCAGCAGCTCGACCAGCGTGGGGCCCTTGCGGTGGAACATCGCTCAGCCCCCGATTCTCCACACCTGCACGCCGCTCACGCCATTTCCGTGACCAGGTACAGCCAGGAAGACAGTGCAAATGTCATCACCCGGGCGTCAAAAATCTGCCGATTGACCGCAGGCGCACCCAGCCCGTCGGTGCCCAGCCCCTGGCACCCGGCCGAGCCGGCGACGCAGCCCGCGGTGCCGGTGAAGTCAGTGCGGCTCGCGGGGACGGCGGCGGTGGTCTTGAAAATCTGCACCCCGGCCGGGTTGTTGAACCCGATGAAGAGCGTCGTGGCCGAGGCCGCCAACAACCCGATCGTCTGGTTGCCCAGGCTGTTGAATTGCGAAAGCTGCCCGTCGCCCACGTTGTTCGGCGCGACCAGCGACCATTCTGACGGAGCGCAAAAGGCGTCGAGGCCCGGGGTGCAGACCCACAGCTGGGGGCCCAGGACGGTGTTGCGCGCCACGTACAACCGACCGAAGGGTAGGGCGCGGCAGACGTGTTGGCGTGGGCGGCTCCGGTCGCATCGGCAGGGGAATCTCCAACGTTCGTCACGTCGAGGTGGTCGTTCACTTCTTTGAGCACGGGTACCGAGCTCGACTCGACGCTGAGCGACGCGGTGAGAATCGCTCCCTTGTGTGGCCTGACTTCGAGCGCGTCCGCCCGCGAGGTCGACACCCCATAGGGGTCGACGATACGCACCGTGTGTTTCCCCAGCGGAAGTCCGATCGGCATCCGCGCGCTCAACGTCTGGGCATCGACCCAGGTGACTGAGTTCAGCTGCTGGTCGTCCACGAAGACCTTGAACGCCGTGTCGAGCTGCACCTCGCCCACTGTTCCGCCCCAGCGCGCAGTCGCTTTGGGAGTGAAGGCTTCGCCCGTCAGACGCACCTGCGTCTCTTCCTCGACGAAGACCGCCGCTGGATCCACATCGGTGAGGAAAGGGGCGACCGCGGGCTTGCCGGACGACGTACAGCCAGCGAGGGCCAACAGCAAAAGCCAGCCGCGTCGTTCAGAGAAGATCAAACCGGCACCCCACTGAAACCCCGACCGAGAAGAGCGAACCGGTGAGGTTGTTTCCTCGCGCGTCGCCCAGCCATCTTACCCCGGCCTCGAGGAAGGGAGCCCACCCCCCGAACTGGTAGCCGACGCTCGCCGTCAGCTGCGCCGAAGGCACCACCTGGGTTTCTTTGACGTCTTGCTGGTCCTGGACTTTGAGGGTCGAGCTGATCACGACGGCTCCGCCCGACGCGGTGGCTTGAAACGGCACCGAGCTCGACAGCCGGCCGCGCCAGGAAAAAGTCCCCAGCAGCGGTACGGCATGGACCCGGAGCAACACCCTTGAACCGGCCAGCGGCCCTGAGGTCAGTGTGCTGTTGCGCGCCACGAAGAGGTAGCCGGCCTCGAGGCCCAGTCCCAGGTGCTCTCCCAGCCACAGTGCGAGGTTGAGCGCGGTGGCCAGCGCGTTGGCGTTTCCCAGGTTGGTCAAGAAGCCGACCTTCGGCCCGAAGCTCAGCCGCGAGGGCGCCGCCAGCAGCTCGACGGGAACCTTCACGCTCAGCCCGTTCGAGGAAAACTGCAGCTCGGTGGCACCGGCCTGAAGCGATCGCGCCGGGCGATACCGGTACTGGACGCCGGGCGACGAATTTTCGGGAACCACGGTCAGCTCGCCGACCGGCACAACCGCGGCGACGGTGCCTTCGGTCACGTTGCGTTCGGCATCCAGCAACTGGGCGTGGACTTCCACCGTCGAAGAGCCATCGCTGACCAGGCGCAGCCGTTCGGGTTCGACCTGGATCAGCTGCGCCCGACCCGGCCGCACCGAGACTTCTACCTGCGCGGGGGCAACCCCCGGAACCTCGGCCCGCACTTTGATCGACGACGCGCCGCCGAAGCCTCTGGGGGCCAGCAAGGTCACCGTCCAATGGTTTTCCGCATCGAGCTCCGAAGGCCCGATCACGCCCAGTGAGCTGACGAATGCCACCGGGGCAGTGCTGGTGTACCCCCGACCGTCGGTCACCCGGGCGGTCAGCCTCGTCTGATGGGTCGTCCCCGCGACCAATTGTCCGGGGTTCGCCACAATCACGACCCGGCTGGGCGGGCCCGCCACCAGCCGCAATCGAGCGGTCGTGGTGCTGTTCGCGTCGGCCGGCGCATACGCGGACAGCTCGACTTCGCCGGGGGCGCTGGCAGGAACTTTCCAGGTGGCGACATACACCCCCGGCGTCTCTGGCCTGAAGTCGGTGAGGGTCCCCGAAGTCGACCGTGCCCGAAGGGCCAGCCCGCTGCGGGGCTTCCCGTCTTCGGTCACGCTGTAGAAGCGTGCGGTCACGGCCTGCTCGCGATCGGACTGGACCTCGGCAGTGTCCAGGACCAGGTGGTTCAGCGAGACGCGGGGCAGCCCGAGATCGAGGACCTTGGGTCCGTAAAATCCCGACCGGATGCCTGGCGGAACCACCACCGCGACCTTGCCCACGCCTTTGGAATCCGCCTTCAACGGGCCGTAGGTTCGATCTCCGATGCGAACCGTGACGTTCGCGTTCGGGAGCGTCTGCAGCACCGCTTCCGCGCTGCCCCACAGCGGAAGCGCGGTCCACGCCTGGATCCGCGCGCCCTTTGAAGTTCCGACTGCGACGATGATTGCAACGCGGGGAAACGTCTGCCCCGGCGCGCGGTAGATGGCGACAAAGCGACCGGGGCTCACCCGCCTGGCCGGGCCCAGCGACCCGTGGTTCACGCTCAAGGAGAGCGCGTCGAGATCCTCGGGGCCCGCGATGACCACCTGCGCTTCGGGTTGGGAGCCCAGCTGAAGGTAGGCGGGCACGACATTGACGGTCAGGTCCGCGGCGCTGGCGACCACCGAAAAGAAAAACGCGAGTGCCGCTGCCGCGGGCTCAACCCGCATCGGTCGCTTCCCAGTTCATCTGCAACTTCACCGGCGGGGCGCGGGCCTGGGCGCTGCACTGCACCGTCTTCTTCATCAGGTGCCCGATCGGGTCCTGCGCCGTGACTTCTGCCGCCGACCGCCCCGGCCGGCGCGCCACCTCGGCCCGAAACCGGCCATTGGCCCCGACCGGAATGATCGTCCGATCGACATCGAGCTGCGAGCCGGGGTCGACGGTGCCTTCAATCACTGCACACAGCGAAGGGTCCGCGCGCAGCGCACGCGCGATCTTCAACAGCACGTCGGCGTGAATCGGAGTCGCCGCCGACGGCGCTTGTCCCACGTTCGCGAACGCCTGCTGCCCGGCTTTGACTTCTACCGCTTTGCCCGCCGCTTCGAGGTTCACGGTTCCCGTCTCGGTGGCGACCGCGAGCGCCTGACCGTTGGACAGAATTGAAAATCGGGCCGCCCGCGTCTCGGCCACCGCAGACCCTTTCTCGTCTTCGATTCGCAGCACGCGCTCGCCGTCCGCGTCGTAGCTCGCCACCAACCGGCCCCGCGTCAGCTGAACCTGGTGAACCGCCCGGGTCAGCTCGCGCACCTTCAGCTGGGTGTCTTCGGTCACGGTCAACCGCGACTTCTCGCCGATCGCCAGCTCGGCCCGGCCCGTCTTGTCCGTTCGCAGCGCGTCGTCCGCCACCAACCGGTCGCCGGCCGCCACCTCGACCCACCGGCCGTCGACCGCCACCTTCTCGACCTTTCCTTCGACCGACACGACGACCGCTTCCTCTTTCTCGGGGTCGACGCTCGCCCGCGCGCCGGGAATAGGCTGCGCGACCTGAGTCGCCGTCTGGATCGGGGCTTCGGCGAAGAGCCAGTGGGCCCCGAAGAATCCGAGCAGCCCGATGACGAGCACGATAGCGATCGCGCCCAGAACCAGTCGCATTCCCGAACGCGGCGCGCTCAACGCAAGACTTCCCTGGGGTCCAGCCCCCGGCGCAATTCGGCCGCGGCGTGGGCATCGGTCCACGGCTGAATCAGCTGAGCCGAGGCGTTGACGAGGATCGCGGTGATCGATTCCATCAGGCTCTCGGCCGGCGAAATGAGAATGACGCGGAATTCAGGCCGGGCGACCTGCAGATCGAGCAACCGCTGCTTCACCGGTTCAGTCAGGCAGGCGCTGTTCACTACCAACGCATCGGGCCCCGGCGTTTCGTCGAGCGCGGCGAGCACGTCGTCCCGCACCCGCGGGCTCAGCTTTTGGTCTCGGAGCAGCTTTTCGAGCCGAGCGCAGTCGGCGGGGTTGGGCTCGACCAACGCGATTTGCTCGAGCAGGGTGGGGGGAGGGTGGAGCTTGATTCGCGCGAGCACCGTCGCCTGTCCGAGGCGGCGGCCAATCGCGTGGCCGAGCAGGCGGGTGAGGTCGACAACCTCGAAGGGCTTGGTGAGGTACGCGTCCGCGCGCAGCAGCTGCATTTCGCGGGCGGACTCTTTTGAGGCGTACCCGGTCATCATCACCAGGGCGATCTGTTGGCTCTTCGCCCGCACCGCGCGCGCCACGTCTTCGCCGCTTTTCCCAGGCAGATTCTTGTCGGTGATTACCGCGTCGAAGTGCAGGGTCTCGAGCAGGGCGATTGCCTTCTCTGCGGTGTGGGCGGTCGTCACCGCATAGCCACTCATTTCCAACCCGCGTTTGAGCATCGCGCAGATGACGGTGTCGTCTTCCACAAACAGCACCGCCCGCCGCGCCGGCGCCGTCATCACGGTCGGGGTCACCGCCGTCGGCGCGCTTTCGACGACTTCCGCGGGCGGCACTTTCGCCCAGAGCGTGATCCGGAACTCGGTGGTGGCCCACGGTTGGCGGAAGACATCGTTCGGCTCGGCGACCACCACTTCGCCGCCGGCCGCTTCCATCATTCGGCGCGCGATCGACAGTCCCAGCCCGCTGCCCTTGTCGCGCGGCTTGGTGGTGAAGCGGGGCTCGAAGATCTGATCGAAGATTTTCGGCGCGATTCCGATCCCTTCGTCGCTGACCCGCACTTCGATGCGCCCGTCGTTGTTCACGCTCGGCATCACCCGCACTTCGATTCGGCCGGTCGAACCTTTCTCCTCGACTGCGTCGAGCGCATTGAAGATCACGTTGGTCACCGCGTGGGTCAACGCGTCGGACGTCCCGTGGGCGAAGACTCCTTTGGGAGGCGGCAGATAGCTGAAGCGGTCCCCCAGGGTGCCCAGGCGGATCATGCACAGCCCAATCGCCTGCTGCAGCACCGGACCCAGCTCGAACACTCCGGGGCCTTCAATCTCGGGCGAAAGAAATCGCTGGTACGAGTGCAGCAGCTCTTCGAGCCGCGCCACCTGCGAGAGCACCATCGGCCATTCGGCCTGGCCGGCCACCTGGGGGCCCGCCGCACGTTGAATCAGCTGCAGCCCCAGCTTGATTCCCATCAGCGGGTGGCGAATTTCGTGGATCAACCCTGCGGTCAACAGCTCAGCGGCGGATTGTCCCTTGTTCACGAGCAGACAAATCTAACCTGTTGGCTTCGAAGCCTGACTCGAGATTTTCTCGCCTACACCAGGTGAGGAGCTTCGCCCGCAGCAGGCAGCAGCACGGTGAACTTCGAGCCCTTGCCGGTCTGGCTTTCGACGGTCAGCTTCCCGTGGTGCCGCTGTACAATTTGGTGGGATGTAGAGAGACCCAGGCCCACCCCGGTGGGGTCGTCTTTGGTGGTGAAGAACGGGTCGAAGATTCTTTCCTGCATCGCCGCGGAAATTCCACGGCCGGTGTCCGCCACGGTGAGCTTCAAGGCCTGGCCGTCGACTGCGCAGATCTTCACGTCCAGCCGACCTCCACCGGGCATCGCGTGAATCGCGTTGTCGACCAGGTGGCTGACGAGCTCCTGCAGCTGCGCCGAGTCCCCCTGGATGTCCGGGACTTCCAGACCCAGCTCGGTCGACAAGAGGATCTGGTGCTCGGCCAGCCTGGGCTTGAAGTGGGTGAGGGCCGCGCTCACCGGCTCTGCGAGCTTGAAGCGAGAGCCACTGCCCTCGCGCTCGGTGTCGGTGAGCTCGCGCAGCCGGGCGACGATCGTGCTCATTCGCTTGGCTTGATCCACGATCCCCGTCAGCGATTCGATCTCGGGCGAGTCTTTTCCCAGGCTCATCTTCACCAGCCCTGCCAGCCCGAGAACGGCGGTCAGCGGGTTGTTGAGCTCGTGGGCGATTCCCGCCCCCATCGTGCCCAGCGCGGCCAGCCGTCGCGTCCGTAAGATTTGGTCCTGCGCGGCCTTCAGCTCGGCAGTGCGCGCCTCGACCCGGGCCTGCAGTTCGCGGTTCCAGCCGCCGATCTCTTCATCGCGCCGACGAATCTCGGTGGCCATCTGGCGAAACGTGCCTGAGAATTCTGCCAGCTCGTCGTTTCCCTCCACATTGGGCGCCACCGCGTCGTACCGCCCTTCCGACAGCGCCCGGGCCGCGACCGACAACTCGGCAATCGGCCGCGAGAGCCCCCGGGCCAGCCAGACGCTCAACGCCGCCGCCAGCGCCAGACCGATGCTCGCCCAGAACAACGTGTAGTTGCGCACCCGGACCGCCGCCCGCAGCGCCAGGCTTTGAGGCTGCTCGGCGAGCACGCCCCAGTTGAGAACCTTCACCGGAGCAAACGCCGCCAGCGCCGCCTCGGCGCCTTCCCGCTCGACCGTTCCACTTTGCAGCGCGCCGGCTGCGACCAGCGCCTGCTCACTGGGGGACAACGCCTTCGCGCCGGCCAGGGGCGCCCCCCGGGCGTCGATCAACACCGCCCTCGTCCCGCGGGCGTTCAGCTCGTCGAGCCGGCTCGAAATCGGCCGCAGCGACAGCTCGGCAGCGACGATGTGGTGGCCACTGCGAACCGCGATCACCACCCGCGGGGACCCGGTCTCGACCCGATAGGGGGGGCCGATCGCCGCGCCCAGCGCCAGCGCCTGCTCGAGAGGCACGTGCGAGGCCATCGCTGCGAGGGCAGGAGCTTCGCGCTTCGCGTCACGCTCGAACACCGGAGCGACCACCGCATCGCCTTTGCCATCGAGCAGCGCGACCGCCGTCACCTCGGCCACCTGGCGGTACGGAATGCGCAACACCTCGGAAAGCTCTTCGGTCGAGAAGGTGTCCAACGGCAGCGCCTGCGCGGAAAGCGCCAGGGCTTCGGCTGCGTGGCCCACGGTCGCCTCGGTCTGCCGGGCGAGATCCTCGGCGGTCTGCTCTTGCGCCCTGCGGACGAGCGCCGTCACCTCGTCGCGGCTCGCGCGGTAGGCGAGCGCTCCAATCACGGTGACCGGCACCAGGCCCACCGCCAGAAGAATGACACTGATTTTTCGGCGGAAGGTCACGCGCCCCAGTGGATCAGGCCGCCGACCACAGCGCGTGCTTCTTCACGTGGTCGAACACTTCTCTGAGAATCGCCACCACCGTGTCGATGGTCGCCTCGTCGATGGTCATCGCGGGCTGAATCCGAAAGACGGGGTCAAAAGTCAGACAGATCAGCCCTCGCTTCAGACATTCCTCGAACATCACTTTGCAGACCGACCGGGGCAGCAGCTCTTTGGTCTCTTTGTTCTTCACCAGCTCGAGCGCCAACAGCAGCCCCTGCCCACGCACGTCGCCGACGAACGGATAGTCGTCGAGGAACGGCCTGAGCTTGCCGAGGAAGTATTCCCCCATGCGGCGCGCGTTCTCGACCAGCTCTTCTTCATCGATGATCCGCAACGAGGCCGCGGCCGCTGCCGATGCCAGCGGGTTGCCGCCATAACTGGAAGAAGACCCCGACGGGTTGGCCCATGGCTTGGACTGCACGATGTCGTCGCGCGAGATGAGCCCGGTGACGGGAAGACCTCCGCCGAACTGCTTCCCGATGGTCACGATGTCCGGCGCGGTGCCGGTGTGTTCCGAGCCCCAATATTTTCCGGTGCGGCCAAACCCGGTGATCATTTCGTCCACGATCAGCAGCGCGTCGAACTTCTTCGCCATCGCCTTGACCGCCGGAAGAAACTCTTTGGGCGGAGGATTATTGCCTCCCGCGCCCAGCATCGGCTCGACCAGGAACGCCGCGATCGACCCCGACGAGCTCGAGCGCACCTGGCTCTCGGCGAGCTCGACACACGCCATTCCACACGACGGGTACTTGAGCTTCAACGGGCAGCGGTAGCAATTGGCGTACGGGACGAGGTGGTTTCCAGGCACCAGAGGGCCGAGGCCCTTCTTGAAATCAGAGCCCATCAAGCTCAATACACCCATGGTTTTCCCGTGAAACCCTCCCCAGAAGCTCACGAATTCGCTCTTGCCTGTGTAGCATTTGGCCAATCGCAGTGCAGATTCGACGGCTTCTGCGCCCCCCGAGTACAGCTGCAACCGGTGAACGCCCGGGGAAGGCGCGTGCATCGCGACCCTTTCCATCAGCTCGACCCGCGCGTTGGACGAGAAGCTTCCCGCCGAGACGTTCTGCACCTGGTTCACGATCGCCGCGGTCCACTTCGGGTGCGAGTGCCCCAGCCCATTGACTCCAATCGCGCCCACGATGTCGAGCAAGGTGTTGCCGTCGATGTCGGTGACCGCGTTGCCTCGGGCCTGGTCGACCACGATTCCAGCCATCGCCGAATAGCGCTGATGACCCGGCGCGTAGTGCGCCTCTTCGCGCGCCCGCTGCGCCTTGCTCTTCGGCCCCGGAATTTCGGTCACCAGGTGTGGCTTTTGATTCTCTGGTTGGCTGATTTTCCGCTCGGGGGTGCGTCCCATGCAAAACTCCTTGACAGTATTTTAGGCGGCTCATACGACCGCGCCCAATGAGTTTAGGTATCGCGTTTCAGACAAAACAGCCAATTCTTACAACTGAAATTCCCGGCCCGAAGTCGCTGGCCAGCTGGGAAAAGCAGAACACAGTCATCGGCCCGGGTCTTCAGCGGGTCGTGCAGTGGGCAAGACTGAGTCTGGTGCGCGGTCAGGGTCCCTTTCTCGAGGACGCCGACGGAAACGTGTTCCTCGATTTCATGGGGGGCAGCGGGGTCAACAGCATCGGCCACTCGCACCCGAAGTACATCGAAGCGATGTCCCAACAGCTCTCATCGCTGGCGATCGGCTCATTCAACACCCCCGCGCGGGTGAGCATGCTCGAGGAATTTCAATCGATTTTTCCCAAGGGCCTCGATCGGGTGCAGTTCTTCAGCGGAGGCACGGAAGCGGTCGAAGGTGCGCTTCGGCTCGCCAAGTCTCACACCGGGAAATACGAATTTCTCGGCTTCTGGAATGGCTACCATGGGAAGACGATGGGGGCTTTGGCGCTCACCGACGGGGCGCGAAAGGGGCTGGGCCCGATGCCGCCTGGAGCCCTCACCGCCCCGTACGCCTACTGTTTTCGCTGCCCGCTGAAGCAGACGTTTCCCTCGTGCAAGTTCGCCTGCGTGGACCACGTGCGGCAAGAAATCAAGAACTCGTCCGCGGGGTCGCTGGCGGGGATCATCGTCGAGCCGATTCAGGGTCGGGCCGGAAACATCACCCCACCGCCCGGCTATCTGAAAGAATTGAAAGCGGTGGCCCGCGAGTTCGGGGCGCTGTTGATCGTGGACGAGACGATGACCTGTATGGGTAGGACAGGGAAGATGTTTGCCTTTGAGTATGACGATGTCATTCCAGACATCGTGATCGTGGGAAAAGGGCTGGGCTCGGGCTACCCGGTGACGGCTGTTCTGTCGACCGCCGAGATCATGAAGAGCACTCCGTTCTCGGACCCGAGCTTCAATTCGTCGAGCTTCGCGGCATTTCCGATGGCCTGCGCGGCGGTGGGTGCGACGATCGCAATCACCAAGGCCGAAGAGCTGCCCGCCCGGGCCCACGCGCTCGGCGCCGAGCTGCTCGCAGAACTGAAGAAGATGGAAATTGAAATTCCGATCATGGGTGAGGCCCGCGGGCTCGGGCTGATGCTCGGGTTCGAGCTGGTCGAAGACAAGAAGTCGCTGCGGCCGGTGTCTTCGAAAGTGATGGAAGAAATCTTCATGGACCTGCTGCGCAGCGGAGTCCTGGTGATGTTCGGCTCGAGCGGCTCGGGCAACAGCATGCGGCTGTACCCGCCTTTGAACATCGACCGGCAGATTGCGCTCAACGGGATCGCGATCATCAAGAAAGTGCTGCTGCGCCAGAGCGTGCGCATGGCCCGGGCCTGACGTGGCCCCGCTCGAGCGGATCAAGCCGAAGGGGGTCTATGAAGCCAAGGGCTACAGCCACGCGGTGCGGCGCGGGAACATCGTGTTCATCGCCGGGCAGGTGTCCAAAGGCCTCGACGGGACATTGGTCGGCCCGGGGGACATCGTCGCCCAGGTGGACCAGGTGTTCCGAAACTTGAAGGCGGTGGTCGAAGGGTCCGGCGCGAGCCTGGCCGACGTGGTGAAGCTCAACATCTACACCACCGACCTCAAGCACTACCGGCCCCACATTCGCGACGGGCGCGACAAGTACTTCTCGGCCGCGCCCCCCGCGACCACCCTGCTGGTCGTTTCCAGCCTCGCCGACCCCGCGTTCCTGCTCGAGATCGACGCCGTCGCACTGACCGATTGAAGTCCCCGATTTGGCCCTGTCCGAAACGAGGTGAAGCTTCCTCAGTCCACCGAGCACAGAAGTGGGCAGAATCGTTCGGGCGCAAGGTGCGACCTCTCGGAGTTTACTGAAGAATCGCAGCACGTTGGGAACCACTGAAACTCGATGGTTTCGGTCCCGAAATTGCTCTGCCGGGGTCCATGCAACAGCGCACCTTTGTCTTCAACTGCGGGTGGTTGGTTCTGGCGGTCTGCGCCGCCCTCGTGGGCTGTGACGGTTCGATTCTGTCCAGCAACCCCGTCGTCCCCGGGGCGCCCGGCACTCCGAACCCGCCGGACGTGATTCCGGTCGTTCCCGAAGTTCCCGGAGTGGGCGTCGCTGCGGCGGGCACGATTCGGCGCCTCAACCGGGGCGAGTACAACAACACCGTGCGCGACTTGCTGGGCGATCTGACGCTGCCGGCCGACACCTTTCCGACCGACAACATCGGCAGCTTCGACAACAACGCCGACGTTTTGACCATCTCGCCGACGCTCGCCGAAAAATACGTCAGCACGGCCGAGAGCCTGATCACCGCCGCGCTGGGTGCCACGAATCCTGCCCGCGCGAAGATCCTCAGCTGTACCCCGGCGATTACGGGTCATGACCCGTGTGCCCGGAAAATCATCGGCGAGTTCGGGCTTCGCGCCTGGCGGCGACCTCTGCTCGCTGACGAAGTCGACCGCTTGTTCGCGCTGGTCGCGATCGCCGAGGGCCAGGGAGACAACTTCGAGACCGGAATCTCGCTCGCGCTTCAGGCCGCACTGGTCGACCCCAATTTTGTCTTCCGGGTTGAGCTCGACCCGGACATCAATTCCCCGGTTCTGCACCGGCTCAATGACTACGAGCTGGCCTCGCGGGTGTCGTACTTCCTTCTGGGCAGCATGCCCGATTCGGCTTTGTTCGCCGCCGCCGGGTCCGGAACGCTCAAAGACCCCGTCGTGCTGAAGAGCCAGGTCGAACGGATCTTGAGCGACCCCAAAGCCACCGCGCTGGTCGATGGGTTCGGGACTCAATGGCTGCGGATCAACGACCTCGCCACCGCGGCGCCCTCGGCCGATGTGTACCCGGGGTTCAACGAGCCGCTGCGGCTGGCGATGGCTGAAGAGACCCGCCGCTTCTTCAGCGAATACCTCACCTCGGGTCTGGACTACCGGGGGATGCTCGATTCGGACTTCACGTTCGTCAACGCTCCGCTGGCCACGCTGTACGGAATTCCGGGCGTCACCGGGTCTGCGTTCACTCGCGTCGCGGTCGGCAACACCAACCGCAGCGGCCTGCTGGGAAAAGCCAGCATCCTCACGGTGACCTCGACCCCGGTCCGCTCGTCGATTGCGAAGCGGGGAAAATTCGTTCTGACTCAGCTGCTGTGTCAGCCCCCGGGGGAGCCTCCCGTCGACGTCCCCGTCCTTCCGGACGTTGTGCCCGCAGGTGAGACGTACCGCCAGCAGCTGGAAAGGGTCACCGCGAACGGGGTCTGCAAAGGGTGCCATCAGATGCTCAACCCACTGGGCGGCGGTCTGGGCCACTTCGATGGCATCGGGGCCTATCGCGATCTCGACAACGGCCTGGCGGTCGATGCCTCGGGGAAGCTGCCCAACGGCACGACCTTCGATGGCCACCTGGGAGAAGCAAAGGCGCTGAAAGCGAACCCTGCTTTCGAGTCTTGTGTCACCGGCCAGATGATGAACTACGCGCTGGGGCGAAACCTGGCGACCCAGGAACGGCCCTTCGTTCTCGCAATTTCAAAAGAGGTGGATGCGAAAGGCAATCACCTCAAAGACCTGGTGCAGTCGATCGTCGCCAGCGACTTGTTCAGCTCACGCAGGGGAGGTGTCAATTGAAGCGATGGCAGATTTCCCGCCGCGGCTTTCTGGCCGGCAGTGGTTCGCTGATCGGGCTGCCGCTGCTCGAGCAGATGATGGTCTCAGGTTCGGCTTTTGCGGCCAGCCCCCGCAGCCCCAATTTGATTGTCTGGCACTTTCCCACCTCGTGGACGCCCACCGCGGGTGCGCGACTGGCCGTCGGAGCCGGAAGTGGCACCATGACCGCCGCCAAGCTGGGCCCGGTGTTCGCGCCCTTTGCGGCCGCCAACCTGCTCAATGAGCTGACCATCGTCACCAACATCACCAACCCGGGTGCGCAAGATTCGATCGCTGGGGACCATGCCCGCGGCGTCGCCGCTCTGCTCACCTGCATGCATCCGGTGACGGGAATGCTCAACGTCGGCCCGTCGATGGACATCGTGGCTTCGAAGATTCTGGGCGTGGGGAAACGAATTCCCGCGATGCAATTGGGAACCGCCGGGACGACCCAGTGCGAAGACGGCAGCTACCCGTACCCCGACTGCTATTCGACGTCGTGGGCCGCGCCGGGCCAGCCGCTGCCCCCCGAACGCAACCCCCGCACCGCTTTCACCGCGATGTTCAGCGGGACCACGGCTCCCGTCACGCCCCCCGAGATTGCGATCGCCCGGAAACGGCTCTTGTACCAGAAGAGCATTCTCGACCATTCGATCGACGAATCCGCGCGGCTGAAGGCAAAACTCAACCCGCGAGATGCCGCGAAGGTCGACCAGCTGCAGACCAACATTCGAGATTTCGAGACTCGGCTCGCGCAGGTTCCGGTGACTCCGCCCCCCGCGGCGCAGTGTGTTCCCGGGACGGCTCCCGCTGGAATTCCGGCCGACATTCGCGATCATCTCAATCTGGAAAAGAACCTGATGGTGCTCGGGCTGCAGTGCGGGGTCACTCCGGTCGTGAGCTTCAGCTACGCGAACACGGTGAGCGAGATGCAACACACGTTTCTGAACACGGCCGCCGGCGCCAAGGTGACCGACGGCTGGCACATTGGCATCACCCATCACAACGGCGACCCGTTCAAGATCGCTGAACAGCAGGCGGTGAACACCTGGCTGGTCAGTCAGTTCGCAGATCTCGCCAAACAGCTCAAAGCCGTGATTCTGCCCGATGGAACCACGCTGCTGGACAACACGATCATGGTCGGCGTCTCGGACATGGGAGATCAGGCGCATAACCACGCGAACATGATGCCGCTGCTGGTGGGCGGAGCGGCGCTGGGCGTCAAGCCGGGCCGGTTGATCGTCAACACCGCCGCCACCCGCCTGTCCAATGTCTACATGGGCGTGCTGGGCGCGCTGGGTGTGCCGGCGACCAGCTTCGGAGACAGCAACGGGGTGGTCAGCCTCACGACCTGATCAGCCGGTCCCAGAAGGCGGGCTCCAGTCGTTGTCGATGGGGCCTCTGGGGGTCGATGCCTTCGGTCTGCAGCAGCGCGCACAACCTCGCCGCCCAGAGTGCGGCGGTGCGTTCTTTGAAGGCCAGGCCTTCGACCACCGCGCGCGCCACCAGGCCCGAGCGATGCTGGCCGAAGCTCTGGGCTGCACCCGCCGCGAGGGGAGGAGACTCGGCGAGCGCGATTCCCGGCTCGATTTCCCACGCGGCAAAAGGGGTGGGCGAGCGCCACCCTCGCGGAAAAGTTCGTTTGAGCGCGCGAAGCTGACGCAGCAGTCGGTGCGCATTCGAAGGCTCGGCGTAGACGACCATCGTGTCGCAGCGCGAGAAAGCGGCGCGGGTCGAAGGCATTTTCATCTCGAAGCGAAGTCGCTCGAAGGGTTCCGCGGTGAGCAGTGTCTGGAAAATCCTCGCCGCTGTCTCGGCCTGGACGTTGAGGTAGATCCGCACGTGGGCGGCAGCGGGGTCAATGCCGCCCGCGCGTGCAAAGGCATACAGAAAACCGGGCATCAATCCTTCCCGAAGGCACGGCATTCGCACTTCGACCTGTTGTCCGACCCGGGCTCGCCGCGATCGGATTTCGTCGGCGGTGCGGACGAACAACTGAATGAAGCCGCTGTGCACGAAGCTCCAGGGGCCCTCGCGCTGAATGAGCTCCCAGCCCTGTTCCCACATCGCCGCCCGATGGGTCGAAAGTGCGAGCTGTTCGACAAACGCAGGATCATTCAGGTGAGCGTTTGCAGTCGGGGTCCACCGAGCGAAGTGGTTCTCGTACAGCGATTGACTCAAGGGCTTCAGTTGCGTTCGTCCCGTCGCGGTTCGCTCGAGCCGGGTCAGCAGTTGAGTCCAGCGCGCGGGCAATCGTTCAATCGGCACGCGGCACCTCGGACAACAAGCTGCGCGCGCGCAACGCCAGCGCCTGCGAAGCCCAGCTCAAAGCTCCTTCTGCGAGCACCAGGGCGTGGGCGTAGAAGAGCAGATGAGCCCCCGACCAGAGCCGAACCCGACGACGCAAAGCGAGCCCCAGGGGACCGCCCACCGACGCGTAGCCGCGGCGAATGGCAGCCAGGGCCTGCGCGAGCGCACGAGGGTCGAGGGCCTCGCGTGCCGAGTCGGGCGCGATCTGCCGACGCATCAAATCTGCGGTCAGGGACCCGAGGTCCTGGGCGGGGTCTCCCCACTGCGCCAGTTCCCAATCGATCAACACCGGCCCACGCCGCGTCACCAACAGGTTTGGCAACTTCACATCGCCGTGAATGAGGCAGCGGGCGTGCGCATTTCCCGACAGCTCGATCAACCCGGCGCGCGCGCGCAGGTCGCTTTGCACCGAGCCGATCAACAAGGTCCCATCGATGCTCAACCTCGAGGCGAAGGCGGGCCGCGTCCAGATGAAGCAGTCGAGCAGGGTCTCGTCGGGTGCCGTCGCCCAATCGAAAAGCGGTTGCGCGCGGGCCGAGCGCAGATGCAGCTGCGCGAGCGAACGGCCGAGCTCGAGAAGCAGACGAACCGCGAGCCTTCGCGTCGTGCAAAGCGAATCGTGCAGCGTCGGCGCAGAACGAAGCCATTCCAGCGCCAGCACCTGCGCGCTCGGGTCGAAGGCAAGCCGTTTGGGAAGCAGCAAGCCGCGTCCCATCACGGGTGCGAGCGCCTGCAGGACATTGGCCTCTCGTGTCACTCCCGCGTCGAAGGGGTTCGGCGCACACTTGAGCAGCACGGCTTTGCCGGCCCGGTCGCGCGTCAAATGGAGCAGGTTTTTCGAGCCGCTCGCCGGCTGTTTTACAAACGACGAAAGGCGCCACGACCGCATGCAGCGGCGCAGCGCCTGTTCGGGTT
The DNA here is from genome assembly GCA_043750125.1 of Archangiaceae bacterium. Classification (GTDB taxonomy): domain Bacteria; phylum Myxococcota; class Myxococcia; order Myxococcales; family Myxococcaceae; genus JAGSPQ01. Next base: position 33,057 of record JAYVCD010000051.1, on the reverse strand, counting down.
TCACTGCCATCGCTCGAAGATCAGGCCTTGGTCGACCGGGTCGCGGTCGGAGTCGGACGCGCGAAACCCCCGCCTTTCACCGGGCGAGTCGCGGTCGGGGTGGGACGGGCGACACCTCCGCCTTTCACCGGGCGGGTCGCAGTCGGGGTGGGAATAAAGCCACCGCCGTCTACGGGGCGGGTCGCAGTCGGAGTCGGGCGAAAACCTCCGCCGTCCACCGGGCGGGTCGCAGTCGGAGTCGGGCGCGCGACGCCGTGGCCACTGACCGGGCGCGTTGCAGTCGCAGTGGGCTTGGCGAAGCCTCCGCCTTTCACCGGGCGAGTCGCGGTCGCGGTGGGCTTCACTCCACCTCCTTTGACCGGGCGCGTGGCCGTAGGAGTGGGGCGGGCAACGCCACCAGAGACGGGGCGGCTTGCAGTCGGAGTCGGGCGAAGTTTCATTGGGGTCCTGGGCAGGTGGGATTCAGCAAATGATGCGACATTGTCGTACATCGCGATTTGAAGTTGCGTGGAAGAACAATCGATTGCTTTACAAAGAAGGCCTTCGTGGACCGCATCAGTGCGAAGGGCGGAGTGAGTTGAGCACCGCGGTGAAGTCTTCCCGGGTCAGACGGGGAATTCCCGTCTTCTGAACCGCGAGGCTGCCGCAATGGTTGGCGAGCCGCGCGGACGTGAGAACGCTGAAGCCTTTGGACAGCCCGTAGGCGAAGCCGGCGATGAACGAGTCGCCCGCTCCACTGGCGTCGATCTCTTCGGCCGGGAAGCCGGGCACCACGGTTCGATTCGAGCCTTCGACGATTTCGCAGCCTTGCGCTCCGCGGGTGATGATCAAAATGGGCCGCTTTCCAGGTCCGCGCAGGTCGACATACTCGGACTCCTCTTCACTGCCCTTGAGAAAGTCGATCGATGAAATCGGATGACCGGTTTTCGAAAGGGGGATCAGCTCGATCTTTCCTCCCGGGCCCAGCACCCGAATCAAGCTCTGCAGATCGCAGACGACGACCTCCGAAATGGCTCGCAGCCGAGCGACGGTCTGCGGCAGCACTTCCCCGGCGCACCCGTTGGCGATCGCAATTCGGGCGGTGCAGGTCAGGTCTTCGGCCCGAATCGGAGCGCACAACGAGCGCACCGTTCCTTCCCTTCGCCCGCTGGTGAAGTCGTCCAGAAAGCGGGTCGTCGGGCACGCGTCATCGACAATCGGAGCGCGAATGACCTCGGCGGCGTACTGAAAATCCTTTCCCACCTTCGCCACCACTTCGTAATCCGCGTCCAGCGCCTCCAGCACGCTGCACATGTACGCGGTGGCACCGCCTAACGCCGAAAACGTTTCGCCCCGTTGGGTGATGATCTCGTCGTGGGCATAGTTGCCGACCACGAGCAGCTCTCGATGCGCCATCGAGGCTGCATCTCATCGTCCCCGGGGGCGATCAACTTCTCCCGCAACGTTGGGAAGTCAGGCAACCGGCGGATCAAACGCGGGGCGCGGCGGGGAGGCCGGCGGAGGGTCTCCCGGTGGGTCGTAGGTCGGCTCGGGCGGTCTTTCCGGTCGCGTCGGCGGCGGCTCGGGAATCTGCGGCGGCGGCACCGGCACCGGAATCAGCGGCGGCGCCGGAATCGGCGGAAGCTCGGGTTGGGGGACAGGCGCAGGAAGCGGCTGGGGGTTCGGCGCGGGGTCCGGTTCAAGCGGAATCGAAGCACTCATCTTGGCCCCTTCATCGTTTGGCAGCCGATCGCGCTGCCTTCTTTTTCGTCGCTCGAACCGTAACCACCCCGACCGGACGTTCCCCAGTCAAAGTGGCGACCAACCGCTTCGGAGCCTGCGCTCGGTCGCTTTCGTCGATCCACGCTTTGAGCATTTCGATTGGCGGCGCCTTTCCTTCCGGAAATTTTGCAGACACCCAGCCGCTCTTTCCCAGCCCGTAGCCGGTGGGTTCGGTGAAGGGCAGCATCAGCGCCATCGAGCTCGACTGGGGAAGCTTGCACGAGATGCCAAACGGTTCGCCCTCGATGCTCAGGTAGGCAAACGTCTTGTCTTTGACCGCCAGGTCCAGGTGCCCCGGCCACGGGCTCTTGGTGTGAGCGCCGGGGTACGCAAGCCCGAAGTCGCGCAGCTGCTTCAACACGGCATCGGTGGGGTTCTTGGAACGTGGCATCCGCCCGACATTAACGCGCTCGGGTGCGGGCGAGACTCAATTTGCCGGCGCCCCTCGGCATCACCGAGAGGGCCGTTCGGTCAGCGAACAAGCGAGGCGCAACCCAGAAGTCGGTCGAGCGCGTGGGTTCAGCGGCCGGCGGTGCTGAATTTGAATTCGAAGGAACGCGTTATAAAAAGAACCGTGCCCCGAATTCCCCGCTTGATGTGTTGCGTCGCGTTACTCGTCGCTGCCGCCGCAAAGGCCGGGGAACAGGCGTGGGAAACGCTGCAGTCCGAGCCGATTGTGGTCAAGGCGCGCAACCGGGCCAACGGAGGGGTCAAAGAAATCTGGGCGGAAGGCGAGATCAAAGGCGACGTCGTCGACATCCAGGACGTCCTCACCGACACGTCCCGCTTCACCCGGTACATGCCGTACATGACCGAAGCCAAAGAGATCGCCCCCCGGGACCCCGATGGCGCGATCTACATCTACCTTCGCCTCGACATGCCCGTGCTCTCGCCTCGGGACTTCATCCACAAGGTCTACATCGACAAGGACGCACGGAAGCCCTGGACCCAGGGCATCTACGCCAGCCACTGGCACGCGATGCCCGACAAGATTCCCCAGCGCAGCGGCGTCGTCCGGCTGATGATTTCCGAAGGCTCCTGGTCGGTCACCCCGGCCGCCAACGGCAAAGCGCACCTCATCTACCGCTTCAGCGCCGACCCGGGAGGGATGATTCCCTCGGTGTTCACCAACATGAACAACGTCAAAGGTCCGGTCGAGACGTTCGCCGCAGTCGAGCGTGAGGCCGCCCTTCGTGCCACTGCCCGGCTTGCCGCCGCTTCGTCCGACGCTGGGAAACGAGCCGCCGCCGACGCGGGCAGCCGCTAGAACTGCCGCTTGTACCCGCGGGCGATGGGGTGCAGGTCTTTGCGCCCGTCGACGAATACCGCGATCCATTCTGCCATTCGCTGACCCAGCCGCCGGCACGAAGCGATCTCTTCTTCCGAGCGCGGCTCGCCCGCCTGCACCGCTCCGTAGTGCAGGGTGTGGTGCTTCTCGACGTAGTCGGTCACTCCGAACACCACCAGCCCGTGGTTCATCAGGACGATCAACATCTCGAGGCACGCCAGCTCGGTGCCCCCGCCCCAACCGCCCGAAGAAGAGAACGCACAGCCGAGCTTTCCATCGAGCGACTGCCAGACGTCGCCGGGCAGGGTGTCCCACCACTTCTTCATCTGCCAGGGCACGGTGCCCAGGTTGGTGGCCGAGCCGAGCGCGATCCCGTCGCACCACGAAAGGTCTTCGCGGTTGGCCTCGTCGATCGAGCGGACCCGCACTTCCGTGCCCGGGACTTCCGCCGCGCCTACCCCGACCTGCTCGCCCATCTTCCGGGTGTTTCCGGTGTTCGAATGAAACAGCACCAGCACCTTTCCCATCGCGGCTCAGGACCTCGTGGCGCGCTGAAGAGTGGTGAACGCGTCGACGATGGCCTGCATGTGCACCTCGTCGCCCAGCAGCACCGAGTGGTGGAAGACGATCGAGCCCGTGTAGCCGGCTTCTGAGTTTGGCAGCTTCAGATGCGCAACTTTCAGGGCCGCGCGGTACGCCGGCTCGAGCGCGTGCATCTTCGGGTGGGGCGCGTACAGCGGGTTGTTCGACAGCGGCTTGTAGGCCCCGTGCAGCAGAAAATCGCCCATGCCCAGCAGCTCGCGCAGTCGGGGAATCATCGGCAGCGCGGGCTGGCCGAACGCCGCCGCCTTCACCCGGATGACGTAGCCGTAATAGGTCTGAGCGGTGATCTGCGGCAGCCTGCGCATCGGCTCGAGCCCTTCGATCGCCGAAAGCCTGGCGTCGAGCCAATGGGCATTCTTCTCGCGCTTGCGGTTCTGCGCTTCGAGCCGCGGAAGCTGGTCGAGCAGAATCGCAGCCTGGAATTCAGAGAGGCAGCGGTTGGTGCCGTACCGGGTCGTGGTCTCGACCAGCTGCAGGTTGCCCGGCTTGACGGTGTTCGGGTCCAATCGGCGGCGCGAGTTCCACGCCGACAGCTCGAGCCGTTCGGCAAAGGTGTCGTCGTCGGTGACTGCCGCTCCGCCCTCGCCCGAGGTGAGAACCTTTCCCTGCTGCATCGAAAAGATTCCGATGTCGCCCATCGTGCCGGCGTTTCGGCCTTTCCACTTCGAGCCGTGGCTGTGGGCCGAGTCTTCGACGACCCACAAATCGTGCTTCGCGGCCAGCGCTTCAATCGCGTCCATGTCCACCATGCAGCCGTAGAGGTGCACCGGGAGGATCGCGCGGGTCTTCTTGGTCACCGCCTCTGCGGCGCGTTCGGCCGACAGACAGTAGGTGTCGGGCTCGACATCGACGATCACCGGCGTCGCGTTCACCGACAGCACCGCCAGCACCGGGGCCACCCACGTCATCCCGGGGACGATCACTTCATCTCCGTAACCCAGGTCGAGCGCCTCGAGCGCCGAGACCAGCGCCGACGAGCCGTGATCCATCGTCACGCAGTGCTTCACCCCGTTCCACTTCGCAAACTCGGCGGCGAACCGCTGCTCTTGCGACGGCTCGCCCGTCGAGGCTCCGCTGATCGCCCAGCGACCGCTCTCGAGCACCTCGCGCACGCGGGCATAGGTGTTCTCATCGGCGACCGGCCAGGTGGGCCATTTCAGAGGGGTGGTCATGGTTAGCGCCCCAGAGACTTCAGGTATTCGCGGTTGCGGCCGGCGCTCGCTTTCGGGTCGCCTGCGCCGGGCAAGATGTCCTGCTCGACGACCACCCACCCCTGGTAGGTGCGGGCATCGAGCTCAGCGAGCAGCGCTGGAAACTCGACCACTCCTTTTCCCAGCTCGCAAAACAGGTCGTTGCTCACGGCTTCCGAGTACGGACGGTGCCCGGTGATCTTGCCGTTCCCATCGCGAATCTCGGCCACCGCCGGCTGACAGTCCTTGAAATGCACGTGCCAGACCCGATTGCCAAAGCGGCGCAGCGCTTCCAGCGGGTCGCCCAGCTGGTCTCCGCCCCCGACCGTGTAGTGCCCGGTGTCGAGGCACAGCCCCAGCAGTGTCGGGTCGGTGCGATCCATCAGGGCGCTGACTTCTTCTGGCGTCTCGACGAAGCCTGCGCAGTGGTGATGAAAGACCGTTCGCACTCCGGTGGCTTCGCGCACGGCAGCTGCGATTCGATTCGCGCCCCGGGCAAACACGTCCCACTGGGCGGGCTTCAGCCCGTCTTCGCGGCGAATGCGGCCGGCGCGCTGGGCTCGCATCGGATTGCCACCGATGGTGTCCGAGAGCACCAGCGGAGGCGCCGGCGCATCAGGCTGCATCCGATGAACGGCCGCCAGCAGCGCCGCGGTGCGAACCGCCGTCTCGATGCCCGAGGCGTGGGCTTTCTCGTCGGTGAGGCTCACCTGGACGAAGGCTCCGACCATCGCCAGGGCGCGCTGGGTCAGCTCGCTGTGCAGCTTGGCGGCGTCGGTGGGCATGAAGCCCCACGCGCCCAGCTCGGTGCCGGCGTAACCGGTCGCAGAAATCTCGTCCAGCAGCTTGGAAAACCCGATCTGATGGGTCGGATCAAAATCTAGAATCCCCCAGGAGCAGGGCGCATTCGCAATTCGATACTCAGTTTTCGTCATCGTTTTTCGCTTCGATTTCGATCAGGCGGGGTGCGCGGGTTGGTATCACAATTTCTGCTTTGCACTGCAGCTTCGACTGACAGCCCGGGTTGCACTGCGCAGACTGCTGCGCAGTTGGGCGGACTGCGCACCCGATTTTCAGGGGTTGGGTGTGGCGTGGCACGTGCGATCCGGAACGTCGGTGCGCGTCTGTTTTCCGCTTCGAATCGTCTCTCTCTTTCCCGATGGGCAGGCCCCATTGACTCTCGCGCCGGGCTGTACTTAGTCCGCGCCCTTGACCCCCATGAAGCGACCCCTCATTGCACGCGCCGACTTTGCGACCGGTTCTGCCCTTTGGGCCGCCGCAAAAGTTCGGGTGCTTCAGTGGAACCGCCGCGCGGCTTCTCCTTCCCGGCTGCGCAAGGTGCAGGAACAGACGCTGTTGGCGCACGTGCGGGGCGCGGCGCAAACCGAGTTCGGTCGCGCCCACAAGTTCGACACCATCTCGTCGTACGCGGAATACGCCGCTCGCGTTCCGCTGCGGATCTACGCCGACTTCGAGCCGTACCTCGAGCGAATGCGCAAGGGCGAGCGCAACATCCTCTACCCGGGCTTCATCGAATATTACGGGCACTCGTCAGGCAGCTCGAACACCACCGCGGCCCACAAGTACCTGCCGATTTCCAACGAGCAGATTCGTTGGCAGCAGCGCGCGGGCTTCGACATCATCGCCCGCTACCTGGACCTCAGCGGCGACAAGCGGCTGACCGGCGGCTACATGCTGGGGCTGTTGCCTCCGGCGCTGATCCGCAAAGACGGCCCGGTCGGGATCTCGTCGAACCCCGGGTTGATGCAGCTGCACATGCCGCGCGCGGCCCGGTTGATTCAGCTTCCGCAGCCGCCGGTGCGTGACATCGAAGTCTACGACCAGAAGCTCGACGCGATGGCCGAGGCCTACCTCGACCACGACGTCCGCGGCATCACCGGCACCACCTGCTGGTTCTCGATTTTCTTCGATCGTTTGATCGCGACCGCCAACAAGCGCGGCCGCAACGTGTCGACCGTCGCCGAGATCTGGCCCAACCTCACCGCGCTGTTCGGCGGGGGCGTTCACGCCGGCCCCTACCGTCAGATCATCAACGAACGCATGGGTCGGCAGACCACGTTGATCGACAACTACAACGCGACCGAAGGCGGGCTGTTCGCCGCGACCGATCGCAGCGACGACAACGGAATGTTGATGATCCCCGACCGTGGGGTGTTCTTCGAGTTCGTGCTCCGCGCCGACCATGGGAAGAGCGACGCGAAGCGGGTTCCGATGTGGGCGGTCGAGCCCGGGGTCGACTACTCGATCGCGGTCACTACCTCGTCCGGGCTGTACAGCTACTTCATGGGCGATGTGATTCGCTTCAGCTCGGTCTTCCCGCACCGCATGGAGTTCGCCGGCCGCACCGGAGGCGTCCTCTCGGTCACCCAGGAGCTCACCTCATTCATCGAGCTCGAGCGCGCCGTCAGCGAAGCCACCCGGGTCAACCCCTGCTCGCTGGTCGACTTCACCGCGTCCTCGGAAGTGGGAATCGATGGCACCGCCAAGGGCCGATACCTTTTCTTCGTCGAGTTCGACCGCGCCCCCGCCGACTTGCAGTCCTTCACGACTTCGGTCGATAAGGAGCTCTGTCTGCAGAACCGGGTCTACCGGGAACACCGGATCAAGGACGTGGCGATTTTGTCACCTGTCGTGATAGCGCTGCCGAAGGGGTCCACCGGGCGCTTCATGCAAGAGATGGGGATGAACAGCGTTCAGAACAAGTTTCCGCGCATCATTGATCAGAGCCGTCGAGAACTTCTGCAGGCGATGGTCCTGCGGGGCCAGTAACTTTTTCTTTGGGGACAAAAACGTGAACGAATCTCTTGGAGTGGTCTTTGTCGGTTTGAACGGCGCAGTTACCAGCACCATCGTTGCGGGCGTGGCCCTGATGAAGAAGGGGCTGTCTCCCCGAAACGGAATGCTCACCGATGGACCCCTGGCGAAGATGCTGGACGTGGTTCCGCTCGAGAAGCTGGTGTTCGGCGGTTGGGATCTGCGCGCCGACAGCGTCTACGACGCGGCGTTGACCCACGGGGTGGTTCCCAAGCACATGCTCGACCAGGTGAAGGAAGACCTGATCAACATCAAGCCCTGGCCGGGCGTGGTGTCGTCGAAGTTTCTTCACAGCATGGCCGGCAAGCACCTGGTCGGCGCGGACACCTTCCGCGACGAAATCAAGATCCTCTCGGACAACATCACCTCGTTCAAGAAGCTGCACAATCTCGACCGGGTGGTGATGGTCAACCTCGCCTCGACCGAAAAGTTCACCGAGGTCAGCGACATTCACAAGACGGTGCCGGCCTTCGAAGCCGCGCTCAACGCCTCGGACGCGCGCATCTCGCCGGCGATGAAGTACCTCTACGTCTCGTGCAAGATGGGCGTGCCCCACGTCAACTTCACTCCCAGCCTGACCAAGATTCCCGCGCTCGAGAAGCTCTCTGAGATGTCGGGCATTCCGATCTGCGGCGAAGACGGGAAGACCGGTCAGACGATGATGAAGACCGTCCTCGCGCCCGCCTTTGCGATTCGCGAGTTCAAGGTCGAAGGCTGGTACTCCACCAACATCCTCGGCAACAACGACGGGCTGGTGCTCAACGACCCCGAGTCGAACAAGACCAAGATCCAGAGCAAGATCGGCGTCATCGACGACATCCTTGGGTACAAGGTGCCCAACCACCAGGTCCACATCCACTACTACCCGCCGCGCGGCGACGCGAAGGAAGCGTGGGACAACATCGACATCGAAGGCTTCCTCGGCGAGCGGATGCAGATCAAGGTCAACTTCCTCTGCAAAGATTCGATTCTTGCCGCTCCGTTGGTCATCGACCTCTTCCGCTTGATGGACGTGGCGATGCGCAATGGCGATGCCGGGATCCAGCGGCAGATGTCTTTGTTCTTCAAGTCGCCGTACGCGAGCGAAGGCGAACGCCCGATGCACGACCTGTTCAAGCAGTACGGCCTGCTCGAGAAATGGGCGAAGACCGTGGGCACCCGCGTCGTGGGCAAAGACCAGCCGGTCGCCGTGAAAGCGGCAGTCTCGGGCGGTCGCCTGGCGACTGGGTAACGGCTCGGCCATGCTTGCGGTGAACGGTGGGACGCCCCGAGTTTCTTCCGGGGCACACGTTCGCTGGCCTGTACTCGGTGCCGCCGAACGGGAAGCGGTGCTCCGCGTGATTGAACGCGGAGTGCTCTCTGGCCCGCACGCGCCTGAAGTGCGAGCTCTCGAACGCGAGTTCGCGCAGTACCTCGGAGTGAAGCATTGCCTTGCCACCAACAGCGGCACGGCAGCGCTGCACGTGGCGGTCGCTGCGGCGGGCGTCGGGCCTGGCGATGAAGTCTTGATGCCGGCCTTCAGCTTCGTCGCGACTGCGCTCTCGGTGCTGCACCACAACGCGATTCCCGTCTTCGTCGATGTCGAGCCGAAGACGTTGGGTCTCAACCCGGCGCTGGTCGAGCGGGCGATCACTGCGCGGACCAAAGCGATCATCCCGGTGCACATTCACGGCACCCCCTGCGATCTCGACGCGCTGACTGCGATTGCCACCCGGCACAACCTGGTGATGATCGAAGACGCGGCCCAGGCGCACGGCAGCACCCACGCAGGCCGAAAGGTCGGCTCATTCGGAGCCAGCGGCTGCTTCAGCCTGCAATCGTCCAAGACGCTCGCCTGTGGCGAGGGAGGCCTGTTCGTCACCAACGACGATCAGATGTTCGAGCGCGCCAACCGGACCCGGATGTTCGGCGAGGACCTGCAGCCGGGCGATGCGCAGAGCTACCGGCTCGATCGTCCCCTCGATGGCAACCGCGCCTACGACTCGACCTCGATGGGGTGGATGTACCGCATCACCGAGCTGTCGGCGGCGGTGGCCCGCAGCCAACTGCAGTGGCTCGACGCGCGGGTCGCCAATGCTCAGGCCAACGCGGCGTACTTGAATGCCAGGCTCTCGCAGCTGCCGGGCGTCACGGCTCCGCAGCTGAGCCCCGGCGACACCAGCTGCTTTCACAAGTACCGCGTTCGTCTCGACGCGACGAAGCTCGGCATCGACGAGGCTCCCCAGGTGGTGCGCGACGCGGTGCTGATCGCGTTGAAGGCCGAAGGGGTCGACGCGGTGCTGTGGCAGACGATGCCGGTGCCCGCTCAAAAGCTGTTCCGCGACCAGGTGGGTTACGGGAAGGGCATTCCGTGGGCGCTGGGCGCACCGGTGAGCTACGCGCTGGACCAGTACCCCGAGACGACGGCCCTGCTCGCAAGCTCGGTGGTGTTGTTTTCGCAAAGCTACCCTCTGGTCGCGCAGTCGATGGCGCTCTGTGAAGCCTACGCCGATGCCTTCGAGACGGTCTGGCGCAGCCTGGGAGACGTCCTCGCGCTGGCGAAGAAAAGCGGTTCGGCCATCGCCGGATGAAGAAGCTCTCTGCCTTCGCGCGCTCGAGCCTGGGTCGCGCCTCGGCGGCGATTCTGGGCTTTGGCTGCCTCGCTTTGCTCGTCTACCATTCGGACCCCCGGTCGGTCTGGGACGCAGTGACGCATGCCCCGCTGATGTTCCCGCTGGTGGTGCTGCTGCAGGCGTTGGTGGTGGGCTTCGAGTCGTGGGCGCTGCTGTTGCTGTACGGACCTCTTCGTCGCGGGATTCCTGCGCGCGAAATCTGGCGCTCGAGCATGTTCAGCTTCGCGGTGGTGGTGGTGTTCCCGTTTGGGCGCGCCGTGGGCGAAGCGGCGCGGGCGGCGATGCTCTCGCGCTATGTCGGCTCTGCGCGCGCGGCTGCTGCGGCTGCGCAGATTCAAGCGGTCACGTTGCTGGGCAACGCGATCATTTCGGTGCCCTGCCTGATCGCCGCCTGGCTGCTGGTGGGCACCGGCTGGCTCTTCTGGGCGGTGCTCGGTCACTTCGCGATCAGCGCGCTGCTCGCCTCGGCGATGATCGTCGCCGGTCGCCACGCGGGCTTCGTCGCGAAGCTCGGCCGTTTTTTTCCGGGTGGCGCGGCCTGGGGCTCGAAGGTCGACCAGCACTTGAGGAACGAGCAGCAAAACATCGGACGGCCCCTGTTCTTCATCGTGCTCAGCCGAGTCGTCGACACCCTTCAACGGATGGTGCTGCTGGTTGCCGTGGGCGGGACTTTTGGAATCGTCGAAGGCTTTGGGTCGCAAGGCATCAATCTCGTCGCCTCGTCTGCGGGCGATGCCATTCCCGGGCAGGTCGGGGTCATCGAGATGGGGTACTCCCTGGCCGCCGAAGTGCTCAATCTGTCGCGCGGCAACGCGATCGCGATGGGGGTGTTGTTCCACCTGGCGGTGTTGCTCTGGGTCGGCCTGGGATTCCTGGCCGCGCTGATCATGTCGCCTGCGCAGCCGGTGGAAGCCTCGCCCGAGACCCTGTTGGCCCACCCCGAACGGCACAGTCCCTGACTTCGTTGTCTGCGGGTGGATTTTGAGAACTGCGGTCGGGACCCAGATGGTATTTGTCGGCGGGTGACGGCATTGACCCCGGCCAGCCCTTCATCTTCTGTGCTGCTGCGCTTGTTGCAGTGGGTCGACGCCCGCCCAAAAACTGCGGCCCTGCTGCTGGCTCTGCTGTGCGTCTACCCGTTGGTGTTGACCGCGCAATTCTTCTCGGACGTTCGGGCGGGCTTTACCGAGCTGCTGCCGCCCGACGCTCCCGCAGTGCGCGCGATCGAAGCGATTCAAAAGCGCCTCGGTTCCCAGACGCGCCTGGTGGTGATCGTCGAGTCGCCCGACGGCGAGGCCAACCGCCGCTTCATTCGCGAGCTGGGACAGCGGGTCGAGGCGCGCAAGCTGCCCGAAACGAAGTTGATTCAGGTCGGCTGTCACGAAGAGTGTGAGTGGGCGCGAGCGCACCTGCTGCTGCTGCTGCCCACCGAGAAGTTCGACCAGGCGATGGCCCAGGCCGAAAAGTCGATCAACCGAGCCAAGCTCGAGGCCAACCCGCTGTTCGTCGACCTCGAGGACGAGGCGGCTCCCGACCCAAAAGAGCTCGAAGACCAGCTTTCCCGCGAGATTCAGCAAAACGATCGTTTCCCCACCGGCTTCTTCGAGACCCCGGGAGGAAAGCGGGTGGTGATGATGATTCAGCTCTCGGGCTCTGAGACCGAGTTCGACCCGGCGCTGCGGCTGCTCACCGCTGTTCAACAGGAAGTCGCCGTGATGCGACCCCACTACCCGCCCGGGCTGGTCGTCGCCTTCAACGGAGAGCTGGCGAACCTGATCGAGGAACACGACGCCATCGTGGCGGACATTGCGCTCTCGTCGCTGGTCGTCTTCCTGCTGGTGGGCGCGGTGATCCTCCTTTACTTCCGGTCGTTGCGGGGGCTGTTCACCGTGCTGTTCGCGCTCGCCCCGGGGTTGATCTTCACCTTCGCGATCGGTCGGCTCACCGTCCACCACCTCAACTCGAACACCGCGTTTCTGGGGTCGATCATCGCGGGCAACGGAATCAACTTTCCCCTGCTGGTCCTCGCCTATTACCGCTCGCGCGCCGCCGACGAGCCCCGGCCCCACGCGGTGCTCAGCGCCTCGCGGCAGGCCTTCTTCGGCACCCTGGCCGCGTCGCTGGCGGCGTCGGCGGCGTATGGCGGGCTCGCGGTCTCGAACTTCAAGGGCTTTTCCCAGTTCGGGTGGATCGGCGGCCTGGGAATGATCACCACCTGGGCCTTCACGATGGTTTCGATGCCAGTCGCGATCGCGCTCTTCAACCCGCCCCGCAGCAGCGGCCAGAGCAAGACCCAGCGCCTCGTCCTGTCTTTCTTCAGCCGGCCGAAGTTGCCGGGGTGGGTCGCCGGGGGCTTTGTCCTGCTGGCGCTGCTGGGGGCCGCATTCGGGGTTCGCTACGCGCTCAAGCACGGGGTCTACGAGACCGACCTGCTGGGTTTGAGAAACCGCGACTCGCTGAAGCACGGCAGCGCCTCGTGGGACGCCCGGCTGGCCGAGGTGATGGGCATGTGGCTGAACCCCGTCGCGGTGCTGGTCGACGACCCCGCGCATCGAGAGCCGCTGGCCGCGGGGCTGCGCAAGACGATGGTCGAAGGTCCGCGCCGACTGGCCGAACGAATCGAAACGGTGGACCAATGGGTGCTGCCCCTGGCCGAGCAGCAGCGGCGCATCGAGAAGCTGAAGAAGCTCTCGAAGGTCCTGAAGACCGTTCCGCCCGAGAAGGTTCCTGCGAAGGCGCGGCCGTGGCTCGACCGCCTCTTTGCCCCTGCGGCCCTGGAAACCATCACCGTTTCGAATCTTCCCGCGACGCTGAAGGCGAACTTCACCGAAATCGATGGGCGCACCGATCGCGTGGTGCTGCTCTTTCCGTCGCTGAAGATTGACTACAACGACTCGCGCAACGTGCTCGCGTTCGTCGATGAGCTTCAGAAAGTCGAACGGCCGAACGACGCGGTGATCGGCGGTGGCTTTCTCTTCATGGCCGAGATCATTCGACTGGTGCACGACGAGGGCCCGAAGATCATTCTGGTCGTCGCCTTGCTGGTCGCGCTGGTGCTCACCCCCCTGCTGGTTCGCCGGCCGCTGCGAATCTTCCTCGTCGTCGGCACCGTGGGAGTCGTCGCGCTGCTCGCTCAGGCGAACCTGCTCGCCGTCGGAGTGCAGCTCAACATGCTCGACTTCGCCGCCCTGCCGATCACGATCGGAATCGGGTCGGACTACGTCGTCAACCTGCTGGGCGCGATGGACGCGTTCAAGACCGACGCCCGCCGGGCGTGCGCCCGCATGGGAGGAGCTATCTTCCTTTGCTCGCTCACGACCACGATTGGGTATGCGTCCTTGCTGATGGCTCAGTCCGGAGCGCTGCGCAGCTTCGGCTGGGCCGCCATCTGCGGAGAGCTGATGGCGGTCGCCGCGGTGTTGCTCGTGCTGCCGGTGTTGATGGCCCGCCGCATCGAGCCCGCCGGTGAAGGGACCTGAGCTTAAGGTCAGTTCAGCTCGGCCGGAGGAACGCGGGCCGCTTCGACGGGCGGACGAAGGAACGGGGCCGCAGCTGCGCTCGTCGTCTTCATCTCGACCGGTTGGGCGCGACTCCACATGAAATAGAACTGAGTCGGCGCCAGGCCCGGCAGCGCGCTGATGGTCCGGTACAGGTTGTTGTCCTTCAGCAGCTTCTCGACGCCGGGCACCATCAGCAACTTCTCGATCGGCAGCATCGTGCGGTGGGCGACTGCCCGGGTCAGGCGCGCGAGCCACTTCGGAGCGGTGAATGCAACCCTTCGCTCGGCCTCGCTGGCTTCGAACACCTCGACCAGAGTCAGGCCGTTGTCTTTGATCATCGGCTCGAAGTCATCGCGCTTCGTCGCGTGCGAGCTTTCCTGAAAGAGAATCGAAGCATCGGGGTTCAAGAACTTCGGAATGTCCCGGTAGAAGCGTTTGTGAATGACCCAGCCTGGATCCACGAGTCGAATCGCTTCGCGGTAGCTCTCTTCCGTGCCGTCCCAGTGGGGAGGGTTGCTCACCACCAGATCCCAGCGCTCAGTGGCGGGGATGTGGTCGAGGCAGTCCGATTGGTAGACGGTGACCCGATCTTGAAGGCCATTTTCGAGAATGGTCGCCTGCACGGCCTTCACCGCCGCCGGGTTGATGTCCGCGAGGGTGAGGCGGTCGCAGAGTCCGTGGGCGAGCAGCGAGAAGCCGATGAACCCAGGCCCCGCGCAGTACTCGAACACGTGGCCCACCCGGCCGATCTTCTCGCGAATGACGCTCAGGTACTGCTGTCCGAACGTCATCCCCCCGCCGTCCAGCTCGGGCAGGTAGTTGACGGAGATCTCGTTGTATTTCACTTTGTAATACATCGTGGCGCGGCTCCCCTTTGGGCAAGGCGGTGGGACGTATTCGACCTTCGGGCGTGGGGTCAACTTGGGCGACCGACGATTTTGCGGCGATCGCCGGGCCCCCCTTGACCCTTGTGCGGATTTGGGTTCTTCGCACGCCCCATGAAGGTACTTGGATACAACGGTGGCCTCGATGGCTATCCGGCGAAGTTCGACACGGGCCACGATGCCGCCGCCGCAATCGTCGTTGACGGGCGGGTGGTCGCCGCCTGCGAGGAAGAGCGGTTCACCCGCGAGAAGCACAGCGCAAAATTTCCGCGCGCCGCGATCGAGTTCTGTCTCAAAGAGGCCGGGCTGAAGGACGTTTCCGAGCTCGACCTCGTCTCGTACTATTTCTCGTACCCCCAGATGTTTCACTCGGGGAAGTACAGCGACAACAGCTCGGCGATGAACCTGCTCGCCCGTCCCGCGCTTTGGATTCCCAACACCGCGATGAAGCTCTTCAATCGCGTCGCAGGCTACGACAACGATCGCAGCCGCCGCGCCTTCGAGCGGAACATGGGCATGCGGCTGGGCGAGGGCAAGTTCAAGGCCGTCAACCACCACATGTGCCACGTCTCGAGCACCTTCTACGACTCGCCCTTCGAGCGCGCCCTGTGCGTCACCCTCGATGCGGAAGGCGAGAGCGTCTCGGGAATGATGGCCGTCGCCAACGGCACCGACATCAAGATCCTCCGCCAGACCTACGCGCCCAACAGCCTGGGCTACCTCTACGCGTTCACCACCCTGTTTCTCGGCTTCGACAAGCACGATGAGTACAAGGTGATGGGGCTGGCGCCGTATGGAAACCCGGCTCCGTACCGCGAGTACTTTCGCAGCATCATTCACAAGAAGCCCGACGGCAGCTTCTCGGTCAGCCCCGGGCTGATCACCTACCTGATGGCCCGCGACGGCCTGTTCGGTCGCGAGAACCAGGCGATGTATCCGCCCAGCATGACCAAGGGCCTGGGGCCGGCGCGCAAGAAAGACGAGCCGGTGACCCAGCGGCACATGGACATCGCCTCGTCGCTGCAAGAGGCGCTCGAAGACACCGTGCTGCACCTGCTGACCCAGCTGCGCAAAGAGACCGGGGAACGGCACCTGTGCATGGCCGGCGGGGTGTCACTCAACTGCAGCATGAACGGGAAGATCGCTCGCAGCGGCCTGTTCGATCAGATCTGGATCCACCCCGCCGCGCACGATTCCGGAACGTCGGTCGGCGCCGCGTTGTACGGGTACCACAACCTGCTCAAGCAGCCGCGGACGGTGAACAAGAGCCCTCAGGTCTACCTCGGGCCGGGCCACCCGGAAACCGCGGTTCAAAGCGCGTTGGTGGAATTCGACGCGAAGATCAAACACACCCAGCCCAAAGATCTCTACGAAGAGGTCTCGGCCGCGCTCGCGGCTGGAAAAGTGATCGGCTGGTACCAGGACCGTATGGAATGGGGCCCTCGCGCCCTCGGGAACCGCAGCATTCTCGCAGACGCCCGGCGAGACGACATGAAGGACGTGGTCAACCACGCGGTGAAGCTGCGCGAGGGTTTCCGCCCGTTCGCTCCCGCCTGTCTGGCCGAAGAGGCCGACAAGTGGTTCGACATGACCGGCCTGCCCGACAGCCCGTACATGCTGTTCGTGATGCAGGTGAAGGCGGACAAGAAGGGGAAGATCCCCGCCGTCACCCACGTCGACGGCAGCGCGCGCGTTCAGACCGTCACCGCGGACCAGAACCCGAAGTTCCACAAGCTGCTCACCGCGTTTCACAAACGTACCGGCGTTCCCGTGCTGATGAACACCAGCTTCAACGTCAAGGGTGAGCCGATCGTCAACACTCCGGCCGACGCCGTGCGCTGCTTCCTCAATACCCAAATCGACATGCTGGTCCTCAACGACGTAGTCATCGTCAAGCGCCCCGAGGTCGCCGAAGCGCTGGCCGCCTCACGCGCCGCCGATAAGATTCACACCGGCCGCGTCATCGACGGTCAGATTTCGATGTGATTGCTGGCGCGCCGCAGCCCTGGATTTATCTGGGGCAGTTGCGGACCTTCGCCCGGCTCGCAATGCGCTTCGACGGGTTTGTCCGTCCAACCACACCCTGATGTGGCGGGAGGGACAAGCTCACACTTCAGACTTCAGATCCGACGTTTTCGGGATCAGGGCCGAGCTTCAGCCGCGGGAAGGCAGCGGCAGCTCGGCGATGCGGGTGGAAGCCAGGCGGGCGACGGCCATGATGGTGTGTTGCGGGTTGATCCCGAGGTTGGTCGGAAAGAGGCTGCTGTCGAGCACGTAAAGGCCGCGCAGCCCATGCACCTGGAAGTCCAGACCCACCACGCTGGTGGACGGGTCTGGCCCCATGCGTGCGGATCCAAACAGGTGAGATGCCATCAGCCCGTAGTCCTTGGGGTCCAGCGACGCCGAGTCCCAGGCCTTCAGATCGTCCGCGGACTTCATCGTCGGCATCCCCTGAACCGAGGGCCAGATCTCTTTGGCGCCCGAGGCGAACATCATCTCGCTCAGCACCCGCAGGCCGCGGCGAATGCGCGCCATGTCGGTGGGGCTGGGGCTGTAGGCAATGACGTCCGTTCCCAGGATCGAGTGGATCTTGCCTTCCGATTCGGCCCGGACCACCACTCCCCAGTTGAGCGCGTGGCGGTAGTCGAGCAGGTTGGCCATCAGCTCCGGCCCTACCCCCGGCAGCCGGACCGCGAGCAGCTCGGGCGGAAGTGAGACCACCTCGGTCTTGAACCGCTCGCTCTCTCCGAAGTGGGTGCTGTTGAACCCCTGGGTCGCGCCCTGGTCCATGTTGACGACCTGGTGGAAGCCCGCGGTGAGGCTCGAGACGAGGTGAACCTGAAAGTGCTTACCCAGCGCCTTCGACTTCACGCCGCTGCGCCCGAGGATTCCCGGAGTCTGCACTGCGCTCGCCGCGACGATGACACCCCGGCGGGCGATCACCCTCAGCTGGGGCCCCCCCGGAGCCAGCAGTCGCGCCCGCACCGCCGTCGCCCGGCCGTACTCAGACTCGACCTTCAGCGCCTTCGCCGACGTGTACATCCGCGCTCCCTTGTGGAGCGATTGCGGCACGTAGGTGACGTTCATCGACAGCTTCTTTCCCGTGCGGCAGCCGCTGATGCAGCTGGCGCTGGCTTCGCAGCCGCCGTCGTAACGTTGAATCCGCTCGGCACGAATTCCGAGCTTCATTGCCGCTTCGGCGAACAGCTGGTTCTGCACCCCGAGCACCGCCTCATCTACCGGTTTGACCGACAGCGAGCGCTCGAGCTCGACGTAGTGCTGCTCGAGGTCGGCGTTGGTGATGGTTCCATCGAGCCCGAAATGGCTCGTCCAGCTGTCGACGATCTTCTCTGGAGCGCGCCAGGCGATCGCCGAGTTGATGGTCGTGCTGCCTCCCACGCACCGTCCCTGGATCACCGGGAACATCGCCTTCCCGACCGTCATGGTCCCGCCCATTTCGCGGAACATCGTCTTCATCGCTCCGAACATGTCGGCGCCGAATTGCCGGGTTCGAATCCACGGGCCTTCTTCGAGGATGATCACCGAGTAGCCACTGCTCGCCAGGGACAAGGCCGCGGTCGCTCCGGCCGCCCCTGAGCCGATGATCACGTAGTCGGCAACGTCGGTTACATCGTGCGTGGCCCGAGAGCCGTCGACGACCGAGCCTTCGGGCAACATCTGCCAGTCGTCGGGGTAGGTGGGCGTACTGAGCTTGCGCTGAGCGGACATGAATTCTTAGCCTCGGACGGAAGGAACGGCGGCGTGGAAACGGGTCGTGCTGACGTGGGTCAACGCGCCGGTAGTCTTAATCAGCAGCGCCACCTGGCGCAGGATGTAGGAATTTCCTTTCGCAAAATCCGAGAGAATCTTCACCTGCTCATCGGTCGCGAGCTGGTCGAGGGTCAGCCATTTTCGGCGAAGCACCATCGGAGCCAGCCCGACCGTCCAGATGCTCGCGCGCAGACCGACGTTGGCGGGGAAGGGGAGGGCGTCGTACACCTCGTCCACCGCATCTTCGGCCTGGTGTTTCGGCAGCGGAGGAAGCGCAGAGGCCGACGCCCCCGAGAACACCGCGCTCATCGCGGCCTGGCCCCACTTTCGTTCCGCGTTCGACAGCGGAGGCTGGGCCCGCACCGCAAGCCTCCCCAGCGCCGACCGCACCTGAACCCGCAGCGCCGCGAAGGGCCGGGAACTGCTGGGCTGGGTTGCCCGCGGCAGCTGGGTCACCGGCGGCGCCGACGGGCGCGCGAACTGCATCACCGTGCGCTGACGCCTGGCAATCAACAGCGGCACCTTCACCGCCGCGAGAATGTTCCCCACCTGGGCCTCGGCCAGTCGGTTGCCCAGCTCCTCGAGGACACTGTCCATCGGGAACCACCACGCATCGGCCTTGCTGTTCTTGTCGATCACCACCGTGCGCGGCCGGGTGTAGTGGTGCAGCGCGAACGTGCTGTTGGCGATGCCCGAGCCGGTCTTCTTCACCCCCCCCCACGCCGCCGCGGGGATGGCTCCGGTAAAGGCGTGGTTGTTGATGAACGCGGTGCCCACTTCCAGGCGGCGGGCAATCTGCTCGGCCCGCTCGAGGTCCTTCGACCAGACCGACGCGTTGAGCCCGTACTCGCAGGCGTTCGAGAGCTTCACTGCCTCGTCGGCATCGGCGACCCGAACGATGGGAATCACCGGCCCGAAGGTCGGCTCGGTGAGCACCAACATTTCCGGATCTGCGCAGTGATCAATCACGGTGGGCTCGAACCACAACCCCTTGCCGGTGCGCTTGCCTCCGCAGACCACCTTCGCGCCGCGGGCAATCGCATCGCCCACGTGCTCTTCGACGATTTGCAGTTGGGGGCGGGTCATCAACGGACCCAGGTCCGAGCTCTGCGGCGATCCGGAACCGACCCGAAGGCGTGACACGGCATTGGCCAACTGCTCGACGAAGCGATCCGCGATCGCCTCTTCGACGTAGACGCGCTCGATGTCTCCGCACGCCTGGCCGGCGTTGGTGAGCGACCAGTGCATCACCCCGGCGACGGTGCGATCGAGGTCGCAATCGTTCAGGACAATCGCCGCGTCCTTTCCACCCAGCTCGACGCTGCAGGGAATGAGCAGCTCACCCGCGAGCGCCGCGACGATGCGGCCCGAGGCTGAAGACCCGGTGAACGTCAGCGCGTCGATTCCGGCTTTGATCAGCGCGGTGCCGACCCCCCGGTCGCCCTGCACGCAGTGGAGCACGTGGGCCGGAAGCACCTCGCCCATCACCCGCGCGAACCAGGCGCCGGTGCGAGGAGCAAACTCGCTTGGCTTGAGCACCACCGTGTTGCCGCACAGCAGCGCGGCGAAGACCGGCTTGAAGAAGTTCGCGAGCGGAAAATTCCAGGGAGCGATGATCCCCACCACGCCCCGCGGCACCGATTCGACCACCGCGCTCTTGCCCGGAAACGCGAGAGCAGAAATGGGCACCTTCTTCTGCTTGAGGAAAGGACGCGCCACCTTGATCCAGTCCGAGATGAACTGCAGCGCCCCCAGCGCCTCGCCCATCAACACTTCGCCCGGTGGCTTGCCGGCCTCGTCATGGAGCAGCTCGAGCAGCTCCTGGCGACGCTCGAGCATGATTCGCCCGGCCTGCTTCATCAGCTTCGCCCGCTTGGGAAACCCGAGCGCAGCCCAACCGGCTTGCGCGGCTCGTGCCTGGGCGACGGCAGTGCGAACTTCCCCCTCGGTGCTCACCGCGATCGGCGGAAGCTTTCTGATGTCGACGGGGCTGAGGTTGCTGATGGCGGGCATGGAGCTGCGATACCACGGCTTGGACCCCGAAACACCTCGCCGGGGCCGCGCGCGCAACCCCGTCTGTTACCTTTCGAGGCGAATGGTCCCCGACGGTTATCAGCGCTTGAAAGACGCCATCGCGGGCGAGCGGTTGCCCACGGCGGTGGTCGACCTCGACGCGATGGATCGAAACTTCGATCGCCTGGTCGCAACCGCCCAGGGCAAGCCGATGCGAATTGCATCCAAGTCCGTTCGGTGCCCCGCGCTGCTGCGCCATCTCGTCGATCGTGGGGGGGCCGCGGTGGTGGGGGTGATGACGTACAGCGCGGCCGAGACCGAGTTCCTCGCCGGCGAAGGCTTTGGCAATTTGTTGCTCGCCTACCCGACGGTGCAGCCCTCGGACCTGCAGTCGTTGTTGCGGGCCAACCAGCGCAGCCTCGCGGCAGTCGCGGTCGATTCGGTGGATCAGATCGACGCGTTGATTGCAGCTGCTGCCGCCGCGGGGCTCATCGTCCCGGTGGTGATCGACATCGACATGGCCTACCGCCCTGTTCCCTGGCTTCACCTCGGAGTTCGCCGCAGCCCGCTGCGAACCGACGCCGACGTGGTGGCCCTGGCTCGCAAAATTCTGGGCTCGCCGTCGCTGGGCCTTCACGGACTGCAGGCCTACGAGGCGCAGATCGCGGGCCTGACCGACGACAACCCGTTGCGGCGAATGCTGAAGTTGCTCTCCCGCCCGCAGGTTGAACAGCGACGCGCGCAGTTGGCTGCCACCCTGGCGGCCGCGAAAATTCCGATTCCGATCTTCAATGGCGGAGGCTCCGGCAGTTTGAGCTGGGCCGCGCGCGACCCGGCCTTGACCGAAGTCACCGTCGGCTCGGCATTTCTGGCCAGCCACCTGTTCGACCACTATCGAGATCTTCAGCTCGAGCCGGCGGCGTACTTCGCGCTTCAGGTCGTGCGCCACCCGAGCGCAAGCCTGGTCACCTGTCACGGCGGAGGCCTTCTCGCTTCGGGATCTTCCGGCCCCGATCGCCTGCCCGTGCCTGCGCTGCCCCCGGGACTGCAGTTGTTGCCTCTCGAGGGAGCCGGAGAAGTGCAGACCCCGCTGCGGGTCCCACAAGGCACCCGGCTGCAACTGGGCGACCCGGTCTTCTTCCGCCACGCCAAGGCCGGAGAACTGGCCGAGCACTTCAACGAATACTTGCTGCTTCGCAACGGTCGCATCGAGTCGCGGGCGGCGACCTACCGCGGCCTGGGCCGAAGCTTTCTCGGTTGACCGCCTCGGCTAAGGTGCACCCGCGATGAGAACGGTGCTCGCAGCCTGGTGCGCTCTGCTCGCGGTCGGCTGCCGCGGGGTCGAGGCCGTGCCGGGCACCCAGGTCAAGATGAGATTCGCCCGCGCCGGCCTGTATGACGCGCCTTTTCCCAGCGACGATTTGAGGCGGGCCGATGGGACCGTCGCGCTCGAGCTGTTTCCCAATCCGAAAAAAGTCGAGCTGATTGCCCAGGCGCTCACGCTGCTCGGGCGTGATGCCCACGGGTTCTCGACGACCGGCGGCGTGTTCTTTCAGCTTTCAGGCCCGTTGGCCGGGCCGTCGTTGCCCGACCTGAAGGGGACCGTGGAAAAAGACGCGGCGATCTTTCTGACCTCGGTCGATCCCACCTCCAGGGACTTCCGGGTTCACCTTCCGATCGAGGTCGCGTTTCACGAGGACGGCGGTCCGTTTGGCGGTCCGAACCTGCTCTCGTTGCTTCCCTTGCAGGGCCGGCCGTTGCTTCCCAACACCCGCTACGCGGCGGTCGTGTTGCGAAAACTGAACGACGCGCAGGCCAGGCCCCTGGGGGTGTCGTTGGAAATGGCGAAGCTGGCCGCGGGAATCAGGCCCGAAGGAATGACGGAAGAGGCGTTCGCGGAGTATTCGATCGCGCTGCTCGAGCTGACCCGGTCCGGCACGACGGATCTCGCCGGTATGGCGGTGTTCACCACCGACGACCCGACCGCTTCTTTCAAGCGCGTGAAGGACGATGTCCTGTCGCGACCGCTGCCGGTGCCCGGGCCGTTCACTCTCACCGACACCTTCGATGAGTTCTGCGTGTTCTCGAGCACGATTCCGATGCCGGTCTACCAGGCCGGGGTGCCGCCCTACCTCAGCAGCGGAGGCCGTTGGGTGGTCGACCGACAGGGGATCCCCCAGGTGCAGCAGACCCAGACCGCGCGCGTGGTGGTCAGCGTTCCGCGCGCGACGATTCCCTCTTCGGGGCTGCCCGTCACCGTCTTCTTGAGGACTGGGGGCGGCGGAGATCGCCCGCTGGTCGACCGCGGACGACACGCAGTAGCGGGCGGTGCGGCGATCGTCCCGGGCTCGGGTCCCGCGCTCCAATTTGCCCGGGCGGGTTTTGCCGGAGTGATGGTCGACGGCCCCCATGGCGGCCCCCGCAATGTCACGGGCGGGGACGAGCAATTGCTGATGTTCAACATGTTCAACGCCGGAGCGCTGCGTGACAACATTCGCCAGTCGGCGCTCGAAATCGTGGTGATGGCGCACGTGCTCGAAGGCGTGTCGTTCGATGCGACGAGCTGCCCCGGCGCGCGGACCCCATCCGGCTCGGCGACGGTCTCTTTCGACATCAACAAGATGGCGCTGATGGGGCATTCGATGGGCTCTACGATTGGGCCGCTGGTTCTTGCCAACGAGCCGCGGTTTCGGGCCGCGGTCCTCAGCGGTGCCGGCGCGAGCTGGATCGAAAACATTCTCTACAAGATCAAGCCGCTCGAGGTGCGGCCCCTGGCCGAGGTGTTGATTGGCTATTCCGGGGAGGGGCGAATTCTCACTGCCGAAGATCCGGTGATGTCGTTGGTCCAGTGGGCGGCCGAGCCAGCAGACCCGCAGGTCTACGCGCGGCGCATCGTCCAGGACCCGGTCGCCGGCGAGTCACCCCGTCACGTGCTGATGTTTCAGGGCCTCGTTGATCACTACATTCTTCCGAGAATCGCCAACGCGATGAGCCTTTCCCTCGGGCTCGATCTCGCCGGAGACAACTTCGATGCCGTCGCGCAAACGGGGCTGCCGCTTCAGACCCCTCTGGCCGAGGTGCTCGGCTACGTCGGCCGCGCCCGAATTGCGCTGCCCGCCAGCGGAAACATCGTCGGGCCGACCACCGCCGTCGTCGTCCAACACCCCGAAGACGGCCTCGAGGACGGCCACGAAATCGTCTACCAGACCGAAGCGGCTCGGCGGGAATACCGCTGCTTTCTGCAGAGCTTTGCCCAGGGGATTCCCCGCGTCCCGGCTCCGAGCGCCAATTCGGCCTGCAGCGAATGATGTTACGAGCGCCCCAATGAACCTCCGTTCTCTCGCGTTGTTCGGTGGCCTGGCGGTCCTCGCGTCGTGTGACCCTCCGAAGTCGAAGAACCCGCTGACAGATCCAAACACCGCCCTCGTCGATTCCCGCCTCGCCGGCGTGTGGACGGGGCGGGTGGGCACCGAAGGCACGGAAGCGACGCTCTCAATCTTCCCGCGCGAGCGTGCCGTCTTCGACGTGGTGTTGGTCGGCCACGACGAGAAGCAGGGCGCGGTGGTGCTCACCTTCGAAGGATTTCCTTCCGCGATCGACGGGAAGAAGTACTGGAACCTGCGCGCCAAGTCCTTCGAGGGCGAATATGCCGAACGCCCCAAGCTCTCGGACACCTACATTTTCGTGCGTTACGAGATCGCCAAAGACGGCTCACTTGCCCTCTGGGAGATGGACGACAGCGCAGCGGGGGTCGCGGTCAAGGCCGGCACGCTCCTCGGATTCAGCTCGAAGGATTCGCCGTTGATGCTGACCGACTCGTCTGAAAAACTCGCCGCGTTCGTCGCGACCCTAGCCGGACAAAAGGGTTTTGGGTTCTTCGCCACCTTCCAGCGGGCAAAACTTCAGTACCCGAAAGGCGGCTCGAAGTAGTGCTGCGCTGAGCTCGGCAGACGGGGCTGAAGCGTCAGCGCAGACCCCAGAACTGTGCGCTTTGGATATCTTGGCGCCATGTCACCACCGGTCCTCCCCAAGCGAACCCGCGTCGTCGTCGTCGGGGGCGGCATCATCGGCACCTCGGTCGCCTACCACCTGGCTCACATGGGTTGGAAAGACGTCGTGCTGCTCGAGCGCGATCGCCTCACCTCGGGCACCACCTGGCACGCCGCGGGGCTGATGGTGACGTTCGGCTCGACGTCGGAAACCTCGACCGAGATGCGCAAGTACACCCGAGATCTCTACAGCCGGCTCGAGGCCGAGACCGGGCTTGCGACGGGCTTCATGCCGGTGGGCTTCATCGAGCTCGCCGCCGAGCCCGACCGGCTCGAGGAATACCGGCGCGTCTCGGCGTTCAATCGCTACTGCGGCGTCGACGTTCACGAGATCTCAGCGGCGCAGGTCAAAGACCTGTTCCCGCTGGCGCGCACCGACGACGTCCTCGCCGGCTTCTACGTGAAGGAAGACGGCCGGGTGAACCCGGTGGACGTGACGATGTCGATGGCCAAAGGCGCCCGCCTGAAGGGAGCGACCCTGATCGAAGGCGTCGCCGTCACCGGCGTCCTGCAAAAGCGCGGCATCGTCACCGGAGTCACCACCGACCACGGAAACATCGAGGCCGAGGTCGTCGTCAACTGCGCGGGAATGTGGGCCCGGCAGTTCGGCGCGAAGGCGGGGGTCAACATTCCGCTGCAGTCCGCCGAGCACTACTACCTCATCACCGACAAGATCGCGGGGCTCACCTCGGCGTTGCCGGTGCTCGAGGACCCCGAGTCCCACGGGTACTTCCGCGAAGAAGGCGGCGGGCTGATGCTGGGGCTGTTCGAGCCGATCTGCGCCCCGTGGAAAGTCGGAGGGGTGCCCGACGACTTTTCCTTTGGAGAGATCACTCCAGACTGGGACCGGATGGGGCCGTACGTCGAGAAGGCGATGAAGCGGGTGCCGATCTCGATCGACGCCGGGGTTCGAAAGTTCTTCTGCGGCCCCGAGAGCTTCACCCCGGACCTTCAGCCCATCGTCGGCGAGGCACCTGAGCTGAAGAACTACTTCGTCGCCGCCGGCCTCAATTCAGTCGGCATTCTCACCGGAGGCGGGCTCGGTCGGGTCATGGCGCACTGGATCATCAACGGCCGCCCGGACGTAGACGTCACGGGCTTCAACATCGACAGGCTTCATACCTACCAGGCCAACCCCGAGTACCGCCGCACCCGCACCGTCGAGTCTCTGGGCATGGTCTACATGTGCCATTACCCCAACCGCTCGATGCTCACCGCCCGAGGCGCGAAACGCTCTGCGCTGCACGAACGGCTGGCGGCCCACGGCGCGTTCTTCAAAGACGTGAGCGGGTGGGAAGGCGCCGACTGGTATGCGCCGCGTGGAATCGAGCCGAAGGCCGAGGCGCTCTCGTGGGGCCGGCAGAGCTGGTTTGCCTACTGGCAGGCCGAGCATGAGGCTGCGCGATCAGGCGTCATCTTGATGGACATGTCCTTCATGTCGAAGTTCATCGTGCAGGGCCGAGATGCGGGCCGGCTGCTCAACCACTTGTCGGCCAACAACGTCGATGGGCCCTCTGGAATCATCACCTACACCCAATGGCTCAACGAGGGCGGAAAGCTGGAGGCCGATCTCACCGTCACCAAATTGAACGACGAGAAGTACTGGGTGGTCGCGACCGACACGATGCACCGACACGTCGAGACGTGGATGAAGCGACACATTCCCGATGACGCTCACGCGTTTGTCACCGATGTGACGTCGGGCTTCGCGCAGATCAACGTCCAGGGGCCGCGCTCGCGCGAGCTGATGCAGTCGATCACCAGCGCCGACTTGTCGAACGAGGCCTTTCCGTTTCGAACCGCGCGTGAGCTCGACATCGGCTTCGCCCGCGCCCTCTGCATTCGAATCACCTACCTGGGCGAGCTCGGCTACGAGCTGTATGTCCCCACCGAGCAGAGCCTTCACGTCTACGAGCGCCTGACCGAAGCAGGGCAGAAAGTGGGAATGCGCCACGCCGGGCTCAAGGCGCTGGCCAGCCTTCGCATGGAAAAGGGCTACCGCGACTACGGACACGACATCGACAACACCGACTCGGTGCTCGAAGCAGGGTTGGGGTTCGCCGTCGATCTGCAGAAGCCCGGCGGGTTCCTCGGGAAGGATGCGGTGGTAGCCAAAAAAGCCCTCGGCCCGCTCACCCGTCGAATCGTTCAGATCCTCGTCAAGGATCCGCAGCCGCTGCTGTTCCACGCCGAAGTCGTCCGACGAAACGGCAAGCCGGTCGGCTACATTCGCGCGGCGTCCTACGGCTTCAGCCTCGGTGGAGCCGTCGGCTTGATGATGGTCGAGGCGGGCGAGCCGGTGGATCAGGCCTACCTCGACGCCGGTCGCTGGGAAGTCGACATCGGCGGCAAGCTGTTCCCGGCGATCGCCTCGCTCAAGCCCCTCTACGACCCGCTGAGCAAGAAGATCAAAAGCTGAAAAACGGTTCAGCGGGGCAGGCGCCCCAACCGGGTCTGCCACTCTCCGCCTGCTTCGACCCGCGCGTAAATCGCCCGAGAGCCCTTGCGAAGCTGAACCTCTTTCACGGCAGGGGTGAAGGCCACGTCGCTCGAGAACTTTCGAGGAGTCATTCGCCCTATTGGAAAAAGAGCCCAGAAAAAAAATGGCCGGTCGGAAAATTCCAACCGGCCCAAACACCTCTACCTTTCTGCAGTGTTCGTATTCGAAGGGCCCGCGGGCGTCAATGGCTGGTTCGCACGTGGCACTGGCACACGGTTACCCATTCTCAATGGGGTGGGCCGGTAACGGTTCCGCGCTCGATGCGGCGGTCCGGCACCAGGCCATCGGGATCGCAATCGCGTACAGCAGCCCGGAAATCTTGCCCTTGGTGTCCTTTCCCACCGCCTTCTTCAGCGGCGAGTGCGGCCCTTCGTGGGCGATGATCGCCTTCTGCAGCAATGTGTAGGCAATGGCCGCCAGCAGCAGCACCGCGCCGTATGCAGCCAGCGGCAAGGCCGAGAAGTGATTCTCGCCGGACCACTGGGTGACGAACGGGACCAGCGACAGCCAGAACATCAAGTGCAGGTTCGCCCAGAGGATGGTGCCGTTGATCGACCTGGTCGCGTGCAGCATGTGGTGGTGGTTGTTCCAGTAGATCCCCAGGAACACGAAGCTCAGGACATACGAGAGGAAGACGGGGACCACCGGCCGCAGATCATTCCAGCCATCGCCGTGGGGAACCTTCAGCTCCAACACCATGATCGTGATCAGGATCGCGACGACTCCGTCGCTGAAAGCTTCGAGCCGTTGTTTGGTCACGCCGGCAAGATATCTACATCCCTCGGACGACGCCCCGGTCGACTTCGAGGTCGATGTGCCTGGCCTCTGGAATGACGGCGCGCACCACGGCCTCGATCGCATCGATTTCCTCTCCGATGCTGCGCGCCGCACAAGCGGCCAACAGCAGGAGCACCCGTTCGCGCCCGGCGCCGTCGAACGTCGCGGCCTCGTGCGGAAGCGCCGAGTCCAGCTTCTGAGCCAGGAAAACTTCCGAGAAGACGATCTCTGCTTTGAGCTGAAAGACCTCGGGAGTGATCTGTCGCGTCTTGATGTCGCGCACGTTCTTGATGCTCGGGCGGGCTCGGAGGATTTCAGCAAACTTGTCCTCTACGCCTTCGGGCACCGCTTTCCCGAGCAGATGATCCCGGTTTTGAATGACCAGCACCACCGCCACTACGCCCAGCAACGCGCCGATCAGAATGGAACCGACGGCGTCCCAGATCCCGCTCTGGGTGTAGTAGGCGAGGGTGACTCCGGCGGTCGCGACCAGCAGCCCGAGGACGGCAGCTCCGTCTTCCAACAGCACCGCTAACGTCGCGGGGTCGGCCTTCACCTTGAGGTATTTCCCCAAGGACATTCCCTTGCTCTTCTTCAGAGCGGGAATCAGTGCGTAGAGCAGCGAGCTGCCTTCGACGAGGAACGACAGGCCCAACACCACGAAGGTGACGAGCCCAATCTCGGGCAGGTGGGGAGCCATCAAACCGCGGGCCCCGTGGTAGATGGTGACGCCGGAACCAACGAAGAAGATTCCGGCGGCCGAGAGCATTCCGAAGATGAAGCGCTCGCCCCCGTAGCCGTACTGAAACTCGTCGTCACGCGCCCGCTCAGCGCGCTTGAGCCCGATGAAGAGCAGCAGCTGATTTCCCGTGTCAGCAAGGCTGTGAACCGCTTCTGAAAGCATCGAGCCGGACCCAGAGACGAAAAAGGCGCAGAACTTGATCGCGGTCACGAAGCAGTTCGACATCAACGCGACCAGCACCGTGGCGACCGAGCCCTCGGGAGCTTTCGCATTCGCGCCCACCTGCGCTCGGGCCGCCGTGGATCCCAGAGGTGGGCTCATACCCGGGAAGATATCTGTCCCGGGCGGCCGCGGGGAACCGTCCTGCTGACACGGTTGGCACCCGCTGACCTTTCGCAAATCGTTGTGCGCGGCCAGGTCCGCGGCGCTACCTTGCGCCCACCCATGCTCCAGCTCCCACCCCGCCCGCCCATTCACCCCGCGATCATCTCAGCGCAGCAGGCCTACCAGGCCGACCTGGTCGAGGAAGTCGCAAAGGCGGTCGCAACCCACAAGGTGGTGGTGGTCGGAGTCGCCTGGTTGACCGCCGGCAAGCGCGCCTGCGAGCTGCTCGATGCGCAGAAGATTCCCTATCAATACCTCGAGTACGGCAGCTACCTGTCGGGGTGGCGACGCCGGCTGGCCCTGAAGATCTGGGTCGGCTGGTCCACCTTTCCGTTGATCTTCATCAACGGCACCTTCATCGGCGGAGGCAGCGACCTGAGGAAACTGCACGAGACGGGCGAGCTGAAGAAAATGCTTGCAGCCTCGGCACATTGACCCACGCTACTCGAGGTGAATGGCGCCGCAGGTTCGGCTCCAGACTTCTCTCAAGCGCTCGCCGTCCAGCGTTTCCAGTCGGCTGAAGTTCACCGGAAGCTGAGTGGGTCTGCCGGTGGACCCCAACCGTTTCCACGGCACCTTCAGCTCGACCGCCCACTCTTCGTCTTCCCCATCGACCGTCGGTGTTCCCCGATGCGCAACCAGGATCTTCGGCACACAGCCTGGCACCGAAGACGCCACGGTCGGGCTCGGACACTTGCAGCCGGCCAGTCCGAACAAGATCACCACGCTCCACCGAACACGACCGCGGGTCATCGCCGTCTCAATTGGCAGGCAGGGGGTAGGGGCTCACGACCTTTTTCGTGGTGCTGTCGTATTGGCGAACGCGAACCCCTCCGGCCAGGCTCTGCTCAACCGTGGCGAATCCGAAGTTCGCACTTCCAGTCAGCGGGGCACCCCCGCACCCTTCGAGCAGTTGTTTGCCCGAAGGGGCGCAGTTGTGGACGTGGCCGACGAGCAGCATCGTGTAGCGCGTGCCGCTGGCCTGAAGCATCGCGTCCATCGCTGCAACGCACGGAGCGGGGGACCCCTTCGGCTCGTGTCGACTGCGAGCAGCAACAGCGACGCGTTCGTTGCTGCGCGGCGGCAGATCATCGACCGAGTCCAGCCGCAATTCTCTTCAGCGCCTCATCGACATCGGCGTGGGTGGTCTGAAAGCTGGTCACGAACCGGACTTCGTCGCTGCCCGTCCGGTAAAACAACAGACTTCCTCCATCGGTGGTCTGGGTCAGTGAGAGCACCGCCGGCTGCGAATGGTGGGGATCTCCCCAGTGCGTCGAGCCGAAGGCCTGCTCGAGGCTCTCCGGGCTGATCCGGTATCCAGCACCGGGCAACCCCTTCATCACGGCGCCGCCGGTAAACATCGACGTGGCGCCGGCTTCGTTCACGATGATGTGCGCCGACTCATGGCAGAGCACCGAACCCCAGGGCGGGCACAGGGCCGAAAGGGAAAGTGCGTTCGCGGCAGTTCCGCTGCTGACGGGAAAGACCGCGACTTTCGGATTCTCGAACACCGCTGCAACCCGCGCCCGAAGTCGTTCGCTCCACGCGTCTGCTCCGTACGCGAGTGCCGAACCGGTGTTGGCCGCAACGATCGCGGTCATGATTTCCGGCGCGACTCCTGCGGCGTTGTCACTGCGCAGCTCAATCGTGTTCACCGACCGCTTCTACCAGCGGGACTTTGAACCTGCATGGCTCTCATCCCGGCCCTCGCTTCGTTAAACATCCACTGCGCCCCGCTTCTTCGTCACCGTGGGCTGCGGGGTGCTGGGGCTGGTGATGTCGCGCGCGGTGATCAGGGGCAGCGCGGGGATCCACGACGTAGCCCTCGAGTGGTGGCTGTTACTCCCTCACCTTGCTTCGCTCTTCCATTGGGTTGTCCTCCGTCAAGTCGAACCCCACGTGGCAACGGCCTGACTTGCTCCAACAGGCCTGGGCACTGCCGGTGACCCAATTGTATTCGCCGCTCCTGTCCCAGAGCTTCACGTCCATCTGCGGTCCCACCAGCGTCGCCAATGTCTTTCGCTCGATGGGCGTGCGCGCTGCCCGGAATCTGCTTCGAGGTTTCGGGCTCAGGCCGATGAGCCTCGATCAACTCGCGAGCGAAGCAGCCTAAGTGGTGCCCGCTCCGTGGCGCGCCCGCGCGGTGCGGCCGCACACCGTCGACGAGCTGCGAGCGGAGCTCAGGACTTCGAACGATGCGAATCGACGCTTTGTGACCAACTTCGCGCGCTCATCGCTGTTTGGTCGGGGCAGCGGTCACCATTCGCCCATCGGAGGGTACCTCGAGCACGAAGACCTGGCCTTCGTCCTCGGGGGCTGGCGCGGTTCGAACGCAAAACTGGGGGCAGTCCGATCACCCTCAGTGGATTTCACCCCGGGGTGGGCCACTTGATTGAGGGTGAAAGACGCGCAGAGGAGCAGTAGAAAGCCGCACCCCATGGTGGACCTCGTCGACGACCGACCGCATGTCGCTGCTGGACCGGATTTGGGCGGGCAGAAGTTGATCCGGGTTTGATTGCGCGTCTTTTTCGCCAGTCAGCGCGGCACGGCGCTCGTGCTGGTCGCGTTGCTCGCGGCGAGCCTCGGCTGGCCCCTGCTGGTGCGGCCCCTCTTCAGGGGTGACACCGACCTCTGGTACCACCTTGCCGGCGGGCGCTTGCTGGTGGAAACGGGCGCGCTGCAGGGCACCAGCGCCTTCTCGTTCCTCTTTCCCACGCGCACCTTCGTCGACTACTTCTGGCTCTTCCAGTGGGTCGCATTCCGCTTCTATGACGTCGTCGGTTACGCGGGGCTGGCAGCGCTGCGCTGCGCACTCGGGGTGGGCACTCTATTGGCGGCTGCCGGGGTGCTGCGCTCGGGCGACAAGCGCGGAGACTGGCGCTCGCTGGCGACGCTGGGCGTTGTGCTGTGGATGCTCAGCGAGGTTCTGCTCTACCGCGACTCGAACCTGCGGCCGCACGCCTTCGGGTACCTGTTCCTTGCGCTCTTCATCTACGTGATCGAGGTGCACCCGGCGAAGGCGTGGGTGCTCCCCCCGATCGCCGTGGCATGGATGAACTTCCACGGCATCTCGTGGCCGGTGCTCTACGTGGTGTGCTTCGCGTACCTCGCCGAAATCGCCCTCACGCGGTGGCGCGAGCGACGCGTCGAAGGCCCGCGATCGCCAGTCGGGCCAGCGCCCTGGTTGTTGCTCTCATTGGTGGCGGTGTGGATGACGCCGCATGGCGCCGAGCTTTTGCCCGTGCCCTTCATGCTCACGCCCCGGGCGGCCGAGTACATCCGCGAGCTGAAGCAGCTCGACTGGGTGCTGTGGGATTCGTCGTTCGACCGGAGCAGCCCGCTGTCGAACCTGGTGACGCCCGTGCTCTTCGGGCTCAACGCCTTGATGGCGGTTGTCAGCGCGGTGCGAAGGCAGGTGCGCTCGAGCCACCTGTTGCTGCTGCTCGCAGGTTTTTTCCTGATGACGAAGGGCAACCGCTTCCTCGCCGAGCTCGCGCTGCTGGGGCTGCCGTACACCCACGCTTTGCTGGTCGAGCTGCGCACCCGATGGACGCCGGTGCAGCGCGGTCGCTTCCTGGTGGTGGCATTGGCAGGAGTGCTGCTGGGCTCGAGCGCCGCGCAGACCTGGACCTCGCGATCCAAATTTCCCTTTTCTGCGTCACCGCTGCCGGTGGGCGTCAGCTTGTTCCTGGGCCAGCACGGTGGGGGCGGCAAGGTGCTCCATCGCCCCGACTACGGAGGGTACCTGCACTGGGCACTGCCCTCCACCTACCTGACCTTCATGGATATGGAGGTCCCGTTCTTCTTCACCGAAGAGGACCTCTTTTTGTCCTCGGTCATCCACGGCACGCAGGGCGACCTCTCGCAGTTCCTCGCCCAGTACGAGCCCGAGTTCATCATCGTCGAGCTCAACAACACGGCCCTGCTCGCCAAGGTCGCCGCGCAGAAGGTGTATCGGCCCATCTTCTTCGACGACAGCCACCTGCTCTTCGCCCACCAGGCGCTGCGCCCCGATCTGGTGGCGCGCTTCGAGCTGCGCGGCGTCGACCCCCGAAACCACGCCACCGACGGGTTCCAGGCGCTGGTCGAGGGGCGCGATCGCGCGCGGACGTTGGCCGACCTCGAGCGGGTCTACGGACAGTGGCAGG
>JAYVCD010000050.1:0-4185 GCA_043750125.1 Archangiaceae bacterium | reverse complement strand
CGTCGCGGTGGTCCGTCGACGATGCGACCGGAGCGGCCACCGCTGCCGCCGCGTCGTCGTCGGCAACCTCGTGGTGATGACGCTTGAGCGCCCGGTGGTCCGCGGCCATTCGATACGCAATGCCGAACAACCAGGCGCGCGCCGGACGAGCGGGGTCGTAGTCGCTCCACTTGCGGTGGGCAGTCAAGAAGACGTCGTGGACCACATCTTCCACCGACGCGGAGGGAACTCCCAGGCGTGCGAGCACCCGCCACACTGGCTTGAACTCGGCGCGATAGACCGACTCGAATGTCGGTGGCATTCCACCTGGGTGTTGGGCTGGGGCGCTCGAAACCATTGCCTGCTTCAAAGACCGCTGGTCAGCAGCAAGGCCAGCCCGAGGGTGCCGAACACCGGGTAGGTCGTCCAGACCGCCTTCCCATCGGCAAACACAGCGGTGCGTGCCAGAGAGGCCGCCAAATCGAGAAACGGCCGCAGCGCGAGGTGTTGGGAGAGCTGCAAGTGAACAGCGATCCGCACTCCGAGGTCGGCCAGCACCGCGGTCTGTTGCGCAGGCGGCGTCAGACCGGCGCTGGTCACTCGCAAGGCGCCCACCTCGCCCAAAGCACAGGCACGGAGGATCGACACCGCCAGACAGGCGCTGAGATTTCCCACCACCGCCTGGGTGCTGATGCTGCCGGGCGACAGCGCCAGCACCGAGGGGAGCTCGACGCGTCCCCCTACACCCAGCTCGAAATGGCCGCGACGAAAGCCCGCCACCAGGCCGAAGCCAAAGGTCGGGGTGGGGCCGGTGCCCAGGGAGCCCGTGGGGCCCATGCCGAGATGAAAAAAGGTCGGAGTCGGCGGCGTTGCTTCGGCAGTCACTGCGACCGGAACGGGAACGGGAGCGACCACAGACGGCTGGGTCGGCTTTGCGGTTGGGCGAATCAACCCGGCGCGCGGGTCGACCGCGATGGCCACGGCCAGCTCGAGCGCCCGGAACAGCTCGCTGCAGTCGGTGGTCGGCGAAGTCAATTCGCGACGGCCTGTCTCGCCCCCTGCGTTGGAACGGACGACCTGCGCGGTCAACGTGTC
Organism: Archangiaceae bacterium; assembly: GCA_043750125.1. Lineage (GTDB taxonomy): Bacteria > Myxococcota > Myxococcia > Myxococcales > Myxococcaceae > JAGSPQ01. Next base: position 3,111 of record JAYVCD010000050.1, on the reverse strand, counting down.
GCCCGCGCGGCGCAGCTGAACGTCGACCGTGTCGCTGGCGTCGTCGGTGAACGCCTCATAGCCAAGCCGTGCCATCACCGCGCTCGCCAGCCGCGCTCGAGCAGGGCACCCCGTATCCGCCGCGTCGTAGACCAGTCGCACGCGCGACTGGGTGGGTGCAGCAGTCATTAGCAACAACGGCAGGAGCGGCAGCACGCGGCCGTCTACCACGCGAAGAGGTGACCCTGAGCACGACGACAGGCTCGAAGGCCTTCCGGCTCCATTGAAGTTTGCTCCGCCTTACTTGCCCTTGATGCCGAGCAGCTTCAGTGAAGCCCGCTCGCATTCGGCCGACCCTTCACCCGCGAGCGCTCTCTTGAGAGCATCGCGCGCCTCTGTGCCGATGGCCGAGCGGGGCTGCAGCGCATCGGGCGACGCAGGATGCCGGTACCACGGCGGGTCGCCGGGCGCGAGCAGCGCTTCGATCGACGCAGCGCTTCGGAACCACGGCTCGCCGTAGTGTTCGACCAGCCGGACCAGATCATCGACACACCGCTCAAACGTGCTGCCTGATTTGGAGTTGAAGCGCAGGTGGTACCGATCTTCGATAGGCGTGTGCTCGCTCGAGGGACCGTTGAGGGCCAACACGGGGAACGGGTCGTTCAGCACGCGAACGCCGAAGTGAACCTCGAAATCGACCGAGGCATTGTACGGTGACCCGTAGGTGCTGCCCGTCCGATGAAACTGAATGAACTCGACCGTGAAGGGCGAGCTCGCGGTGTGGCGGGTCCAGAGCATCTTGCGCGTGTGGCTAAAGCCCCTGGCAGCGATCCGCGCATCGAACGCTGCGGAAGCCTTGGCGACTCCGGCGCGCACGTAGTCGATGTTGCGAATGGGTTCGGGCACATCCCAGTTGTACCCGGTGCTCAGGGCAGAACCCAGCAACCGACACTCGGATTTCAGGCTTCCTGCCCGCGGCGCTGCCTCGTCAGCACGCCCGCCTCGGCTGCTCCTGGGTGGGTCGAAAGAAGGTCGCGCACCGCACCGCGGGAGAAGCGAAGCGGTCACTGCCAACCGATGCTCCGGTCGGACTTCAAGCTGGACTGCCAGGCCGAGGGACAGGGCGTCTGGCGCGTCAGCGTGAACCGGAAGTAGCCACTCCTCTCAGGGGGCCTTGAAGTCGGCGGGAAGGGCGGCGAACTGCGTCCCGTAGCCGATCGTCAGGGTGACCGAGTCGCGGTTGTGGACCGGTGCCGGCAGGCTGATGTCGCGATTCCACGAGGGCTCACCAGTGGTGACCGGCCCATCCCAAACGCGGTTGTCGTTCTGGTCGATGAAGTACTGAAGCCGCAGCGGCGCCGCGGTCGGAAGGCTGAACTGGAACTGCAACACCCCGGACGAGGAGACTCCCTGCGATTGACGGGTGCCCGCGATTTCGCTGCCGTTCGCGTCGGTCCAACGCACCACGAACAGGCCGCCTGCGACCGGCGCGAAGCCTTCGAACCTGGCTTGAACAGCAGTGGCGCTCCCGCAGCCCGCCGCGGCGAGCGCTGCAAAAGCCAAAATGATGGTTCGATTGACGTGCACGTTGTGGAGCCCCTTGAGAGCGAGCGCCGATGCTCGTCGTCATCCATCACGGCGACCAGGACTATCGACGCGCCCGGGGACGGAATGGAACCGCCGACACGAAAGCTCGCTTCAAGTACGTGATGTCACCGACCCAGCGCTGATACGGCGCGCTCGTGGTGAAGTTGCGATCGAGCAGGTTGGCGCGATCTCCAGCTGCCGTGTGCCTGCTTCGGTGATGCGTGAAGCAACCTGCACCTCGCGCGAGAGGACGGATCCAGAACCTGTGTATGCTTCACCTTCACTGCGCAACTTCGAGACAGAACTTCGCGTGCTCCGCGCTCAATTTCGAACTCAGTCCAACCCCCAAGCTGCCCCGGCTCGACAGGGCTTTCTGATTCCGGGATTACGAGCTCAATTGCTCGTCTTCGCGGGTCTGCTGCTCTGCGGATGTACGGCGACACGCGCTGCTCGCGCCGCCGAAGACACGCCTTCGTGGCACGAGCTCCGCACGGCCCACTTCACGCTCACCTCCAACCGCTCGCTTGCCGGGGCCAGGCAGTCGGCGCTCGAGCTCGAGCAGTTCCGGAGCGCAATCCTCGGGGTGCTGTGGCCCGACGGCCCTGAGCTGTCCGACAACATCGACGTGGTGGTGTTTCGAACGCCGACGCAGCTCTCAAAATTTGTCGGTCCCACCGTCGGCGGCTACTTCGCGTCGGGCCCCTGGGGACAGCTGATGGTGATGGCGGGCGACCGCGAGCTCGGGAGCGTGGCGCACGAGCTCACCCACTACGTGAGCTTCTTCGCCCTCCCGCGACAGCCGGTCTGGCTGGCTGAAGGTTTCGCGACGTTCATGGAGACCGCACGGGTATTTCCTGATGGGCAAGTCGAGATCGGCGACCTTCCAACGCTGCGACTGAAAGCAGCGCAGCAGCACCAAGTTCAGATGAAGACGCTGTGGAGATGGCAGGGCGGCGGGAGCGCTGGGGAAACCGAGCCGGATCTCTACGCGAGCAGCTGGTTGTTGGTGCATGCGCTAATCAACCTGCACCCTGAGGGCTTCCGTGCGTTCCTCGCCCGCCTGGGCGCTGGAGAAGAACCGCGCCAGGCGTTCGACGCGGCACTACCGGGTCTTACCGACGAGCAGCTGGACCGTGAGCTGGCCACGTATGCGAGCACTGGGCGATACACGCCGCGCAAGGTGCCGACGCATCTGACGGACACGGCGGTTCATGTTCGCGCGCTCACTCCCGCTGATGCGCACGTCAACAACGCGCGTTTGTGGCTGAGGTCGCCGACGGGCCTCTCGGAGCTCGAAGCAACACAGCGTGCGCGCGCTGAAGCGGACGAAGCGCTGCGCAAGAACCCGAAGAACACGAACGCCCTGATCCTTCGGCAGCAGCTGGCACCCACGAACGTGAATGCGCAAGCGTTGGTCGACTTGCTCCCGGATGAGCCGCGCGCCTGGAAGCAGCTTGCTGACTCCTTCATCGCTCACCCTGCTCGGCAGGCCGATGCCCTCGACAAGGCCATCGCGCTCGGCTCTCGGGACATCGAGGTGTTTCA
>JAYVCD010000049.1:0-12232 GCA_043750125.1 Archangiaceae bacterium | reverse complement strand
AGCGCCGCGACCGCGTGGAAGGCGCCGATCGACGCCCCCGCGGTGATCAGCTCGAGCTCGGGCGCGCTGCAGTCGAGGCGGATCGCCGGGACCACCTCGTGGCGCACGTACTGGTGAAACTGGTTCAAGAGCCACTGCCGGTGCTGCGGGCTGCCCTCTTGCTCGACCATCGCCTTGCCCGCGACGCTGTCGCACGAGTAGACCTTCACCGTCCCCGCGTCGATCAGCGGCGCGAGCACCTGCAGCATCAAGAAGCGCTCGACCTCTTCGGCGTCGCCGCCCGCGGTGGGAAATAACAATACCGGTGTTCCGAAGTGACCCCAGCGCGCGAGGGTCGCCTCGCGTTGCAGCCGCGCCGAATGCCAACGCCCGGTGGTCTTCACTGCGCCCCGGCCTTCTGCTCGCTGCGCCAGGCCCCGATGCGTTTCCAGAACAGCTCGGTGAATTGCTCGACCTCGTTGGCCGGGTAGAGCGCGGTCACCTTCTTTCGCACCGCGTCCTTCGCCACGTCGGTGCCGAAGAATTCCCACACCACCCCCTCGAGGTTGGCCAGGTGGGTGCCGGCGAATTCTTCGAACTGATCGGCCTCGAGCCGCAGCCGCGCCAGCTCGCCGTAGCGGGCGAGCTTCTCGGGGTAGGGAATCGGCAACCGGCTGATGTCGTAGAAGGGCTCCCAATCGAACGCCTTGCGCATCTTCCGCTTGGTGGTCGCGCAGTAGATCGCCCACTTCAGGTACGCCTTCACCATCCACGGAAAGTGGTAGTGCAGCGAAGTCACCTGCGAATCGGGGCAGGGGTTGGCGAAGTCGATCGGGTACCAGATGCCGTCTTTTCGCAGCGTCTCGCACGAATTGAATTCCCACCCGAAGAACGCATTGATGGTCAGCGTCGTGTCCTGCAAGATCTTCAGGTCCGCGGCAGAAACGAAGTCGCGCTGCATCGTGTAGCGATCGTGCAGCGGCGCCACCGGGTCGTAGAGCACCGAGCTGGTCTGGGGCCCGAAGCCGATGGTCCGCACGAACCGATCGTACGGCTCGACCGCTTTTTGCAGGTGCATCACCGCGGTGCCGCTCTCGTCGTACGCCTTGCGCAGCGCCGCTTCGTCCTTGATCCGGCTGACGCCCTTCCAGCCCCCGCCGTCGTACGGCTTCATGAACATCGGGTAGCCGATCTTCTTTCCGATTTCGCCCAGGTCGAACAGCTTCGCGTACTGCTTCAGCGTCGGCTTCAGATCGGGCAGCTCGTTGTACGCCTTCGGAGGAATCATCCACGTCTCGGGCACTGGCATTCCCAGCGCAGTCATCGCCGCGTAGCTGGTGTGCTTTTCCATCGACTGCACGCCCCACGGGTTGTTGAAGACGTACAGCCCGTCCATCAGCACGCCCTTCTTGATCCATTCGCGGGTGGTGCCGTACCAGTGGGTGAGGCGATCGACGACCACGTCGTACTTGACCGCCTGCTTCATCGCGAAGGGCTCGATGCTGACGCGCTCGACGTGGAAGTCGACCGTGTCGCCCTTCCACGGAATGCGCAGCTGCAGCCGGCTCATGATCTCTTCGAAGCAGATGGGCCAACAGATGTCGGCGCCCAGCGACAGACCGATGTTTCGAGTCACAGCAGCCACGGAGATTCCCCTTCGAAAAATACTATTCGTAGACCATCAACAGCGGACCAGGAAACAGCCACGACAAACCTTCGCGCAACCGGTCTCTCCAGTTTTCCCAGTTGTGACCATCGCGCGCTTCGACGTACTTCAGTTCCATCTCGGTCGCCTGGAGCATGGGGACCAGCGACCGGTTCTCGTAGATCAGCGACTCGTGCATCCCACAGCTGACGAAGGCCTTTTCGGCGACGTGAATCGGCTCGGCGCGAAAGCGATTCATGAACGAGATGATCGGGTCGAACAGCGGGCCGCGCTTGTTCTGGGTCCCGATGTCATTGAAGGCGAACGAGCCCGACTGCAACAGCAGCCGTCCGTAGAACCCGGGGTAGGTGAACGCGGTGGACAGCGCTGCGACGGCGCCGAAGCTGGCTCCCATCAAACCGCGGGCGCGCGGTTGGGCAATCAGCGGCAGGCGGCTCTCGAGGTCGGGGAACACCTCTTCGGTGACGAACTTTGCGTGGCGGGGGTCATCGGCATATTCCCCCAGCCGATTCGAAGAGCTGCTGAAGGCCACGATCATCGAAGGGATTTCCAGACGATGAATCAGGTTGTCGAGCACCGTCTTCATGTTCGCGAAGCGCACGTAGTCGTGGCCGTCGTGCACGAACAACAGCGGGTAGCGGCGCGTCTTGCGAAACCGGGCCGGCAGGTAGACGTGCAGCCCGCGGGTGTCGTTGAAGACCGTGCTCTTGATGATCCACTCTTCCATCACCCCCGAGCGGGCCTCGGAGTCCGGCATCGTCCATTCGGGAACCGCGTACCCTTCGCCGTGGGCGACCGAGTTGGCGCCAAAGGGATCTCGGGCGCGAAACGGATTGAGGGGGTCTTCAATCCACTGGCCCTGGCCGTGGTTGACGATCTCGAGCTTGTATTCGACCCGCGATTTGGCCGGGATGTCGAGGGTGAGAAACCAGAAGTCGGTGCCTTCGATGCGACGCAGATTCTGAGAGTTGGGCAAGCCGTAGACCCAGCTCTTCAGGTGGACCGCTTCGGCGGCCCCTCGAAAGACGAACGTCACCTTCCCGCCTTCGACGATGGGGAAGACCCGGCCCGCCATGAACGCGTCGATCGCCGCGGCATCGGGCTTGGCCTTCTTCAGCGTCTCGATCGCCAGCGGGTTCATGACGCCCATACCGGACTCACCGTGCCGTCGGTCTTCAGCCACTGGGTCCCCGAGGCGCCGAACCATTTGTGGCCGTCGAACATCACGTATTCCCCGTGATCGAACGCGATGCAGCGGGTCGGATCATTTCGGCGCGCCAGCCAACCCACCCGCAGAGGATCTTCGAGCCGCAGCCGCATGCGCGGGTTGGGCAGGGGGACGATCCCGTGGTGCAGCGAAAGGCCTTCGTCCATCACCTCGGACATTCCGGCTCCCTGCGGAGGGCTCTCGTGAAACAGCACCACCCGGTCGCTGGTGACCATCGCTCCCCCGGACCACGCGACGAGCACCTGGTCGGCCAACAGCTCGGCGATCCCGAACATCCGCAGCCGGTTGAGCAGCACCGCGACGTGGCCGCCGGCGATGGCCAGCACCTTGGTGCTGCGCAGAATGTCGATGATTTCCTGCCGGTGTTTGGCGATCGACGGCCGCTCGAGCGGAGTCGCTGCGCGCTCGAAGTCGGCCCGCGACGCCCGGCAGTGCTCGAGGTGGGCGAGATCACAGTTGCGGATGCTCTCGATCGACATCCGCGCCTCGTCGGCTTCGTACTCGCTTCCCGCCGACAGCCGCGCGATGTCGAGGGCCGCGTCGCCGAAGCGGTTGATGCGAAGGCGGTAATATTCCTGCAGCTGCCGCAGCCGATCTTGCCGGGCGCGATGCAGCTTCGCGTATTCCTTGTCGGTCGCGAACACGTCCTCTCCGCGCTGGTAGAGGTTCAGGTTCAGCGTCTTTTTTCCCAACAGCTCGTGAAGCTCGGAATCCTGGTCTTCGCGTTCCTGCCAGCCCGCCGTCACCAGCGCCACCCGCGCATCGAGGGCGAGCGAATTGACCACCGTCTTCACGGTCGCGGTGAGGTGTTGGGGGCCCAGCAGTGCGCCTTTCACGTCATTGCCTCGCGCGCACCTTCACCGTCTGGCCGACGGCATCGAGCATTCGGCGCAGCTCGTCGTAGTCCGGGTGCTTGAATCTCATCCACGCGTTGGCCATGTAACCCGCCGACACCGACTGCGTCGCCGTGCCCTCGGGAGGAAGGTGGGCGTCGATGATCCACTTTCCAAACGCCTGCTCAATCTGGCCCAGGCCGTCGTACCCGGTGATGTGGCCGTCGCACTCGGGCCGCAGCGCAATCATTCCGGCCGAGAAGCGCCGCGAAGGTTGGGCGCTGGGCCGCTGGTGCACGAGGCCCATCGCCCACTCGCGGTACAAGTCGAGGTCGTTGGCCACGTTGTACAGGTCCCACGCCCGCACCCCCGGAGGGCGGCAGCCGATTTCCGAAAATTTGATCCCCTTGGGACCCGAGAACCATTCCATGTGGGTGGCCGAGGTGCCCAGCTCGAGCAGCTGCACCGCCTTTTGTCCCATCACTTTCAGTTCCCGGTAGGAAGGGGCCGAATCGATGCGGTTGGTGGTGATGAACTGGGGGTTGATCCACCGGGTGCGCATCGCCTCGAGCACGTTGGGGTAGTAGTGGGTGGCGAAGTCGTGCACCACGCGTCCACCGACGCACAGCGTGTCGTAGAAGCCCTCGTGGCCTTCGATGAATTCTTCGACCGCGACCGAGCGGCCCTTGTCCACGCCCAGCGCGCGCCCGGCTTGTTGAAGCTCGGTGAGGTGGGTGACCCGCGAAGTCCCCGAGGCGCCGGCGCCATCGCGCGGCTTGATGATCAACGGGAAGCCGACCTGCTGGGCGAAGGCGACGAGCTCGTCCATCGAGCCGGCGGCCGTCGACTGGGCGCAGCTGATGCCGCCTTTGCGCAGCAGCTCTTTCATCGAAGGCTTGTCTCGGCACAGGTACGCCGAACGCGCCGACGTGCCCGCGATGCCCAACGCTTCTCGCACGTGGGCGGTGGGCATGATGTGCGCTTCGACCACCGCTTCGATCCGGTCGATCTTCCGTTTGGCGTGGACGAAGCGCGCCGCCTTCAACACCGCTTCCTCGTTCACCACCGAGTCGACCTGCTCGTAGTGGGTCAGCCAGTCGCGCATGTCACCGGACAGCGAGTCCTTCGAGCCCTCGCCGATGGCGGTGACCGTCGCTCCGACTTCCTTCAGCGCGCGAACGAAGTGCCGCTGGTTGGCCGGGAAGCGGGGCTCGATGAACACGACGTGCATGGGCGCGCGTATAAGACAATTCGATCCGAAGTGGGGCGCTGCGACACCTCGGAATGTTGAGGGCGCTTTTCGCCGAAAGCAGCTTCGGTAAAACGCTTTTCTGTTTTTGGGATGCACCTCTTCGAGCGATGTGCCGACAATACTTACATGCCCATCACGCGTTCCCCCAACATGCCGCCGTTGCTCCCCCGCAGCCCGGCTGGAACCGAGACGTCCGACCGCTTCGGGAACGTCATTTCGACCCGCCCGCTGCCGAAACCTGAAGTTCCGGCCTCGACTTCCACGGCCCCGACTTCTGACCGCTGGGGCAACGTCATCTCGCCCCCCCCGCCGACCCAGACGGTGACCACCACCCCGGTCGAGAACAGCAACATGCCTCCGATGCCGGCGAACCCGCCCGCAGGCACGCTGACTTCTGATCGCTTCGGGAACGTGATTGGAACCCGACCGGTCCCGGTTCCCGAGGAGCATGCGCCGACGAACCCCGCGCCGACTTCCGATCGCTGGGGGAACATCATCTCGACCCCCTCGGGCGTCGTCGACTGGAAGTAGTTGTCGGGGCCCGAGGTCGAGCGACTACTGCAGCAGCTGCCCGTACAGCTGCTCGTAGTGCTTGACCTGGTGATTCCACGAGAAGTCCTGCGCCATTCCGTTCTGCTGCAGGCGGCGGTAGGCGGGACGATCGCGGTAGGTCTTCAGCGCAGTTGAAATCGCCCAGTACAGCCCGAACGCATCGTAGGTCTCGAACACGATTCCTGTTCCAGTGCCGTCGCGCGGGTTCCAAAGCTCGACGGTGTCGGCAAGCCCTCCGGTTTTTCGGACGATGGGCACCGTGCCGTACTTGAGGCTGTACATCTGGTTGAGGCCGCACGGCTCATAGCGCGAGGGCATCAGGAAGAAGTCCGAGCCCGCTTCAATCCAGTGCGCCATCTCGTTGTCGAAGGCGTTGTTGAAACGCACCTGGTCCGGAAATCGCACCTGCAGTTGGCGAAACATCCGCTCGAAATGGCGCTCGCCACTGCCGGTGACAATCAGCTGAAAGCGCTCGTTGGCGAGCAGCCGAGGCAGGACGCTGGGAAAGAGATCAAACCCTTTTTGCCCCGCGAGGCGCGAGACGATGCCGATCAGCGGAACGTCGGGCACCGAAGGGAGGCTCGCGCGCTTCAGCAGCGCCTGTTTGCAATGCTCTTTCCCCGCCAGGTCGGTGGGGCTGAAGCGCGCCGGAATCAGCGGGTCGGCCTCGGGGCTCCATTCCTCGTAGTCGACCCCGTTCAAGATCCCGACCACCGCGTTGCCCCGACCGCGCAGCGGGCCGTCGAGCCCCACCCCGTGCTCCGAGCCGCGAATTTCCCGTGCGTAGGTCGGGCTCACGGTGGTGATCGCGTCGGCGTAGAGAATTCCGTGCAGCAGGAAGTTGATCCGCCCTTCGCGCAGCTGATCCTGGTGCAGCATGTTGTGGGCGTCGCTCAACCCCAGATCGGGCAAGACCTGGCTGGGAAACATCCCCTGGTAGTTGAGGTTGTGAACGGTCAACACCGTCTTGGTCTGACCGAAGATTTTCTGGTCCCACGCGAAGCGGGTCTTCATCAACAGCGGAGCCATCGCCGTCTGCCAGTCGTTGCAGTGGACGATGTCCGGAACGAAGCGCATCCGCTGAGCGCACTCGAGCGCGGTGTAACAAAGGACGAGGAAGCGCAGGTGCTCGTCGCCGTCGTGGCTGTAGATCGACGGGCGGTTGTAGAGCGCGGGACAGTGAACGAAAAAAACTTCCAGCGTCGAGCCCGGCAGCGTCGCCGCGAAGATCGACACCTCGAAGACCCGCCGCCCGATGATGATCGGCAGCGCGCGAAGCGTTTCGACTCGGCGAAACGCATGCTTTTTTTGATCGATGCGCGCGTACATTGGCATGAACACCCGAACGTCATGCCCCTGACGGTGCAGGGTGCGGGGGAGAGCCGCGCTCACATCTCCCAGTCCTCCCGTCTTCGCGAAGGGAGCCACCTCCGAACTGAGGAAGAGCAGGTTCAAGGGGCAGGGCTCGCGCGGACGTCGATCTCGACCGGCGGGCTCAGGTTACCGAACCACGCGACGCGATCCTGAACCATTCGCCATTGAAAGACCTGCCGCCCGGGCAGCGGGGGCGCGGTGATCTGGAACGCCACTTCAACCTCTTCGCCGACCTTCACAATCCTGGGCAGCTGCGCCCGCTGGGATCCCCAGGTGGTGTTGTCGCGTGGACCCTGCGAGCCGAGGGCAAACCCCTGCTCGGGCACCCAGTCGCGCTCGCCGATGTTGCGAAACTTCAAGGCCACGCTCGCCTGTTCCCCAGACGTCAAAGACGAAGGAACCTGCTGCGAAAGGAACAGCGCCTTCAGCGGCCCTTCCTGCAGGCCCACCTTGGCCCAGCACACCTTGGTCGTCAGCTTGCGGAACGCGATCCACTGTTGCGCGGCCTGGGTCAGGCGCGGCTCGTCCATCGCAGAATGGATTCCCGGATCTCCCAGCGCCCAATTCGCCGGGCTTTGCCCCGAGTAGCCATTGAGGGTGGGAATGTTCCGGTCGAGCGAAACCATCATCGCGTCCAGCTGGTACTTCCACGCGGGGCCGTAACCGTCGACCGGGCTGAACAAAAAGGCCTGGCAGTCGGGCGGGATTGCATCGGAAATGTCTTTGAAGTCGGCGCGCATTGCCGCCTTGCTGAACGAAGCAGTCGTCTCGCCCTGCTCGAGCACGGTCAACAAGCCCAGGGGGAACGCCAACAGCGCCAGCTTCGCGCCCTTGCTGCGCAGCCGATCGAGCGCGACCGCGGTGAAGAGCGAGACGCCAATCAAATACAGCAGCGCCACCCGCGAGACGCCGCGAATGGCCTTGGCGCCGGGAAAGTAGGCCCAGATGTACTTCCAGACGGTGAAGCCGTCGGGGTAGTTGCCCCACAGCGTGCTGCAGGCGAGGCCCAACACCAGCACCAGCCCGAGAAAGCGCAGCGCGCGATCGGTGCGGGCGAACCACAGTCCGGCCACGCACAGCCCGGTCGTGACCAGCCCGTAGCCAACGCGCTGCTCGTGCGACATCGGGATGCTCTGAAACAGGGGCCACTTGTCGGTGGCCCCGTACCACCAGCTGTACGGGCCGAAGTGAAACCACGAGCGGACCTGCGGAATCATCGTCACCGCTTCTTCGAAGGATCTTCCCCCGAACTCTTGCGCGGTGCCGAGGTAGCGAATGCCGATCGGCAGAAGAATCGTGAGGCTCACCAGCGACAGCAGTGCGATCGCGAACGGGTGGCTCTTCAAGATGAACCAGATTCGAGCCCGCCCTTCGTCGAATAGCAGGCCCAGGCCCCCAGCGAAAACGAGGCCGAACACCAGGAACCAGCCGAGGTAGATCCCCACCGCCAGCTGGCCGACCACGCTCAGAAACAACACCGCCAACCAGCGGGTGCGCTGCTGTTCGGTCAACTGCCGTCCATCGACCGCCAGGCGCCAGCAGGCGTGCACCGCCCAGATGGAAAAGAAGTGGGGGAACAGCTGGTAGTGCATCGTCTGGTTGATGCGCATTCCGGCAAACGCAAACAGCGCCGCCCCCACCGACGCGGCGAAGACGTCGACCTTGATGCAGCGGCGAAACAGAAAATACGCCGCGACGAAGTTCAGCGTGCCCAGCGTCAGCACCCACAACTGAAATGCCGTCGGGATCTCGAAGCCCATCAGCCGCCACGGGGCGTAGAACGGCATCGCTCCGAACATGTTCTCGGACCAGGCCAGGTGGCCTTCGGTGGGAAAGAAGAACGGCGGGCTCCACAGCTCGGTGTGTCCCGGCTGCTGCAGTACCCAGCGCATGCTGTGCTCGAGCATGTAATTGATGAACCGGGTGTCGCCCGGATCGAACTGAATCCAACCCAGGCCGTCCTTCAACATCGGGTGGTGCGCCATCACCAGTCCCGCGACGCAGAAGCATGCGGGACTGACCCAGGAGGGAAGCTTAGGCATTCGAGGCGCGGGGTTCTAAACAGCTTCGAGGGGGTTGTCTTGCCTTCATCCGGCCAGCGTCCGCCACCATGCTTGCACCGGCGGCGACACCCCAGTAGGTCCCCCGCTCAATGATTTGCATCGCCGTCGTCGGGGCGGGCCACTGGGGGCCCAACCTGATTCGCAACTTCCACTTGGGCCTGACCAGCCGCGTGAAGTACGTCGTCGACACCCGGCCGCAGCGCTTGAAGGCGCTCGAGGTCCGCTTTCCCGACATCGCGATGACTTCCGACCTGCAGATGGTTCTCGCCGACCCCCAGGTGCAAGCCGTCGTCATCGCCACTCCGACCAGCAGCCATCATGCGGTGTGCAAGTTGGCGCTCGAGGCGGGCAAGCATGTGCTGGTCGAGAAGCCGATTGCTGCGAACCTTCAGCAGGCCGAAGAGCTCGACGCGCTGTCGGCGAAGTCGGGGTTGATCTTGATGGTGGGCCACGTCTTTCTCTTCAACCCCGCCGTCCGGGTGGTGAAGGCGAGCCTCCAGGCGGGCTCGCTGGGCCGGCTGTTCTACATCTCGATGGAACGCACCAACCTGGGGCCGATTCGCCTCGACGTGAACGCGGCGTGGGATCTGGCCGCCCACGACATCAGCATCGTCGACTACTGGCTCGGAACGGGGCCGATCACCGCTTCGGCCGTGGGGGCCGCGTACATCAACCCGGCGGTGCAGGACGTGGTGTTCGCCACGCTCAAGTACCCCAACGACGTCCTCGTGAACTTGAAAGCCAGCTGGCTCAACCCGCGCAAGGGGCGCGACATCACCGTGGTCGGCGACAAGAAAATGCTGACGTTCGACGACATGAACCTTCAAGAGCCGATTCGGGTCTACGACAAGGGAGTCACCGACGAAAAAGTCGGAGGCATTGTCGACACCTTCGCCAGCTTCCGGGCCTCGGTGCGAGAAGGGGACATCACCATCCCCAAGGTTCCCGGGGGCGAGCCGCTGAAATCCGAATGCGACGCGTTCTTGGAATGCATCGAGAAGAACGAGCACCCCCTGGCCGATGGAGCGCTGGGGACCCGGGTGGTACGGACACTGGAAGCGATCACCCGTTCGATGGCCGCCGGCGGGCGTGAGGAGAGGGTCTGAACATGGTTCCACTGGTCGATCTGAAGGCGAACTGGCTGCCGCTCGAGAAGGAAATCAAAGAAGGTTGGGACAAGGTGCTCGACAAGACCGAGTTCATTCTCGGGCCCGACGTGGCTGCGTTCGAAGCCGAATACGCCGCGTTCATCGGGGTGAAGCACTGCCTCACCGTCGCCAACGGCACCGATGCGCTCGAGCTGTGCGTGCGCGCCGCCGGCCTCGGGCCCGATGATGAAGTGCTCGTCCCGGCCAACAGCTTCATCGCCACTGCGCTCGGGGTCATCCGTGCCGGCTGCAAGGTGAAGTTCGTCGATTGCGATGCCGATCACTTAATCGACGTCGACTCGTGCGCGGCGCAGATGAGCAAGAAGACGATGGCGATTTTCCCCGTCCATCTGTTTGGGCAGGTCGCCCCGATGGACAAGATCGGAGCCTTCGCCAGGACCCACGGGCTGATCGTGATGGAAGACGCGGCCCAGGCCCAGGGGGCGAAACAGAACGGGAAAGTGGCGGGAACGATCGGCGTCTCGGCCGGTACCAGCTTCTATCCGGGCAAGAACCTGGGCGCGTACGGTGACGGCGGGGCGATCACCACCAACGACGATCAAACCGCGGCCAGGGTGCGCGCACTTCGCAACTACGGCAGCGAGGTGAAGTACTTCCACCCCGAGCTGGGCTTCAACAGCCGGCTCGACACGCTGCAGGCCGTGGTGCTGAGGGCGAAACTCAAGCGGCTCGATCAATACAACGCTCACCGCCGGGCTGCCGCCGAGCGCTACCACGGGCTGCTGAAAGACGTTTCAGATCTGGTGCTCCCCCGCGCGGTGCCGGGCAACGAGCACATCTGGCACGTCTACGCAGTCCAGGTCGCCGCGTCCCGTCGCGACGCCGCGATGAAGTCGATGAAGGAACAAGGCATCGCAGTCGGCGTTCACTACCCGGTCCCCATTCACCTGCAAGGCGCGTTCGCCGGCCACGGGCACCAGGCAGGATCCTTTCCGATGGCCGAAAAAGCCGCCTCCGAAATGATCTCACTGCCGATCTTCCCTGAGATCACCGCTGCCCAGCAGGAACAGGTCGCCGCGGCGCTGAAGAAGGCGATTTCCTAGTTGTCCATGTTTCGCAACCTGCGCGAGCTCTACCAATACCGGGCCCTGCTCTGGAGCCTCACCATCCGTGAGCTCAAGGCCCGCTACCGCGCCTCGGTGCTGGGCTTCCTCTGGACCTTCTTGAACCCGACGCTGAACATGATGGTCTACGCGCTGGTGTTTGGGTTTCTGCTCAAGTCCGGTCAGCCCGCCTTTCCGTACTACCTCTTCATCGCGCTGCTCCCGTGGATCTATTTCGCCTCGTCCGTAGGGGGCGGCGCGAGCAGCGTTTCAGATCGCCGAGACCTGCTCACCAAGGTGCGCTTCCCGGCCCAGGTGTTGCCCGCGACTGTCGTTGCCACCAACTTCCTCAACTACCTGCTCTCGCTGCCGCTGTTGATCGGCCTGGGAATTTTCTACGGGCAATGGCCCACCTGGCACGTGCTGCTGTTCTTTCCCCTGGTGCTGCTGCAGACGGTCTTCATTCTCGGGCTGACCTACCTGGTCTCGGCCTTCAACGTCGCGCTGCGAGATCTGCAGCACATCGTGATGAACATGATGCAGATGATGTTCTTTCTCACTCCGATCGTGTGGTCGATGTCGCAGGTGCCCGCGCAGTACCACCAGCTGTTGCTGTTCGGAAACCCGATGGCCGCGATGATCAACGCCTACCGGACGATCTTTTACGAGCACGCGCTGCCGGACCCGCAACCGTTGGTGGGAGTGGCCGCCTTCTCTGTTGTGATGCTGTGGGTCAGCGCGGGCGTCTTCGAACGGCGGCGCGAAGAGTTTGCGGAGCTGGTGTGACCAACCCCCCGCGTCCCAATGCGTTCGTTCTCAAAGGCGTGGTCAAGCGCTTCAAGAAGCGCACGATTCGTCGCGAGTACACGACGGTGAAGACCGAGCTGGTGCGGATCCTCACCGGCAAGCGCAAGGCCTTCGAACCCTGGAACTTCATCGAGGCGCTCAAAGGCATCGACCTGGTGATTCCGGCGGGCTGCACCATCGGGCTCATCGGCCGAAACGGCTCGGGCAAGAGCACG
Organism: Archangiaceae bacterium; assembly: GCA_043750125.1. Lineage (GTDB taxonomy): Bacteria > Myxococcota > Myxococcia > Myxococcales > Myxococcaceae > JAGSPQ01. Next base: position 51 of record JAYVCD010000049.1, on the reverse strand, counting down.
CTGCTGAAGTTAATGACTGGCATCTACACCCCGACCGAGGGCACGATCGAA
>JAYVCD010000048.1:0-12711 GCA_043750125.1 Archangiaceae bacterium | reverse complement strand
GGGTACTTTCCATTGACCTGGGTGCGCGCCAGCTCGGCCCGGGCATTTTTCCAATCGCCCAGCCGCGAGTACGCGATGCCCCGCACCAGCGAGACCTTTCGCCCCGAGCCCGACGCGAGCCGCTTGTCGGCAATCAGCTCGCGCTCGCGGCTTCGGGCCAGCAGCACCCGTCCCAGCCCTTCTTTGGCCTCTTCGCTTTTCGGAGTGCGCTTGAGGGCCGCTTCGTAGGCCTTCTGCGCCTTGTCCATTTGACCTGCGGCCCGGTAGGCACCGCCCAGCGCCATCTCGAACTCGAAGCCCTTGTCTTTGTAGATTCCAAGGCCCGCGGTGAGCACCTTCAGCGCCTCTTCGTGCTTTCCATTCGCCGACTGCAGCCGACCCTGGAGCAGGTCGCGGCGCGCGCGCTGAGCCAGAGGAAGCTCTTCGGTGGGCGGCAGCGCGACCACTTCAACCATCGATTCGCCCAGATCGCGCCCCAGCTCGAGCCGGGCCTGGGCCAGCGCGAGCGTGCGCATCGGGTGGTTGGGCGAGAGCTTCGCCGCGCGGTCGGTGAGCACCTTGACCGCCGCCTCGTAATCCTCGAACGCGACGTAGTACTCGCCCAGTGCGACCAGCGCGCGCACGTTGGTCGACATCAGCGCCACCGCCCGCTCGAGCCGCTTGTACGCTTCGTCGATTTTTCCTTCGGCCAACAGCAGCCGGCCCACTTCGGCGTGCACTTCGCTTTTGTCGAGCCCGCTGGCCATCAGCTGCGCCCTTCGTTCGGGAGCGCCGTCCGAGACGAGCCAATCGACCAGCACCGCCAGCTCGGGGTAGGCGTCGCGCACTCCCGAACGGCTGAGCGCTGAAATCGCCGCGGTCTTGTTCTGCGGGGCCCGGGTGTGCTCGGCGTAAAGCATCGCGTTCGCGTACGCGGTCAAAGCCCAGACTTCGGCGTTGCTGGAGTCCATCGAGGCGGCCGCGTCCAGCGACTTGAGCGCGTTGCCGTACGCTTCTTTGGTGTCGGCGTTTGCAAACGCCCGGCCTTCGCCCAGGGACGTCGGCAGGTCCTTGCCATTGAAGACGCGGCGGGTGAGCAGAAAGCTGCTGCTCAGCCCGCCGACGATCACCAGCACTCCGAGCGCCATGCCGATCTTCACCCCGTGCTTTTGAAGAAACGTCTTCTTCGAGGTCTTGGCGGCGAGCTTGGCGCGCAGTTCCCGCTCGTATTCTTTGGCGATCGCCTCGGTCGCCTGGGTGTTCATTTCGACCTTCGGCACCTCGAGCACCGAGCTCTGCTCGTGGAGATCCGGGATCTCGTCCAGCAACCCGGTGCTCTTCTTCGGCACCGCCTGGGGCGCACGCGACGGCGGCGGGGCGTAGTTCTGCTGCTGCGCCCGCGGCGGCGAGGCCGGCATCGGGTTGGCAACCGATTCCACGTCTTCGAGCAGGCCTGTCTCGTTCAGGGGCGCGCCGAAGAGCTCAGCCTTCTTCAGCAGGTCGTGGGAAGGAATGATCGTCGCCTCGGACTCGAGCCTTCCCCCGGTGCCCTGGGTGACGGCGCCGCGGCCGGCCGGGTCGAAGGACGCGAACGGATCATTCTCTTCGCCGTTGGAGAGCGCGTCGAAGGTGCTGGTCAGCCCGCGAATCACGTCTTCGCCTGTCTCGGTGCGCCGGGGCACGCTGGCGAAAGGGTCCGAATCATCGGCCGTGACTTCCGCCCGGGCGCGGGCGGCGGGAAGTTCCTGGGTCGCCGAGGCCCGACCCACGTCGTGCGCCTGGGTCTTCGGCTCGATTTCTCCGACGATCACCGGCAGTTCCGTGGTGCCCGAGATGTCGAAGGGCGAGCTGACCCCGGGGGTATAGGCGTTCGTCACCACGGTCGGCATCGCCGAGTCGTCTTGCCGCTTCGGTCGCACTCCGGGCCGCTTCACCTCGGCGGGAACCGCCATGATCGACGTAGCCTGCGCGTCGTCGCTGTCTCCGAGCGCTACCCCCCCGCCTGCCTCGGCGATCGCGCTCTCTTCGCCGAGAATCGGAGCGGGACCTCCGGCCAACGCGGCCCGGGTCTGGTCCAGCCACTGCTTGACCCGACCATCGTTCGGCTGCAGCGTCGCGGCCTTGCGCAAGATCGGAAGCGCACTGCGGTACAGCCCTTTGCGCAGCAGCACTTCGCCAATCAGGTTGTAGGCGTGGGCGTTGTCGCGATCGATGTTCACCGCGAGGTCGAACTGGTTCATCGCCTCGCTGGCCTTGCCGAGGTTGATCAGCGCCTTGCCCCACATCACCCGGCCGACGACCGACTTCGGGTGGTGCGAGAGGCCCTGCTGGCACACTTCGATCGCGCGGGTGTGATCGCCCTTGTCGACGAACGCCTTGGCCAGCTCGACGAAAACCGTCGACGAAGGATCCTGAGCGAGAATCTGTGAGTATTTCTCCACCACCGACTTGGACATTTGAGGGCGCGGACCTTACCAACCGCCGGTGCTACCGTCCCGCGCCATGACGCGTTCCCTCTTCCTCATTGTCTCAAGCTGTTTTTTAGGTTGCGCGACGGTCCCGAAAGGCGACATCGATTTGCTCAAGCCGACCATCGAGGCTTTTCACCAGGCGGCCCGGTGGAAGGACTTTCAGACCATTGGCGAGCTGCTGGTGCCTGAGAAAAAAGACGCCTTCCTGCAAGCGCGCAAGACGATGAAAGACGAGCGGGACCTCTTCATCACCGACTACGAGCTGCAGGACGCGAAGATTTCCTTAGACCTGCTCAAGGCCGCCGCGGTCTCGCACATCAAGTGGTACCGGCTGCCGTCGGCGACCGAGCAGGACTCGACCGTGACCAGCAATTGGATCTGGAAGAACAAAGCCTGGAAGCTGGACAGTCAGGACGGCGGCCCTTTCGCGAGCGAGATGAAGCTCTAGCAAAAAGACGATTGGACAAAAAAAACCGCCCGTCGTCTCGGGGCCGGCCGAGGCGACGGGCGTCGGGAGTTCCCCAATGGAACCCCCTTACCGAGTCACCACTAGAGCAATCGGGGTGCCACGACGGACCTGGCGAGCGAACTCAACGATTCAGGGCGGTTGACGGCACAAACCGTCGATGTAGGTGGATCTCATCCACGACGGCGATGTCAGTTACTCCCCCAACACGGAGCGAATCGTCTCGCGCATCGAGTGGGCGGCCTGCCATTGGGTCTCTTGCTGCCACCGCGCCCCGTCGACCATGCAGAGGACCTGAATGTGGTCGAGCTCTTCGGGGGGGAAGCTGGCCAGCCGGTACTTGAAGAGCGCCCTCAACATCGGGCGGGCCAGGGGGTGGGGAATCGCCAGCGGCTTTGCGCCGAGCTCTTTGAACACCGCGGAAAGGGGGACCGCTCCGGGGCCGACGACGTTGTAGACGCCTTTGCGGCCTTCTTTGAGCGCCTCGACCATCGCGCGGGCGACATCTTCCATGTGAATCAGCTGCACCATCGGGTCGAAGCCGGCCAGCTTCCACGGCCGTCGGTTGCGCAGGTAGTTCGAGGGAGCGTTCTTGATCGTCGGCCCCACGATGTGAACCGGCCGCAGCACGACGGTCTCGACCGCGGGGTGGCGCCAGAAAAAGCCGTGGGCCAGCATGTCGACTTCGATCAGATCTCGAACGCTGGGAAACCGGCTGGCCGCCATCAGCGGAGCCTCTTCGGTGAGGAAGTTGCTGTTCTCGGGGCTGGGTCCGTAGACGTCGGCGCTGGAAAGGACGACCAGCTTCTTGACTCCGAAGCGGGCGGCGCAGTCGAGAATGCGGGTGGTGCCCAGCACGTTGAAGCTGTGGTGATCTTCGGCGCTCATCCGCGGGTCATGGAGAATTCCCATGTGCACCACCGCCTTGACCGCGTTGCGGCGGAAGACGTCTTCAATCTTCTTCTTCCGAAGGTCGGCCTGCACCATCTCAACGTCTTTCGGCTTGCCCACGAAGGGACGGCGATCGATTCCGATGATCCGCTCGTCTTTGTGGAGCAGCTTGGTGAGGCACCGCCCGAGGTTGCCGCTGATCCCAGTCAGGACCACCGCCGGGCGCTCGTTTTTCTCGCTCACCAGAACACGTGCTTTCGCGCCTTGAGCCCGGCGTCGAGCATCGACTGAATGGACGCGCGCACCACCTTGACCTTCTTTTCCAGCTCGGCGTCTTCATCGTCCTCGCGCCCGGTGAAGAACAGCGGGTCGCCGAAGTAGATCCGGTAGCGGGTGGGCAGGGGAAACGGAAGCCCGGTGGGAGTCACCGGAAACGAGGGAAACCCCAGCAGCTTCGCCAGCGGCTTCAGATTCATCATCGAGGGCGACTGCTCTTCGGCCCCCACCACCGCCACCGGGACGATGGGCGTATTGGTCTCGAGCGCCAGCCGCATGAAGCCCAGGCCGAATTCCTGCAGTTGGTAGCGCTTGGGCCACAGCTTGTTGAGGCCACGGGTGCCTTCGGGAAAGACGAGAATCGCCTCTTCGTTCTCGAGCAGCCGGCGACAGTTCTCGGGAGTGCCGACAATCTGACCGACCCGCGCCATGAACGTGCTCACCCAGGGCAGCGTCGGCATCCACTTCTCGACCATCGCCCGCATCGAGCGGGGCGGGTTGGCCTCGAGCAGCATCGACGCACCGATCATCGCTCCGTCCATCGGAAGCTGACCGGAATGGTTCGAGACCAGCAGCACCCTTCCCCGGGGAACCTTCTGAATCCCGAAGGTTTCGACCCGGTGGTAGTGCTTGAACAACCAGAGAATGGGAGCGACCGCCGACAGTGAGTAATCGAGCGAGAAGCCGAACGGGTCGACCCCGTACTCGTTGGCCGAACGGCTCAGGGCCGAGATCTTCTCTTCCACGCCGTCCCCCATCATCGAGGACGTCCACGAGCGAAGGCCCCGCTTCAAGGTGTCGATGAGCACGCGGGCCTTTTAACGCAACCGCCCCCGCAGGAAAGGCTTCCAGGAGCTTTGGAACCAACAACACTGGTAGCTTCAGCGGCGCCGTGTCCCGCGCGCTCTTCCTCACAGCTGCTTTCCTTGCGCTTTGCACCTGTGGCGTGGACCTGCCCGAGGCCGACGGTCGCGCCTGCGACGACACCCACGGGTGCCGCAAACCGCGCGAATGCATCGCCGGAATCTGCGTGCCGATGGGGACGCCCGACGGGGCCGGCGGAGGCGATGGCGGAGGGGCCGGGGGCGGAGTGACCGGCAGCGGCGGAGGCCTGGGAGGAGGAAACAACGCCGGAGGCGGGTCCGGAACCGGAGGAGGGACGGCCGCCGGGGGAGGAGGAGGAGGGGGCGGTGGCGGTGGAATCGCCGTGCCTCCGCTGTGGAAGCAGAGCGTTCACGGCTTCACCGGAATGTCGGTGCTCGGGAGCGCAACGCTCGAGGTCGATACGCTGCGCGGAAACCGGGTGGTCTCGACCATCAAGAACGCGACCGACACCAATGATCGCGCGACCGCCAACCAGTTCGACGCCGGACGACTTCCGAAGACCGGCAACGGACGCATCCGGGGACGTTTTCAGATTCCCTCGGCGCTCAAGATCAACAACAACTCGACCTTCCTCATCCTGTCCAACGGGAGCAGCAAGCCGCTGGTCCAGCTGTACTTCAACGCTTCGGGCCAGCTGATCACCTACACCGCCGCGGGGATGCTCGCTCCGGCGGCGCTGACCAACACCATCACCTGGACCAATGGCTTTCAGCCCAACGTGGACTACCTGGTCGAAGTCTCCTGGCAGCGCAATTCCTACCGCCGGGTCTGGATCAACGGGACCCAGGTGGCGCAGGTGACCAACTTGTCGGGCGATGCGGGAATGCTCGAGATTCCAGATCAGCTGCGGCTGGGAATTCTTCGCTACGACGGCGCGGCCGACGCGGGCTGGTCCGTCGCGCTGTTCGACTGGCAGCTCACCGACGACCCCTCGGTCGTCCTGAGCGATTGAACGTGGTGCTGGCCCTGGCTCTTTTGATTCTGAGCGCCGAACCGCCGCTTCCGAGCGGAGTGCCGGCTCCCGTCAAGGGCCCCAACCCGTACTTGAGCCAGGCCAAAGAGCTGTACCAGCGGCTCGACTTCGAAAAGTGCCTCAAGCGGCTGGCCCAGGCGCCGCAGTGGAAGAGCGATGCCCCCGAGCTGCTGGAAATCGAGCTCGTCGCGGGGATGTGCCACTACAACCTGAACCAGCGCCAGGACGCCGAAGAGCGCTTCCGGCTCGCGCTGCGAATGAACGCCGACGCCGAGCTGCCGATGTACACCAGCCCGAAGCTGCTCGACTTCTTTCACTGGGTGAAGCGGAAGCTCCATGCCCCGCCGCCGCCGATGCCGGAAGAGGATCTCGACATGCCGAAGGAATCGGCCCCGGTGAAGGTCGAGAAGGAAAAAGAGAGGCTCGACGAGCCCGCTCCCCCGCAGGACCCACCGCGGGTCGAGCTGAAGCCCAGGCCGAAATTGACGCCGACGCCCCCGCCGCCGCTGATCGTTCCGGAAGTCGATCGGCCCAACCTGCTGCAGCGCAGGCCGGTGCCGGTGGTGCTCTCGGTGGTGGCGGTGATTGCGGTCGGGGTCGGAATCGGGTTGGGCAGCAACAGCCGTTCGCTCGAATCTCAGGCCCGGGGCGCGCACTACGAGTCTGATTTCTACAAGCTGGGCGATGCGGCCCGGATGAACGCGATGGCGGCCGACGTGGCGTTCGGAGTCAGCGGCGCGGCGGCGGTCGGTGCGATCCTCGGGGCGATCCTCAGCAACGACTGAAAAAACCAATCTACCCGTCGAAGCCGGGCAAGATCGCCGCGACGAAGCGGCCGGGGTTCTTGACCGCGCGCTGGGTAAACCAGCCATCGGCCGCCTCGCGCTCGACCTGCCCTTCGTCGGCCGACAGCAGCTGGGCGCGGCACCTGCGGGCAGCGGCCGCGTACAGGGTGGCACCGACCGCGTCGACCTGCTCGGCTCCGGTGGACAGCAGCGACTGGGCGCGCGCGATTTCTCCGTTCTGGGCACTGACCACCCCTAAGAGAATGCTCGCCAGGCCCCGGCTCCAGGCGAGGCCTTCGAGCTCGAGCGCCTTGATCGCCCTCTTCACTGCGTCGGGTTTCTTCGCTGCGATGCCCGTCGTGCCATCGAGCCAGGCCCAGAGCACACGGACGAGCTGAACGCGCATCAGGCCCGACTTCTTGACCGCCGCCGCGTCACTCTCGAACAGCTGGCGGCTCAAGGCGTGGGCCCCGACGTAGAGCGCCGCCAGCACCCGTCCGTGCATTCCCCAGAAGTGCTGAATGAAGTACCCCCCGCGCGAGAAGTGAGCGAGCGCGTCGGTCACCTCGCGGCTGGCCTGCTCGGGCTGGTCGTCCATCAGGCAGATGAGGGGCGTGGCGCGAACCCGGAAGTTGGTCAGGGCGTAAACATCATTGCGGGCCAGCGCTGATTCGCGCACGTCCCGCACCAACCGCCGCACTTCGGCAAACTCTCCGAGGTAGGTGAGGCTCATCACCAGGTACTGAGACGAGCTGATCAGCTCCCAGGTCATTCCGGGGCACTTTTCCTGGAAGACCGCTACCGCCCGCTCGTGGAGCACGCGCGCCTCGGTGAAGCGGCCGATGCCCATCGCCGCGCAGCCCGCCATCAACGCCGCCAGACCGTCGCCGTGAGGGTTCGGATGTTGGGTCAGCAGCGTTCGCAGCTGGCTCAGCGCTTCCTGGCATTCCCTCTCGTTCGAAGAGCCCTGCAGCGCGTGGTACCCCGCCTCGAGAGCGAGCGCGCGGGCGACGCGATAGGGCTCGCCGCTGTCGAGCGCCAACCGCAGGTGGGTGAACTGGTATCCGGTGCCCCGCACCGGGTCGACGATTGAGAAGCCCTTCGCCGCCGACCAGTAGGCATCGACCCGCGCGAGCAGGTCGGGGTCGATGTCTTTCTCGGGCCGCAGCGTGAATCGAAGCCCGCGCAGCCTCACTTTGATTCGCGCGTAGATCGCGCTCGCCTTGGCCATCGACGGGCTGGACGGCGCTTTCTCGCCCAGCTCGGCCATCACTCCGTCGAGCACCGCGATGCCTTCGTCCAGTCGCCCACTGGTGAGCAGCTGCTCGGTCGCGCGCTGGCGCAGCTCGAGGCTGCGGCGCTCGCAGGCGCGGCGCTCGGGGTCGGTGGCCAGCGGGGTGATCACCTCGGCGCGCGCCAGCTCGAGGTACGCGTCGGACGCTTCCTTTCCCCGGCCCGCTCCGGCCAGGGCGTCGGCGCGGGCCTGCCGCAGCTGGGCCCGGTCGGCGGGGGCGGCCAGAGAAATCGCCTTGTCGTAGAGCCGAACCGCGCGCTCGAATGCGAGCACCGCGGTGGCCCGCGCCGCAGCCTCGGTGGCGGCCCGCGCGGCCCGCTCGCGCTGGCCCGCCTCTTCCCACCAGTCGGACAGCGTCTCGGCGTCGGCGCCCCCGGCCGACTCGAGCGCCGAGGCGAGCTGAAGCAGCAGCTCGATGCGGCGGGGGTCGGAGAGCTGCTCGCGCACCGCCCGCCCGATGCGGGCGTCGTAGATCATCAGCTGCTCGTTCTGGCCCGCGCCGCTTCCCGAGAGCAGGCGCGCGGCTTTCAGCGGCACCAGAGGGTCGGTCACTTCGGAGTCCAGCGCGGCCGCATGCCAGGCGACCAGCCGGGGAATCGGCCGGTTCGCGACCGCGACGACCTCGAGCAGTCGGCGCGCGGGGCTGGGCAGCTCGAGGACCCGGGCCTTGACCCAACCTTCGAGCGTGGCCGAGGACACCTCGCCTCCGGCCCGGGCAATCGAAGTCAGGGCTTCGAGCAGGTAGGGACTTCCGCGCGACTCGCGGGCGATCGCGGCGAGGTCCGCCTGGGCGGCGGCGTCCCCCAGCAGGCGCAGGGTGAGCCGTTCGGCATCGGCGCTTTCCAGGGGCCAACAGGTCAGCCGCTGCACCAGCGCGCGGCCGGTCACGGTGCCGGCATGAGAGGCATCGAGGAATGCCTTCAACATCGGCGAGGCCCCGGCTTCTTCGGCCAGGGTGCGACAGGCGGCGACGAGGTGAACCGCGGGAGCATCGGGAGGCTGCAGCAGCGCCTCGAGCAACGAGGCCGAATCGGAATCTCCCCACTGAAGATCATCGATCGCGATCACCACCGGCGTGCGTTCCGACAGCCGTGCGAGCAGCTCGGCCAGAGCGCGAAAGCCCTTGCGGCGCACTTCCTTCGCGTCGGCGCTCTGGGCCAGCGGGCGGCGCGGGGCGATGAAGGTGTCGAGGCGCTTGAGCACCGGAAACAACCGGACCAGAGCGTTGAAGTCCCGGGGAAGCACCGCATCGACGTGGGCGGCCGGCAGCGAAGCCAGGTGAGCGCACAGCTCGTCGATCACCCCGTCGAAGGCCTTGAACGGCACCGTCTCGGTCTCGCCGCATCGCCCCGAGAGGACGACCGCATCGGGCCAGCTGCGCGCGATCGACTGCAAAAAGGCCTTCAACAGCGCGCTCTTTCCGAGCCCGGATTCCCCTTCGATCAACGACAGCGCGACCTGGCCCTTCTTCAGCACGTGACCAAACGCGCCGCGCAGCTGCTCGAGCAGCCCGTCGCGACCAATCAGCGCGTGGACATTTTCGATCAGCGGGCGAGCGGCCAACGGGCCGATGGGCCGCACCAGCCGTCGCTGCAGCTGGGTTCCGGTCGGCCGCTGGTCTGGGTCTCTGCACAGCAGGTCGAGGCAGAGCGCTTCGAGATCTTCGGGAAGCCGGTGGGTGAAGTCGGAAGGTTTCTGCACCGCAAAATCACGGCGCTTGAGCATCATCTCGCCCGGCTTCCCCTCGAAAGGAACCCGACCGGTGAGCACCTCGTACAGCAGCACTCCGACCGAGTACCAATCGGTCGACTCTCTGACCGGCAACCCAATCGCCTGCTCGGGGGACATGTACGCCGGGGTCCCGACCACCAGCCCCTGCGACTGGTGGGCGTCGGCTTCATCGAGCTCGCGCACCAGACCGAAGTCGAGCAGCACCACCCTTCCCTGCTTCGAGACCAGGACGTTCGACGGCTTGATGTCGCGGTGCAGCTTGCCGGCCGCGTGCAGCGCGCAGACTCCATCGACCAGTTGGCCCATCGCGTGTCGCAGCCGGACCACCGCGCCGCCGGTCAGCGGGGCCCGCATCTTGATCGGAGCCGGGGGCACCAACGGCACCTGCGCCTCGAGGGCCGCCGCGAGGGCCGCGGGAATCGCCGAGCTCTGGGTCTCATCGCCGACGCGCATGTTCACGGTCGCAGGCCCCCGAGTTCCGGTGCTGTCACTGATCGACGAAGGGTCTTCGTCACCCTCGCTGCCATCGCCGAGCACATATTCGAGGAAGGTCTTTCCATCGACGTGCTCCATCGTGAAAAACCAGCGATCGGCATCCGACAACAGCTCGTAGAGCGTCACCAGGTTCGGGTGGGTCACGTGCTGCAGGGCGCGGAATTCCCGCTTGAAGCGCAGCAGCGCATCGGGGCTGAACTTGCTCAGCAGCTTGACCGCGACGAACGCGTTTCGTTCGTTGTCGTACGCCTGGTAGACGCGGCCCCAGCTGCCCGCTCCGAGAACCCGGGTCGGGGTGTACCGGCGGGTGCCCGTGAACTCATCAGGCGGACCAGGAATCGAGGCATCCATCGGGTCGGGCGACCCTACTTCAAGTCACTTCACTCTTCGCCGGCCAGCGCGTTGGCGGCTTTCTCGTACTGAATCTGCAGGTCGCGGGCGTGTTTCTCGACGATCTTCTGCCGCGCCGCCAGCGCCTGCGCGTCGGCCTCTTTTTTGGCCTCGTACGCCGCGTCCTTCTCGGCGAGCGCGTCGGATTTCTGGTCGAGCTCGGCTGCCCTGGCCTGCAGCTGCTGCTCTCGCGCCTGCTGCTCTGCGCTCGGCCCCGGGGTGGGCGCGGCCGAAGCAGACGTTTCGGTCCGGGTCGTGCGCTTGGAAGGATGCCCCCGAATGATTTCGACCTTCTTGACCGAAGACTGCGAGAGGACGATCGCGACTGCGAGGCTGAGCATCATCGACCCAGCCTAAGCGCATCTTCCCTACCCGCGCAGCCCCGGCAGGCTACTTAGCCGCCCCATGCGAACACGCCTTGGGGTGGTGCTGTTTTTGTTGGGGTCCACCTCGGCGCTGGCCCAGATGTTGACCGATCGCGAGCCGCCGCTGCTGCACCGCCTCTCGACCGCCTCACCCGCCGCGAAGATGGGAAGCTCGACTACCGCCTGAAGAAGCCGGCGCTCAACGGCTCAACGACTCGGTACCACGTTGCTGGCCGCTGCGCGCTTCGGAAAACGCACCGTGAACGTGGTACCGGCCGACGCGTTCGATTCCACTTCGATGGTGCCTTGGTGTGCATTAACGATTTGCCTCACAATGTAGAGGCCGAGGCCGATGCTGCGACTGGCGGAGTCGGGCTCTGACGTGCCGCGCGTCATCGGCTCGAAGAGTCGACCGAGCGCGTCGGGGAGAATCGGCGATCCTTGGTTGTGTACCGTGAGGATCACGACGCCGTCCTCTCCGCGTGTCTCGATGTCGATGGGCGACCCCACGGGGCTGTACATGAGTGCATTGGTGACGAGGTTCTGCACCACCTGCGCGATGCGATCGGGGTCCCACTCGCCGTCCCCATCGCCGCTCGACTGAACCCGCAGATTGCGGTCGGGATAACTCGCTTCGACCTCGTCGAGGACATCGCGCGTCACGGCGTGGAATCGTGCCCGACGGAGCTCGATGTGAATCGAGTTGCCCAGGCGCGCCTGCGTGAAGTCGAGAAGGTCGTGGATCATCCGCGTAGCGCGGTCCGCTGCCGTCTGAATGCGTGTAATCACTTTGGTGCTTCGCTCGTCGAACTCCTTGCGGCCCAGGAGGCTCGCCGCACCCAGACAGATGACGTTGATTGGGTTGCGCAAATCGTGAGAAACGATTCCGATGAGCTGCTGCTCGAAGTCGGCTCGTTGACCCAGTTTCTCGGCGAGCCCTTCGGCCTTCTGACGAGTACGAACGTGGTCGGTGACCTCGAACCCGAACACATCAATGCCTTCGATTTGGCCCTGCTCGTTGCGCATGGGTTGATAGACGAAGGTTACGAACGCTTCTTGCAGGACGCCGTCGCCGAGGAGATCGAGGTGCACCTGGGCCTCACGTCCGATGAACGGCTCGCCTGTTCGATAGACGCCATCCAAGAGGTCGATGAAGCCCTGATCGACCATCTCGGGCATTCCGTCCCTCGCGGGGAGGCCGACGAGCGGCCGGTTCTTGCCCACCAAACGCTGGAAAAGCGGGTTGACCAACTCGAACACGTGGTCGGGCCCGCGCAGAATGCAGACGAAGGCCGGCGCATTCTCGAACAAACCATGCAAGCGCTTTCGACCTGCCTCGACTTCCCGGAGAAGGCGTTCGCGATCGGACAAAGCGATCTCGAGGGCACGACGCGCGTTGACCTGCTCGGTGATGTCGACCGCGGCCGCGATCATCCCGTAGACGTGGGCTTCGGTATCGCGGAGCGGGTGGAGACTGAACCTGAAGAAGTGGTCCTCGAGATTTCCATCGCCGTTGCTATCCAAACGGACGTGAGATTCGGGAGACACGAAGGACTCTCCACTTTGGTAGACGCGATCGAGGATGCCGGGGAGGGCCGTGCCCACGAGCTCGGGAAACGCCTCAGCGTACGTCTTGCCTACGACCTCCCGGTTGCCGACCATCTCTCGGTACAGCGAGTTCGCGAGCTCGAAGACGTGCTGAGGCCCCGT
>JAYVCD010000047.1:0-24532 GCA_043750125.1 Archangiaceae bacterium | reverse complement strand
AGCTGTTCAACCTCAAGCTCTTCATCGACGACTCGGGCGCGCTGTCCTCGTTCGACCTTCGCGCCAAGGCCCGACGGCTGAAGGCCAAAGAGCCGTCTTTGGGCCTGCTGGTGATCGACTACCTGCAGCTGATGCACCAGAAGGGGAAGGTCGAGAGCCGGCAGCTCGAAGTGTCGGAAATCAGTCGCGCGCTCAAGCAGCTGGCCAAAGAGCTGATGCTGCCGGTGATCGCCCTCTCGCAGCTGAACCGAAAGGTCGAGGAACGCAAAGGCGGCAAGCCGATGCTCTCGGACCTTCGCGAGTCTGGAGCGATCGAGCAGGACGCCGACGTGGTGATGTTCATCCACCGCGACGACGAAGGGGAAGACGGCGAAGGCGGCGGCAACAACAGCTTCCGGACCACGATTCCGGTCGAGCTGATCATCGCCAAGCAGCGCAACGGGCCGATCGGCAGCGTCGACCTGCTCTTCCTCTCTGAGTACACCCGGTTCGAGAGCAAGGCCCGCGGGGACTACGCGTGAAGGACGTGGCCCGAGGTCAGAAGCACATTCTGGTGGTCGATGATGACGAGCACACCCGCGGGTTGCTCACCGATCTCTGCGAGACCAGCGGCTACAAAGTCACGACGGCCGAAGATGGGAACGTCGCCCTCGAACGGATCGCCGACGGCCGCCCGGACCTGGTGCTGCTCGACCTGATGATGCCAAGGCGCGACGGGTTCTCGGTGCTGCGCGCGGTGCGTGAGAACAATTCCTGGGTCGACCTGCCGATCATCTTGCTCACCGCGACCGGAGACATGGACGGGAAGATCAAAGGCATGGAACTGGGCGCCGACGACTACGTCACCAAGCCCTTCAAGCTGGTCGAGCTGCAGACCCGAATGAGCTCAGCGTTGCTGGTGCGCGAGTACCGCCGCCGGCTGATCGTCGCGGAAGAAGAGCTCGCCCAGCTGCGGGCGCTGGATCCCCTCACCGGGGCAGGAACCTATTCTCAGCTGAAGGCGAGCCTCGACAGCGAGCTGGCGCGCAGCCGCCGCTATGGCCGCCCCGCTTCGGCGCTGTTGTTCGGCTTCGACGACTACCAGGCGTTTCGCTACGCGATGGGCCGCGACGGCTGCGACAAGTTCGTCGCCCTGCTCGCCCAGGAGATTCGCACCACCCTGCGCGGGGCCGACCGGCTGTTCCGGGTCGACAGCGACGAGTTCGTCGTCCTGCTGCCCGAGACCGATCTGGTGGGCGCGAAAGTCGCCGCCGACCGCCTGCTGCAGATCGTCCAGAGCCTCAAGCCCGAAGGCCGGCTGGGCGCCGTCGACCCCCGGGTGCGCTTTGGCGGAGCGATCTTCCCCTCTGAAAAGAGCCGCAGCAGCGAAGACCTGCTGCGCGAAGCCAACAAGAGCTACCGAAGCCTGGTCGAGAGGGGCACCGAGCTGGTGTTCCCGGTCTAGGCCTCGCCTCCTACCCAAGCCCCGGGTCACCGAGCGTTGCCGGAAAATCGGCAACGTTGCCGATCTTCTGGCGATGCTCCAATCAATGACCCAGGCGCCTAATTGACGCCGCCACTGCAGGTGCAGGTCGAAGGGTTGCAGACCGTGCCGACCGCGCACCCTCCACAGCTCGGCTGGCAGACGCAGGAGCAGGAATTCAGGTTGGCCGCATAGGTCGGGCCGCAGTTGAGCGAAGCGCCGTCGCAGACGCAGCCGCAGACCCCGGATCCGTTCTGGAACTTGTAGCCGACGCCGCACGAGCCCGTCTGATTGCAGGTGCAGGTGCAGGCGGCCACGTTGCACTGCTGGAAGCCGCTGCAGGTGCCCGCGCAGTCCGAGGTGCAGACGAAATCGCAGACCAGCTTGTTGGTGTTGCAGACGGTTCCCGGCGGCGCGCCTCCGCCACAATCGTTGGGGCACTCGCAGCTGTTGGTCACGAGATCGCACGCCAGCCGCCCGAGGCAGAAGTCGGGATCCGTGGGGTCGTACTTCGGGTCCATCGAGCACGGGGGAGGGTTGCCACCCGGGTTCGGCGTGGTGTCGCGCCAGTACCGGTACGAGACCGCTCCTTCGACCATTCCCACTCCAGGACGACAACCGCCGAAGAACGAGAGCGTGCGGTTGACGCCGTCGAAGTCGAAGCCATCGACCCGGCTGCGCGGAATGTTCCCCGGGCTGGGGCAGGTGGTGAGGCTGTTGACCGAGCTGAGCGCGACTTTCACCGACGCTCCGATGGGCGGCTTCTGCATCTTGTACCCCGCCGCGTTGATCGCCGAGTTCACCACCTGGTTGATGGTCGAGGTGATCGACGCCGCGTTGTTGATCTCACCGCGAATGCCGCCGGTCGCAGTGATCACCGCGGCGTGCTTCTGAGGGTTGTTCTGCGTCTCGTTGTTGCAGTTGACCCCGACCGGGCAAACGATCCCGTGAACGACGATCTTCTGGTTGATCGGGTTTTTGCTGACGCCGGCGACCGCCCCGGTGTTGTTGAAATATTCCGAATAGATCAGGGCCGTGGCGTTCACCCCCGCACTCTGATCGTCGGCGTCGCCCAGCAGCACCACAACCGCCGTCGCTCCATCGCGAAATTTGGTGGGCGACTCGACGGCCGCCGCGGGAGCCAGATCATTGACTGCGCGTCGACCTGAGGCGAGCAGCTGCTCGGTACCGCTGCCGCCGGTGCCGATCCAACACTGGTTGGATGTGGCGTTGGTGCAGGTAGTCCCTGCGAAACCAGAGCATGCATTGGCGACGCAGGCGCTGTTCTGGGTCAGCCACGCCTGAAACTGGCCGATGTTCCGGGTGAACTGCCGCAAGGTGCCGCTGTTGATGTACGAGCTGGTGACGAGGCTGATTCGCCAATCGAGCGTGGACCCGTTGAGGTTCGCTGCCATCGCCGTCGCCGCATTTCCCAGCGCCGCCTGAGAGGCCGCCATCGAGCAGCTGTCATCGACGACGAACAGGAAATCGACCATTCCGCTGCGGGGGGTGAAGCGCTCGCACTGAATGGCGTTGGGGTCGCCGAACTGGGCGACGGCCGAGCCACCAGCGGTGTCGCTCATCGCGAAGATCGCCGTCTCGACCGGGTTCGCCGGGGCCGCGGCCGACGGGGTAATCGCGATGATCACCACCACCGCCGCGTTGGTGCGGTGGAGGTACTCGACCTGAATCCGGAAGTTGGCAGGAGCCACTCCGCCGGTGCCGACGAGGCTGCCCGCTCCTGCTCCAATCAACTGCTGGGCAATCGCGTTCGCCCGGGCCTTGATGTCGACCCCACCCACCTGGTCATAGAACCCCTGCAGCGCAGGAATCGTGTCCCAGGTGGTGAAGGTCTGGGTGGTCGGAGCGCTGATCGCCGCGATTCCCGCCAACAACGGGCGAAGCGCCGCTTCGTCGCCGGTGGGAGTAGCGGACGTGCCCCGCGCCGGCTCGCGCCACGCAATGAAGGCGACCTGGTGGGTCGGGTCGTAGCCGATCAACCCCCGCTTGTTCGCGCCGACCGAGACGGTGCTCACCTCGGTGAAGCTCGCCGGCAAACCCAGCTGAATGTCGGGGCTGCCCTCGGCCTTGAAGGTCACCGGCCGCAAGTTCATCGCGGTGCAGACCTGGCCTGCCGGGCCCCCGCCGTCGGCCGGGTTGTTCGGGTTCAATTCGCCGGGGTCCACCTTCCCGTTCTGGTTGGTATCTTCGGCCCCGTCATCGATGCCATCGCCATCGCTGTCGCGCTTGGTGGGGTCGGTGGTGGTGGTGGGATCCTGGTCGTAGGGAACGTTGACGCAATTGACGATGTCGGCGCGTTCGGAAATCGAAATGCCGCGCTCGACGCCGTCGCTGATTCCATCGCCGTCGGTATCGAACTTGGTGGGGTCGGTCTCACCGCTGTTGACCACCCCGTCGGCGTTGAGGTCTTCGCCCTTGAACGCGCCTTGATCAGGCCCGTCGAGCAGCCCGTCACAATCGGTGTCCTTGCGTAGGGGGTTGGTCTCGCCCGGGTCGTACCGGCCGTTCTTGTTGCGATCCTCGACGCCGTCCTTGATTCCATCGCCGTCGGTGTCGGGGTTGTTGGGGTCGGTCTCGCCGGGGTCGACGATGCCGTTGCCGTTCTTGTCTTCGACGGTATTGGGCAGTCCGTCGTTGTCCGAATCGGGGTTGTTCATCGCGCCGCAATCGGCGGAAAGCTTCGGGTTGGTCTCGCCCAGGTCGACGACCCCGTTCTGGTTCAGGTCTTCGGCCCCATCGAGACAGGTGTCTCCGTCGGTGTCGGCCTTCAGCGGGTCGGTAAGCGTGACGTTGATTTCCACCCCGTCATTGATGAAGTCCCCGTCGGTGTCTTTCTTGCGCGGGTCGGTCTCGCCGGGGTCGACGACGCCATTGAAGTTCTTGTCCTCGATGCCATCCTTCAAACCGTCGAAGTCGCTGTCCGGGTTGGTGGCATCGGTCTCGGTCGATTCGGCGCGACCGTTCTTGTTGGTGTCTTCCACCCCATCGGAGATTCCGTCGGCGTCCGAATCGATCTCGGTGGGAATCGTGCGGGTGGTGGGGTCCGCGTCGCCGACAAAGGCGCAGGTCGGGTCGACCGAGGTGGTCCGGCCCGCTTCGACCCCGTCCATGATTCCGTCGCCGTCGGTGTCGGGGTTGTTGGGCGAGGTCCGCTTTCCGCCCGCGTAGGTGTTGCCGAACTCTTCTGCGTCGTTCAGCCCATCGCAGTCGGTGTCTTTGAACGGGTTGTTGAGATCGTTGGGGTCGGCGATCTTCCCGCCGTCCCCGGGCTCACCGCCGCCGTTGCCCCCGGTGCCTCCGCCGGCGTCGCTGCCATCGCCGCCTCCGGACGTGCCGGGGGGAGACCTGGAACAATTGCACCCCGAAAAGCCCAGCGCGGCGAGGCACGCCACGGCGGCAAACATTTTCTTCATCGACATGGGGGTGGTGCTCCAGCGCGGGTAGTGCAGCTCGGCCCTGTGAAAACGCTTAGCCGATTATAGGGTCGCTTAGAAATCTTCGTATCAGCCGCTTGGCGGCGCGCGCAGCAGCGATCAGATCCTCGCCGCGAGCCAGCGCCGTCGCCAATCCTGAGCCAAAGCGGCAGCCGGTTCCGCGGTGGTGCGATGTGTTGCGAGGTAGGGGCGAGCCCCGCAACTCCCAGTGGTCTTGATGGGTAAACACCTGATCGAGCCCCGAGTCGCTGCCCTTGACCACCACGGCCCAGTACCCCAGTGCCAACAGCTGGGTGGGGCTCGCCCGCAACCACTGCAGCTCTTCCCGGTTCGGAGTGAGCACAAGAGGATGTAGGCGCCCAAGCCGCTTTCCAAGCTGCAGATAGTCCTGGGGACCCAGGCTCGAGAGCCGCTCGCCTTTCGAAGTGCGAACCACAGGGTCGATCACGATCGGCCAGTGTCCCACTGCCAGCCCGTCGATGATGACGTCCAGCGCCTGACGGTTGGGAATCATTCCCCACTTCGCGGCCCGCACGGCTCCTGCCGCGAGCGCGGACTGAAGCTGCAGTTCCACGCCCTTGGGAGCGACCGGGGAGCAAGCGAAGGTGCGCCCTTGCGCGGTGAGCGCGGTCACGACCGCCAGTGCACTGCCGCCCAACTTCGAAATCGCCCAGACGTCCGCCAGGACCCCGGCCCCACCGGAAGGGTCGAAGCCGGCGACGATCAACACCCGGGGTGGACCCGTAGGTCTCTGCGCGTTCAACGGGCGAACCTTGTTGAGTGTGGTTTCCATTCGTTCAAACGCACGGCGGCCAGCACGTCCCTCGACTGCTCTCGGGATGAGCGGGCTGCCTCACACCACCTCGGGCCAGACACGGAAAAGTCCGAAGAGTGCCCGTTGATCCCGAGAGCAGTCGAGGGACGAGGTTTCAGCGGCGCGAGTCGCGGGCGCGGGCCACGAACGTGCGGTAGAGGCCGAGGTTGGGCGGGACGTTGTCGAGCAGCAACTCAGGGTGCCACTGCACTCCGACGGCGAAGTGGTAGCTGCCCGCCTCGATCGCTTCAATCACTCCGTCCGGAGCGACGGCGCTGATCACCAGCTTCGGTCCCACGGTCTTCACCGCCTGGTGGTGGGTGCTGTTGACCATCAATTGTCCCCTTCCCAGGCAGTCGGCCAGCACCGTGCCTTCCTTCACCTCGATCGGGTGGTGGGGCTGGCTGCGGTCGTGCGTCTGCTCGTGGGGTCGCGCGTTGGGCAATTCTTTGCCGATGTCCTGGAACAAGGTCCCGCCCAGGGCCACGTTGAGCAACTGCATCCCGCCGCAGATCCCGAGCAGCGGAAGGTTTCGCGTCAGCGCTGACTTGAGGACCTCGGTCTCGAACGAAGTGCGTCCCGGCTTGGTCGGCCCCATTCCCTCACGGGCCGCCTCGCCGTAGGCCTCGGGAGGAATGTCGAACGCGCCTCCCGTCACCAGCACCCCGGAAACGCGATCGAGGTACTGCTCGATCCCGAGGCGATCTTCGGTGTACGGCAAGATGATCGGCAGCCCTCCCGCGCGATAGACCGCGTCGGCGTAAGCGGCCTTGAGCTCGTACCGCACCTGCGGCGCTTCGGGAGTGGCCCGGGACACATCGGGGGTAATCGCAATCGTTGGGCGCCGCTGGTGATGAGGCTTCAAGGCCCCAACGGTACTTCAGATCCTCGAGAACTCGGCCTGAAGTGCCCTCGCCCGCTCGCGAAGATCGTCCGCCTCGAGCAGCCCGCTGGCCACCGCCGCGCAGTGGGCTCCCGCGCGCGCCACGGCCGAAATGTTTTCCAATCGCAGCCCGGCGATCGCCACGATCGGAAGCGGGCTGGCCCGCCCGATCTGCTCCAGCCCCGAGATCCCCAACGGGCGGTGCGGCACCCTCTTGGTCGAAGTGGCGAAGACGGGTCCCAGCCCGACGTGGTCTGCGCCTTCCGCAGCCGCCTGCTGAATCTGGGCCAGCGTTCGGGTCGTGGCGCCAATCAGCGCCAGCGGGCCCAGCAGCGCGCGGGCCTGGGCCAACGGCAAGTCGTCCTCCCCGAGGTGGACCCCGTCGGCCTTCGACAGCAGCGCCAGATCGACCCGATCGTTGATCAGCACCTTCCCTCCCAGCTGCCGGGCGATCGCGACGACGCCGCAGCACAGCGCAAGCGCCTTGCGATCCGACAGGGTCTTCAGGCGCAGCTGAAGCACCTTCGATCCCCCCTCGAAGACGGCCCTCGCGGCCCCGAGCAGATCGAGCCCGGGTCGCACCGAATCGTCGAGCAGCGCGTACAGGCCACGCGGAAGGCCAGCAGGCTTGTCGCGCATATGCCGTTGGTATAAGGCGCCGAAGGAATTCCACCAATCATCAGGAGTCGTCAATGTCGGAAACCATCGATCCGCGCTACTCGGACAAGCGAACGGCAGAGCGCTACATCAAGTCGGGTCAGCTGGACGAGAAGGTGTGGGAGAAGCACATCAAGACCCTCCCGGACGTGGCCGAGAAGGGCGAGCCCGTGGAAGCCAACCTCTCGGATCTCGACGAGGACTTCGCGGACGACGAAGAGTAGTAGTCGCCCGATGAAAGAAGACCCGATCAACTTCAGCACGTTCGTCTTCGGGCTCGCCTCGACCACCTTGATTCACCTCGGGACGGCGCCTCACCCCGAGACGGGCCAGCAGTCGGTAGACCTGACGCTGGCCCAGCAGAGCCTCAGCCTCCTCGAGATGCTGCGCGAGAAGACGTGCGGCAACCTGGACGCCGAGGAAGAACGCCTGTTCGCCAACCTGCTTACCGAGCTGCGGCTTCGCTTCGTCGAAGCCACCAAGCTCAAATGACGAGCAGCGCCCTTCCCGTCCGCGTCCGGCGGATCACCCTTGCGGTGATCGTGCTCTCAGGCCTCGTCGGGTCTGCTGCCGCCCAGCACATCGGGCAGGTGGTGGACCTCGAGAGCTTTCGCAGCCTGACGCCGCCCATCTCCGATTTCTGGATGAACAACAACCGCGCTCTGATTGCGGCGAAGGCCAAGCACGAAGCCCAGGCCAGCGGGCTCGAGGCGATGCGCGCCTCGCGGGCCTTCATCCTGCTTGCCCTGACCATCGCCTGCTCGTTGACCTTCGTCGCCGCGCTGCGGCTGTTGCGCCCGGCGGGGTCGGCCCGGGAAAGCGCGCGGCGGTTGCTCGCGACCACGTCGATCGCCTGCGCGGTGCTGCGAACCATCGATGGCGCCCAGATGGCCGCCGTCGCCACCCGGGCGGGCGCGGCGTGGGACAAAGTGATGAATGGAAGCGACATCCCCGGGGGCTACCCGGAAGGAATGGAGCAGTCGGTGCTCAGCGCCGCCACCATCGCCTTCACCGTCGTGATCGCGGGCGCTTTCGTGGGCATCGGCAGCTACTTCCGCTCGCAGTCGCTGCGCGAATGGGTCGAAGCGGCCGACCGCAAACCCGGTTAGCGGGCCGTCGCGTAGGCCAGCTGGCGATTGGCCGCGGCCACCGACTTCGGGAACAGATGCCACAGGGGCTGGGTGGCGGCTGCTCCCACCAACTCAATCAGGGCCGTGGTCTCGCGCGGCATCCGCAACAGCGCCTCGCGGTCGACCCCCAGCACCCGCGCCAGGTGTCCAATCGGCCATTTGCTCTTCAGCTTCTCGAACGAGGCCTCGTCGTCTTCGTCGGGCATCTCGGCGTCTTCGTAACTCAGGCTCTCGCCTCCGACTTTCCGACCGTTTCCGTAGCTGACCACCTGCTCCAGCTCTTCCGGGTCGAAGACATAGGCGTGGACCACCACCCGCAGGTGCTCGGACAGCCGCTGGGCGAAGGCGTGATGGGTGAGGTACCAGCGCGCTCCGTTGCGCCCGTAGGTGTGGGCCCCGTCAAAGGCGAAGCGCACGACCTTGCCCCCTTGAAGAATGCTGACCAACAGCCCGCAATCCCCCGCCAATTGACCGTCGGACTCGATCGCCTGGCGGGCCAGAGCCTGCAGCCACCCCACGTCTACGTCCTCGTATGGGCACAGATAACCGCCGTGTGATTCCACCAGTGTGAACCCCCCTAGAAACCGCGCCGCTAGTACCCGATTTCAGAGTCAGCGACAAGGCCCGCGGACCCAAATCGACAGTCTTTTTCGACGTTTGTGACGCGATGCGCCAGAAACGGCCAATCGGTTGCGGCCGGCCGGCGCAGTCTTAGGTTCGGCAAATGCGAATGGAAAAATTCACCATCAAGGCGCAGGAAGCCATTCAAGAAGGGCAATCGCTGGCGCGTCGCGCGAACCACCCCAACTACGAGCCGGAACACCTGACCCGGGCGCTGCTCTCGCAAGAAGACGGAATCTGGGTCCCGCTGCTGCAGAAGATCGGCGTCGACGTGAAGCTGTTGGGCGGGCGCATCGACGAAGCGCTGGCGAAGTTGCCGACCATCAATGGCGGCGCCGGAGCGACGTTGTCGCAGCGCCTGCTGAGCACGTTCGATCGGGCCGAAGACGAGGCCAAAGGGCTCAAAGACGATTTCGTCAGCAGCGAGCACCTGCTGTTGGCACTGTGCGCCGACAAGAGCACGGTGGGAGAAGCCTTCAAGAGCTCGGGCGTCACCCGCGATCGGGTGCTGGCGGGGCTGAAGGAAGTGCGCGGGGGGAATCGGGTCACCAGCCAGGATCCCGAAGGGACCTACCGCGCACTCGAGAAGTACGGGCGGGACCTGACCGAAGCCGCGCGCGCCTCGAAGCTCGACCCCGTCATCGGCCGGGACGAAGAGATTCGGCGCACGATCCAGGTGCTGTCGCGGCGCACCAAGAACAACCCGGTGCTGATTGGTGAGCCGGGCGTAGGCAAGACGGCGATCGTCGAAGGGCTCGCGCGGCGAATGGTCGACGGCGATGTGCCTGAGAGCCTGAAGCACAAGCGGCTCATCTCGTTGGACCTGAGCGCGATGGTCGCGGGCGCGAAGTTCCGGGGAGAATTCGAAGAGCGCCTGAAGTCGGTGCTCAAAGAGATCACCTCTTCCAACGGGGAAATCATCGTCTTCATCGACGAGCTGCACACCATCGTCGGGGCCGGCAAAGCCGAAGGCTCGATGGACGCGAGCAACATGCTCAAGCCCGCCCTCGCGCGCGGCGAGCTGCACTGCATCGGGGCGACGACCCTCGATGAGTTCCGCAAGCACATCGAGAAGGACGCTGCGCTCGAGCGACGGTTTCAGCCGGTGATGGTCGGCGAGCCGTCGGTGCAGGACACGATCAGCATCTTGCGCGGGCTGAAGGAACGGTACGAGGTTCACCACGGCGTTCACATTCAAGACTCGGCGCTGATCGCCGCCGCCACCCTGTCTCATCGCTACATCGCGGACCGTTTTTTGCCCGACAAGGCGATCGACTTGATCGACGAATCGGCCAGCCGGCTGCGCATCGAGATCGATTCGATGCCCACCGAGATCGATGACGTCCGGCGCAAGCTGATGCAGCTCGAGATCGAGCGTCAGGGCCTGAAGAAGGAAACCGACGCCCATTCGCGCGAACGGCTCTCAGTGATCGAGAAGGAAGCCGCGGACCTGAACGAGAAGTTCTCGACCCTCAAGGCCCACTGGGAAACCGAGAAGAAAGAAATCGCGGCCATTCGCGCGGTCAAAGAGAAGATCGAGCAGGCCCGCAACGAAATGGCGAGCTCCGAGCGGAAGGGGGAACTGAACCGGGCCGCCGAGATCAAATTCGGAGTGCTGCCCACCCTGGAAAAAGAGCTGGCCCAGTACACCACCCGGCTGGGTGAGCTGCAGAAGAAGAAGCGGTTCTTGAAAGAAGAGGTCGACGCCGAAGACATCGCCCAGGTGATCGCCAAGTGGACCGGGATTCCGGTCAGCAAGCTGCTCGAGGCCGAAGTCCACAAGCTGGTGCACATGGAAGAACGGTTGGCTCAGCGGGTGGTCGGCCAGCGACAGGCGATCGAGGCCGTGTCGAACGCCGTCCGTCGCGCTCGCAGTGGACTGCAGGATCCCAATCGGCCGATCGGCTCGTTCATCTTCCTGGGTCCGACCGGAGTGGGAAAGACCGAGACCGCCAAGGCCCTCGCCGACTTCTTGTTCGACGACGCGCAGGCGATGATCCGAATCGACATGTCCGAGTACATGGAAAAGCACTCGGTCTCGCGGCTGGTCGGGGCCCCTCCGGGGTACGTCGGCTACGACGAGGGCGGGCAGCTGACCGAGGCGGTGCGAAGGCGGCCGTATTCGGTGGTGTTGTTCGATGAGATTGAAAAGGCGCACCACGATGTCTTCAACATCCTGCTGCAGATCCTCGACGAAGGCCGGCTCACCGACAGCCAGGGCCGCACGGTGGACTTCAGAAACTCGGTGTTGATCATGACCAGCAACATCGGCTCGCAGGCGCTGCAAGAGAGCCTGGCCGGGAAGAGCAAGAAGCTGGACGAGAAGGTGCGGGCCGAAGTGATGGACTCGCTCAAAGAGCACTTCCGGCCGGAGTTCCTGAACCGGGTGGACGAGATCGTCCTCTTCGAGCCCCTTCGGAAAGAAGACATCGCCCAGGTCGTCGGCCTGCAGCTGCTGCGGCTGCAAGCGCTGTTGGTCGACAAGCGGCTGCAGCTGACCCTCACCGACAAAGCGCGGCTGTTCCTCGCCGAGCAGGGGTACGACCCCGTCTACGGAGCCCGGCCGCTGAAGCGCGCGATCCAGAAGTACGTGCAGGATCCCCTCGCGCTGAAGATTCTCAGCGGTGAGTTCGCGCCCGGCGACGCGATCGAGGCCGAGGTCTCGGGCGAGACGCTGGGCTTCAAGAAGGTGATCCCGAACTGACGCTCTTCGAAGTGGCGTAGACCAGCCCCAGCGTGACCAACGCGGGCAGGCCCTGCGCCAAAAATACCGTCGGGCCCACGGTCCACCCTCCAAAGATTCCGGCCAGCGCCACGCACCCGAGGAAGAACATCCTCAGCTGCAGGGCCGGCCGGGGGCTTTGGGCCCACAGACTCCACAGCAGCCCGGCGGCCAGAAACCCGTTGTACAGCCCCTGGTTCATCGCCAGCACCGCCGAGGCGTTCGCGTATTCCGGG
The DNA here is from genome assembly GCA_043750125.1 of Archangiaceae bacterium. Classification (GTDB taxonomy): domain Bacteria; phylum Myxococcota; class Myxococcia; order Myxococcales; family Myxococcaceae; genus JAGSPQ01. The sequence continues at coordinate 12,552 of JAYVCD010000047.1, read as the reverse complement.
GTGGTCTTGAAGGCCGACATTCCCATCGGAGTGGTCCAGAGGAACATCTCGAGAACCAGAAACCACAGGTGCTCGAGTGCAATCAGACCCGTCAACACCAGCGAGGCTTTGCGCATCGGCCGACTCAATACCCTTAAAGCCCGCGCGTTTCAGACCGGCGGTTTGGGGTCGGTCGGAGGTTCCACCGGCAGGCGCGCGGCGTCCCTTCGATCCGCCAGCGCCGTCGACTCGGCGAGGTACTTGTCGTACTGCCCCTTTCGGGCGATCGCGGCCTGGTCGGCGAGCCGCTGCCGACCCTCGGCCCATACCCTGCCCTTCTTCCCGGCCCAGACCGAGAAGAGGATGCCCGCGACCAGCGTCCCGACCCAAACGAGGTTCTGAAGCGGGTCGGCAAACGTCTCTTCGATTCCATTGCTGACAAAGCGAATCGCCGCGTTGAACAGCGAGCCGGTGAGCGCGGCAATGACCGCCGTTCTCCAGATGGGAAGGTCGAGAAAATGGGAGGCCAGATGCAGCAGTGCGGGCAGAACGAAGAGGATCCACATCTGGCCCACGACGATGATCGCCAGCAGGTAGAGCAGCCGGCTGTCAGCGGCGACGAGCCGGTGGTTCAGCCGGTTCATCAGCATCACCGAGAGGATCGTGCCTCCGGTGTACGCCGTAAACCCGAACCCCACCATCAGCATCAATTGGCGGGCCCGGGCTTCGAGCGCGGCCAGCGGTTTGATTTTTCGTTCGCTCACGATTTGGTTCTGGTCAATCGCCGTCGTGGGTGTGGAGCGGCCCATTGGGGCCGGGTGGATCGGAATAGAAGACTTCAACCAGGGTCAGCCCGTGCGCGGGGGCGGTCACTCCAGCGTGATCGCGGGTCTTCGCCTCGAGAACTTCCTTCACCCATTCGGGCGGACGTTTGCGGCGGCCGACGTTGACCAGCGTGCCGATCAGGTTTCGCACCATGTGCCGTAAGAAGGCCGTGCCTTCGACGGTGAACGTGATCTCATCGCCCGAGGCCCCCTCGAGCTGGGCCTTGGAAATCTGCCGAATCGCGTGGTTCGCCTCGCAGTCCGCCGCCCGGAAAGACGAGAAGTCGTGGCGCCCCAAAAGGTGTACCGCCCCCTGCTTCATCGCTTCGAGGTCCAGCGGCTGGAAGACTTCCCAATGCGAGAAGCGCCGCATCGGCGCGCGGCCCCGCTGGTTGCTGATTCGGTAGAGGTAGCGCTTGCCCCTCGACCACCGCCGCGGGTCGAACGCCGGGTCGACCTCTTCGGCCCTCACCACCGCTACGTCCTCAGGCAGCAGGCCGTTGAGTCCCATCCAATAGGCTCGCAGCGGAAGGGTCACGGGCGAATCGAAGGCGACGACCTGCCCGAGCGCATGGACCCCCGAATCGGTTCGCCCGGCAGCAACGACTTCGACCGGCGATCCGACCAGCTCTTGCAGCGCCCGCTTGAGCCGGCCCTGAATCGACGGGCCGTTGGGTTGAAACTGCCAGCCCACGTAGTGGGTGCCGTCGTACTCGAGAACGAGCTTGATGCGCGGCATGGGGTTCCTGCGTGTATCAGCGACTGGAACTTTCTCGAAATCCCGGCTGTCATGGCCGACCATGCCTCCGGAAGTGATGCTGTTGCTGGCTTCGAGCGGACTGACCTTCGTCGCGTCCCTGATGTTTCTGGTCCACGAGGAAACCGCCCCGGTCGAAGTCGATGACCCCCGCCTCTACGTGAACTTCTGCCTGCCTCCGCTGCGGCTGTCCTATGGGCCGCCCCCGTTGCCCTCGCGGCTGGACTGCGCGGTGAAGGTCTCGACTCCGGGGCTGCTGAGCGTCTTGACGATGCGCCCGGCCGACGGCGACGAATGGTTTGTGACGCTGGAGTGTGTGCCGGTTCCCGACAGCGCAGCGCTTCAGGTCCGGGGAAACCAGGGCGTGGGCGCAGTCAGCGACCTTCGATGGCACGGGAAGGCGGGCCTGGCGCGCCCGACGAAGCGGCAGTGGCGTCAAAAGCCCGGCAGGGCGTAGCGCCGGCTACCGGTACTTCAGCCAGTTGACGACGATGTCTCGGACCAGGCTCGAGACGCTGACGTTGTTCCGTTTGGCGATCCCATTGAGCGACTCGAGCTCTTTGGCCCCCAACGGGACCTGAAGCAGCGTTCCTCTCGCGCCGGTCGGAAGGTCCCCGGAGCCCGAGATGGCTTCCGAAGAAATGAGCTCTTCGTCGTGCTCTTCCTGAAGAACTTCTTGCGGCGCCGGCCGGGGAGACTGAGCCAACCGCAGCTTTTCTTCTTCCAGCTCGTCGGTGAAGAGCTGCTTGAGGAAGTTGCTCAGGTGGATGTTGCTCGGCGTGAACTCGTACTGGCTCAAGAACTGGTCCAGGTCGTACTGCATGTCCCACGCGGTCTGATAACGCCGGTCGCGATCCTTCTCGAGCGCGCGCATCAAGATCGCCTCGACCGCCTCGGGGATATCGGCCTTGAAGTAGCTGGGGGCGTAGATCTTCCCTTCGGTGATCGACTTGAGGATCGCGACCTCGCTGTCGCCGGTGAAGAGCTTGAAGCCGGTGAGCCACTCGTAGAGCACGGTTCCCAGCGAGAAGAGGTCCGAGCGGCAGTCGAGCGGCTTGCCCATGCACTGCTCGGGGCTCATGTACGAAAGCTTCCCTTTGATTTCTCCGGCCCGGGTCTGCTCGATCTGGTTGGCGGCCTTCGCGATTCCAAAGTCGAGCACCTTCACCGTCCCGTCGAACGAGACGAAGATGTTCTCGGGCGTCACGTCGCGGTGAACGATGTTCAGCGGGTTCCCGTAGAGGTCGACCTTCTGGTGCGCGTAGTACAGGCCTTCACACACCGAGCTGGCGATCTTCAGCGCGTACACCATCGGAAACGGAATCCCCATGCTGTCGGCCTTGGGAATGATCCGCCGCATGTCGCGACCGAAGATGTATTCCATCGCGATGAAGTACGACTCGGCGATTTTTCCGAGGTCGTAGATCTGCACGATGTTGGGGTGGTTCAGCTGCGCCGCCAGCTTCGCCTCGTTGAGGAACATCTTTACGAAGCTGGCTTGCTTCGACAGATGCGGACGAATGCGCTTGATGACGATCGTCTTCTCGAACCCTTCGAGGCCCGCCTGGCGCGCGAGAAAAATCTCGGCCATCCCCCCGACGGCGATGCGATCGATGAGGGTGTATTTGCCGAACCGGGTCGACCCCGTCTTGGTTTTTTGGGGCTCGGACATTCGCGGGGGCAGACCCTATTTCAGCAGAGCCCCGTCGAACAGAAAGACCAGCCGCTGTTCGTACCCGGCCCCATCGATTGCCGCGTAGTCCCCATGGTGGGCTCCGGGCACCAGCCAGTGGGTCTTGGGCTCGCAGGCGGCATCAAACAGCCGTTGTTCCATCGCGACCGGGGTGCTCGGGTCTTCGGTGCCCTCGATCAACAGCACCGGCCGGGGAGCCACCTTGCAGATCACCGCGACGGGGTGAACCCCCTCGACCTGGACCCCGGCCGACTCCATCGCCTTCTTGATCGGCACCTGGCTTAGTAGGCCCCACTTGTGCCCCTCGAAATTCAGCTCGTCGGTGAGGTTGGTGTAGGTCCCACTGATGGCGATCGCCTTCAGCCGCGGGTCGACAGCGGCAACCTCGACCACCGTGCTTCCCCCCATCGAGAACCCGAGCGCTCCCAGGCGTTGGGGGTCTACGTCGGCCTGCGCGGCGGCAAACCCAATCGCGGCGTCCAGCGACGCCTTCTCGCGGTCTCCCCAGGTGACGAGGTCCCCCCCACTGGTCCCGTGCCCCGGAAGGTCGAAGGCCAGCACCCCGTACCCGTGGCGGGCGAGCAGCGTCAGCTCCGGCGTCATCTGGTCGCGGTTGGCGCCGTGCCCGTGCAGCAAAATGATCGCCGCCCGGTTGCTCGACTTGACCCACCAGGCCCGAAGCACGATCCCGTTTTTGTCCTCGAACTCCACCGTGCTCAACCCGGCAATCGCCGGAGCGGCGGGCACCGCAAGCCGGGGCGGGTGCAGCTGAGAGAGGCCGAACTTCCAGCTGCGCACGGCGATCAACCCGGCGAACCCGGCTGCGCCCAGGGCGAGGAACGACAGCGCCCAGACGATGCGCTTCAACCCTACTTCCGGGTCGAAGTGACGTTCTGGCCCAACACCAGCCGGTCGGCATCCCAGCGGGCGTTGAAGGTGTACGAGACCCTCTGAGTCGGGGCGCTGAAGACGAAGCCCTTGGCGAAACGCTGCTGAATGCACAACGCAACGCCTCCATTCTGCGGCTCGGTCTTCGCTTCGGCGTTGGAAATCGTGCCGTCCGGAAGCAGCTCGATCTCGAGCAGGCCGTCGACCCGCGATTCCTTCCCCAGGTGCCGATGCATGCACTCTTCGACGTTGCCCTTCATGAAGAAAGTGCGAATCCGCTCGGCAATTTCCGCCGCGGGAGGAGGCGCCGCCGCTGGCTCGACCCCGCTCATCGTGATCTTCTGGGACCCGACCGGCCGGGCGTCCAGGTAGGTCGAGCCCACCATCGCCCCGGCGAACAACAACAGCAGGAACAGGGCCCCGACGATGAGCACCGACGGTTTGATCCCGTCTTTCTCGTTCGTCGCCATGTCAAACGTACGCTTCCATCGGAGGGCAGCTGCAGACGAGGTTGCGATCGCCGAGCACGTTGTTCACCCGGCCGACGAAGGGCCAGAACTTCCGCGTTCGCACCTCGGGGGTCGGAAACGCGGCGCGCGAGCGGGAGTACGGCCGGGTCCACTCGTCCCGCGTTACCACTTCTGCGGTGTGCGGAGCGTTCTTCAGCAAGTTGTCTTCCTTCGACGCCTTGCCCTCTTCGATTTCGCGAATCTCCGCGCGGATCGAAATCATCGCGTCGCAGAACCGATTGAGCTCGGGCAGCGGCTCGCTCTCGGTCGGCTCGATCATCATCGTGCTCGCGACCGGGAAGCTCACCGTCGGGGCGTGGAACCCGTAGTCCATCAGCCGCTTGGCGATGTCCTCGACCTCGACGCCACAGCTGCCCTTGAGCTTGCGCATGTCGAGAATGCACTCGTGCGCCACGAAGCCGGCCTTCCCCTGGTACAGCACCGGGTAGGACTGCTGCAGCCGCCGCGCGACGTAGTTGGCGCTCAAGATCGCCATGCGGGTGGCGTTCGTCAGCCCTTCGCCCCCCATCGCGTGAATGTAGACCCAGCTGATCAGCAGCACGCTCGCGCTGCCGAAGGGCGCCGCCGACACCGGGCCGGGCCCCGTCGGGCTTCCCACTTTCACCAGCGGGTGGTTGGGCAGGTGCTCGACCAGGTGGGCCGCGACGCAGATCGGACCCATTCCGGGCCCCCCTCCGCCGTGGGGGATGCAGAAGGTCTTGTGGAGGTTGAGGTGACACACGTCGGCGCCGAAGTCGCCCGGCCGGCACAGCCCGACCTGCGCATTCATGTTCGCGCCGTCCATGTAGACCTGACCGCCCTGGGCGTGGACCAGGCTGCAGATTTCTTTGATGTCCTCTTCGAACACCCCGTGGGTCGACGGGTAGGTGACCATCAGCGCCGCCAGCTTGTCCTTGTGTTCCAGCGCGCGGGCCTTCAAGTCGTTCAGATCGACGTTGCCGTTTTCATCGGTCTTCACCACCACCACCCGGTAGCCGGCCATCACCGCAGAGGCGGGGTTGGTGCCGTGAGCCGATTGGGGAATCAGGCAGACGTCGCGGTGTCCCTGCCCGCGGGCCTGCTGGTAGCTGCGAATCGCGAGCAGGCCGGCGTACTCGCCCTGGCTGCCGGCGTTGGGCATCAGCGAGACCCCTGCGAAGCCGGTGATCTCTTTGAGCGCGGCTTCCAGGGTGCGAAAGATTTCCTGATAACCGGCGGTCTGCGCGGCCGGCGCGAACGGGTGCATCCGACCGAACTGCGGCCACGTCACCGGGACCATCTCGCAAGTCGCGTTGAGCTTCATCGTGCAGCTGCCCAACGGAATCATCGAGTGGGTCAGTGACAGATCGCGCGACTCGAGCTGCCGAATGTACCGCAGCATCTCCGTCTCGGAATGGTGGCTGTTGAAGATCGGGTGCTGCAGGTACGCGCTCTTGCGCCGCAGCGGCTCACCGATGCTCGGCGCCGGCTCGCCCAACGCCCCGACCGCGAAGTCGACCTTCTTTCCGCCGGCAAAGACCTGCAGCAGCGTCTGCAGCTCGCCCACGCTGACGGTCTCGTCGAGGGTGACGCCCAGGTGGGTCGCGTCGATGCGCCGCAAGTTCATCGCGTGGGTGCGGGCCGCCAGCTCGATTCCGTCTGCGGCGCGCGCTTCGACGACCACGCTCAGGGTGTCGAAGAATTCCGGGTGCGAGAGCTTGAAGCCCAACCGGGTGAGGCCGGTGGCCAGGGTTCGAGTCAGCGCGTTGACCCGGGTGGCGATCGCCTTCAGCCCGTTGGGCCCGTGGTAGACGGCGTACATTCCGGCCATCACCGCCAGCAGCACCTGCGCGGTGCAGATGTTGCTCGTCGCCTTCTCGCGGCGAATGTGTTGCTCGCGGGTGCCCAGCGCCATCCGGTAGGCGGGGCGGCCGTTGGAATCTTCGCTGACCCCGATCAACCGGCCCGGCATGCTGCGAACGAACTCGGTGCGGGTGGCGAGGTAGGCGGCGTGCGGGCCACCAAAGCCCATCGGCACTCCGAAGCGCTGGGTGGTGCCGACGGCGCAGTCGGCGCCCAGCTCACCGGGAGGAACGCATAGGCACAGCGCGAGGGGATCCGCGGCGACGATCGCCAGCGCTCCGCCCGCGTGGACCTTCTCGATGAAGCCCCGGTAGTCAAACAGGCCGCCATCGGTGGCCGGGTACTGAAGCAGCGCTCCGAAGATCTTCTCTTTGAAGTCGAAAGTGCGGTGATCGCCGACGATCACTTTCCAGCCCAGCGGCTTCGCGCGGCCCTGGACGACGGCGATCGTCTGGGGGTGGCACGAGCTGCTGACGAAGAATGACCGGCCTTCGCTGTCGGCGCCCACCGCATGGACCAGGTGCATCGCTTCGGCGGCGGCGGTGCCTTCGTCCAGCAGCGACGCGTTGGAAATCGGCAACCCGGTGAGGTCGCCAATCATCGTCTGGAAGTTGAGCAGCGCCTCGAGGCGACCCTGGGCGATCTCGGCCTGGTACGGGGTGTACTGGGTGTACCAACCCGGGTTGAGCAGGATGTTCCGCAGAATGACGCCCGGGGTGATCGTGTCGTGGTACCCCATGCCGATGAACGAGCGGAACACCTGGTTCTTGTTCGCGATGACTTCGAGCTCTTCGAGCAGCTGAAACTCGGGCTTGCCCGGGGGCAGCGCCAGCGGGCGGCCCAGCCGAATCGACTTCGGCACCGTGCGATCGATCAGCTCGTCGAGCGATCGGACCCCGACCGCCTTCAGCATCTCTTCGACATCGCGGGACGAAGGACCAATGTGGCGGCGGGGAAAGGTATCGACGTATTCGAGCATGGCGGAGCGTCTTCTAACCCGGTGTCCAGAGGCCTGCTACGGGCGACTGCTCCCGTGCGAGTGGCTTGCCGAGGGCGATAATCCGGGCGAGGTTCGCGTTCTTGGCCCGCCTGCGGACAATCGTCTTCTTCGCAATCGTCGGGCTCGCTGCGTGTGGCCGGACCCTGCCCTACAGCGCGTGGGGTCCGCCTGACCCCGGCCCGGACGGCGGCGCCGGAGGAGGAGGGACCGCGGGGGGAACTGGAGGCGGCGAGGGCGGCGGCGCAGGAGGAGGCGGCGAGATTGCTCCCGGCTGCGATGCCAACGAGGTCAGCTACACCGGGCGAGGGCCGCTGCCACCGCCGGCCGGCATTCCCCGCATTCAGGTCGGCCTCGGCCTCGGCTCGGGAGTCACCGGGTCTGCACCCTGGTTCGATTGGTCGACCGTGCTGCTGATGGGCACGGCCCGACGGGCAGGCGAAGCGACCTTCTCGTTCGAAGGAGTGGTGGTCCGGGTTCGCGTCGACAACGGAGACTCGGCCGCGACCGTCGGGGCCCGCCTGGTGCGCTGCGCCCGGGTGCCCGGCTATCGGTTCGAGACGACGAACTCGAACGTCTTCGTCGCGGTGCGCCGGGCCGACAGCCGGGTCTTCGCGCACATCTTCGCCGACAACTCGCGCCCCACCCCGCGCTACATCTTCGAGGACAACGAGGGCATTCCCTACTGGCTGTCGATTCAGGAAACCGGGCGGCCCCCGCTACTGCTCAGCGCCCGCGGCAAGCCCGTCTGTGGAGGCGGCGCTCCGGCGCGCGAGCCGACCGAGCGCAAAATCAAGATCAACGAAGGGGTGCTGTTCTCGTGGGACGGAACCCACTTCGAAGATGCGGGAACGTGCCTGCAGCGCCAGATGTACGACGGAGGCACGCTCACCCTGGTCGCCTGCGGCCGCCTGTCCCCCGCGGCGCCAGGGGCTGACCCGTTCACCCGCCCCGACTCAGGCGCGGTCGACTGCATCTCGCAGCAGGCGGCATTCGGCCCGGTCGCCCCGGGAGTCCCGGTGGCGATCGTCTTCAACTGGTGACTACTTCGCAGTCAAAAGCAGCTTCTCGTACGCGGGGGCGTCGAGCAGCGCTTCGTAGTCGGCGAGGCTCGAAGGCTCGATCTCGATGATCCAGGCGGCGTAGGGATCTTTGTTCACCGCGGCCGGCTCTTTCGACAGATCCGAATTCACCCGGGTGACCTTCCCGCTGATCGGAGCGAACAGCTCACTGACGGCCTTGGTCGATTCGATCACTCCGAACGAGGCGCCGGCGGTGACCGTCGCTCCGACCTTGGGAAGCTCGACGTAGACCACGTCTCCGAGCGCTTCCTGCGCGTGGTGGGTGACGCCGACGACGACCTTGCCGCTGACGTTCTTCGCCCACTCGTGGTCCTTCGTGTACTTGAGGTTGCCGGGGTTGTTGCCCATTGGATGATCAGCCTTTTTTGTAGAAGGGGGTTTTGACGACCTTCGCCGCGACCGGACGCCCGCGGATCTCGACCTGAAAAATGGAGCCTTCGGCGCTGAGCGCGGTGGGCACGTAGCCGATGCCGATCGGCTTCTTCACGCTGGGGCCCATCGTCCCGCTGGTGACTTCCCCCACCCGCTGCCCGTCTTTCAAGATCGGGTAGTGGCTGCGGGGAATGCCCGGCTCGGTCAGCTCGAAGCCGATCAGCTTGCGGGTCAGCCCGTCTGCCTTCTGCTTCACCAACACCGACTTGCCGATGAAGTCCGGCTTGTCGAGCTTGGTGATCCACCCCAGGCCCGCTTCGAGCGGGGTGTGCACGTCGTCGATGTCATTGCCGTAGAGCGCGTATTTCATTTCGGTGCGCAGCGAGTCGCGCGCTCCCAGCCCGGTCGGAACCGCGCCGTCGCCCTTCCCTTCCTCGAGCAGCGCGTACCAGAGCTTTTCGGCCTGACCCGGGGCGACGTAGAGCTCGAAGCCATCTTCGCCGGTGTAGCCGGTGCGCGAGATGATCGCGTCGATGCCGGCGACCTGTCCGGTGGTGAAGCGGTAGGTGGCGACGGACTCCAACGGCTTGCTCGCCAGCCGCTGCACCAGCCCAAACGCCTTCGGGCCCTGAACGGCGATTTGCGCGTAGTCCTCGGACCGGTTGACGGGCACGCAGCCGCGGGCGCGCTCTTTCATCCACGCGAAGTCCTTGTCGGCGTTGCTGGCGTTGACGCAGATGAAGATGTGCTCGGGCGAAAACCTGTAGGCCACGATGTCATCGACGAAGCCCCCCTGATCATTGAGCAGGCCGGCGTAGAGCGCCTGGCCATCGACCGCCCTGGTCAGATCATTGGTGATCAAAGCGTTCGCCGAGGCCAGCGCGTTGGGCCCTTTGAATTCGATCTCGCCCATGTGGGAAACATCGAACAGGCCCACGGCATTGCGCACCGCTTCGTGCTCAGGAATCACGCCCGCGTACTGCACCGGCATGTCCCACCCGGCGAAGTCCACCATCCGGCCGCCAAGCTTGCGATGGGCGGCGTTGAGAGGAGTCTGCTTCGGCATGGGTCGGCCTCTTACCACCCAAAGGTTTCGTGATTGAACAAACCAACGCACGCGGGCATGAACGACCTCGTGAAGATTCGAAATTGTTTGAACCCCTCGAAGCCCTGCTACTCGTTCGAGTTCTTCCCCCCCAAGACTCCCGAAGGCGAGACCAACCTCTGGACCACGCTCGAGGACCTGAAGACCCTCGAGCCCGGGTTCGTGTCCGTCACCTATGGCGCCGGCGGCAGCACCCGCGATCGCACGTTGCAACTGGTGACCCACATCAAGGAACGCACTGCGCTCGAGGCGATGGCCCACCTGACTTGCGTCGGGCACACCCGCGAGGAGCTCAAAGAGGTGCTCGATTCGCTCGCCGCCGCCAAGATCGAGAACGTGCTGGCGCTGCGCGGCGATGCGCCCAAAGGGGCCACGAAGTTCGAAGCGCCGGTCGGAGGGTTTCGTTACGCCAACGAGCTGATCGAGTTCATTCGCCAAAATGAGTACCCGTTCTGCATCGGCAGCGCCTGTTACCCCGAAGGCCACATCGAGACCCCCTCGCGCGACGAAGACCTGTTGAATCTCAAGCGCAAGGTGGACGCCGGCCTCGACTTTTTGATCACCCAGCTGTTCTTCGACAACGCCTTTTATTTCGACTTCGTCGAACGGGCGCGGCGGGCGGGGATCAACATTCCGATCGTCCCGGGAATCATGCCGATCACCAGCTACGACCAGCTGGGCAAGTTCGTGCGGTTGTGCGGCGCCACCGTGCCGATGCGCCTGCAGCTTCAGCTCGAAGCGGTCAAAGACCAGCCCGACGCAGTGACCGCGCTCGGCGTCGCCCACGCGACCGTGCAGTGCATGGAACTGCTGCAGCGCGGCGTGCCGGGAATTCATTTCTACACCCTCAATCGCAGCCCCGCGACGCGGATGATCGTCGGCGCGCTTCGGGCCCGGGGTTAAAGCAAATGGAACCTGCAATCGACCCCGGCTCGACGGCCTGGATGCTGGCCAGCTCGGCGATGGTGCTGTTGATGGTGCCCGGCCTGGCGCTCTTCTACGGCGGCATGGTGCACCGCAAGAACGTGCTCACCACGATGATGATGAGCTTCGTCGCGATGGCAATCATCGGGGTGCAGTGGGTCGGCTTCGGCTACATGCTCGCCTTCGGGACGTCGATTGGCGGCTGGCTCGGGTGGGATCCTTCCCTGCTCGGGCTGTCCGGAATTCCACACACCCGGCTGTACGGAGACAAGGCCATTCCCGAGTTGGTGTTCGTGATGTTTCAGGGGAAGTTCGCGATCATCACTCCGGCACTGATCTCAGGAGCGGTCGCCGAACGGATGCGCTTTCGCAGCTACGTCGTCTTCATTCTCGTCTGGTCCACCGTCGTCTACTGCCCCCTGGCGCACTGGGTGTGGGCGTCCGAGGGGTGGCTGTTCAAGCGGGGCGTCCTCGACTTTGCCGGCGGCACGGTGGTCCACATCTCGGCCGGAGTTTCCGCGCTGGTGTTGGCCCTGATGCTCGGGCCCCGCCGCGACGTGGCCCGCGGCCACACCGTGCTGCCCAACAACCTGGTCCTCACGCTCACCGGAGCCGGCCTGCTCTGGTTCGGCTGGTTCGGCTTCAACGCCGGTTCCGCAGTCGGCGCCGAGCACCCGGTGGCGGGCGCGGTGGCGGGGCTCGCTTTCACCACCACCCAATCGGCGGCGGCGGCGGCGGGCTTGATGTGGATGGTGATCGAGCGGTGGCGGCACGGAAAGGTCACCAGCCTGGGCCTGGCGTCGGGGTTGATCGCCGGCCTGGTCGCGGTGACTCCGGCGGCCGGGCACATCAAGCCGGCCAGCGCGCTGCTGCTGGGCGCGATGGCGGCGGCCGTCTGCTACGCGGCAGTGCAGCTGAAGGCGAAGCTCGGCTACGACGATTCCCTCGACGCGTGGGGGGTGCACGGCGTCGGAGGCATCTTCGGAGCGCTGATGACCGGAGTCCTTTGCTTCACCCCCGTCGCCGGCGCGCTCAGCGGCAACTTCGGCCAACTCGGACTGCAGGCGCTGGGAGTCAGCGTGGCGATCGTCTTCTCAGGCGTCGGCACGTTCCTCATCGCCAGCGTGCTCAAGGCCATCTGGGGTCTGCGCGTCCCCGAGAGCGTCGAGCGCGACGGGCTGGACGTCATCATTCACGGCGAACGCGGCTACCACTTCGATCAGACCTGAGGCCTTTCATGAAAATGATCACCGCCATCATCCGCCCGGAACGGCTCGAGGCCGTCGAAGAGGCGCTGCGGGAAATTCTCGACGAGGGCGACAACTTTCGCCTCACCGTCGACACCGTCGAAGGGCACGGCCGCCAGGAAGGCGAGGTCGAGATTTTTCGCGGCAAGCTGGTGCGGGTGCGCCGGGTTCAAAAAAGCCGAATCACCCTTGCGGTGAACGACGCCTACCTCGAGAAATCGATCGCGGCGATCCTCAAGGGCGCCCGCTCGGGCGAAGCCGGGCTGGTGGGCGATGGGAAGATCTTCGTCACCGCCCTCGAAGAATGCGTTCGGATTCGCACCGGCGAGCGCG